>NZ_JBGDVI010000003.1:0-330753 GCF_046551895.1 Salmonella sp. SAL03688
TTCTACACGACCGGTAACAACGGTACCACGACCGGAGATGGAGAATACGTCTTCGATCGGCAGCAGGAACGGCTTGTCAATCGCACGCTCTGGTTCCGGGATGTAAGAATCCAGGAAGCCAGCCAGTTCGATGATTTTCGCTTCCCACTCTGCGTCGCCTTCCAGCGCTTTCAGAGCAGAACCACGAACGATCGGAGTGTCGTCGCCCGGGAAGTCGTACTGAGACAGAAGTTCACGAACTTCCATTTCAACCAGTTCCAGCAGCTCTTCGTCATCAACCATGTCGCATTTGTTCAGGAACACGATGATGTACGGAACGCCTACCTGACGACCCAGCAGGATGTGCTCACGGGTCTGCGGCATCGGGCCGTCAGTCGCAGCAACAACCAGGATCGCGCCGTCCATCTGAGCAGCACCGGTGATCATGTTTTTAACATAGTCGGCGTGCCCCGGGCAGTCTACGTGTGCGTAGTGGCGGGTCGGGGTATCGTATTCAACGTGAGAAGTGTTGATGGTGATACCACGCGCTTTTTCTTCCGGAGCGTTATCGATCTGGTCGAATGCACGAGCAGCACCGCCGTAGGTTTTAGCCAGTACGGTGGTGATTGCAGCGGTCAGGGTAGTTTTACCGTGGTCAACGTGGCCGATGGTGCCGACGTTAACGTGCGGTTTTGTACGTTCAAATTTTTCTTTAGACACGGCTATATTCCTTACT
Source organism: Salmonella sp. SAL03688 (assembly GCF_046551895.1). Classification (NCBI taxonomy): domain Bacteria; kingdom Pseudomonadati; phylum Pseudomonadota; class Gammaproteobacteria; order Enterobacterales; family Enterobacteriaceae; genus Salmonella; species Salmonella sp. SAL03688. The sequence continues at coordinate 716 of NZ_JBGDVI010000003.1, forward strand.
ATAGCGCTCTCCCCTTCAGGAGAGAGCACGGGATTTTGGTTTTTAACCCTGCGGCTTATTTACCACGGGCTTCGATTACGGCCTGAGCAACGTTGTTCGGCGCATCATCATACTTCAGGAATTCCATAGTGTACGATGCGCGACCTTTGGTCAGAGAACGCAGCTGAGTTGCATATCCGAACATTTCAGACAGCGGTACTTCAGCGTGGATCTTAACGCCTGTAACTTCAGATTCCTGACCTTTGAGCATACCACGACGGCGGCTAAGGTCGCCGATAACGTCACCGGTATTCTCTTCAGGTGTTTCTACTTCAACCTTCATGATCGGCTCAAGCAGAACTGGTTTTGCTTTCTTAAAGCCTTCTTTAAAGGCGATAGACGCAGCCAGTTTAAACGCCAGCTCAGAGGAGTCAACGTCATGGTAAGAACCGAAGTGCAGACGCACACCGAGATCAACTACCGGATAACCCGCCAGCGGGCCAGATTTCAGCTGCTCCTGGATGCCTTTATCAACGGCCGGGATGTATTCGCCAGGAATTACACCACCTTTGATGTCGTTGATGAACTCGTAACCTTTCGGGTTAGAGCCCGGCTCCAGCGGGTACATGTCGATAACAACATGACCATACTGACCGCGACCACCAGACTGTTTCGCGTGTTTACCTTCGATGTCGGTAACTTTCGCGCGAATCGCTTCGCGGTAAGCAACCTGAGGTTTACCCACGTTAGCTTCAACGTTGAATTCACGCTTCATACGGTCAACGATGATATCCAGGTGAAGTTCACCCATACCAGCGATGATGGTCTGGTTAGATTCTTCATCAGTCCATACGCGGAATGACGGGTCTTCTTTCGCCAGACGGCCCAGAGCCAGACCCATTTTTTCCTGGTCAGCTTTGGTTTTCGGTTCTACCGCGATGGAGATTACCGGCTCAGGGAATTCCATACGTTCCAGAATGATCGGGTTTTCCGGATCACACAGGGTGTCACCGGTAGTCACGTCTTTCAGGCCGATAGCAGCCGCGATGTCGCCCGCGCGAACTTCTTTGATCTCTTCACGTTTGTTGGCGTGCATCTGAACGATACGACCGAAACGCTCACGTGCGGTTTTCACGGAGTTCAGTACGGTATCACCAGAGTTAACCACACCGGAGTACACACGGAAGAAGGTCAGGTTACCCACAAACGGGTCGGTAGCGATTTTGAACGCCAGCGCAGAGAACGGCTCGTCGTCGCTTGCGTGACGCTCAGCCGGAGTATCTTTACCGTCGTCCAGAATACCGTTGATCGCAGGTACGTCTACCGGGGATGGCAGGTAATCAATTACCGCATCCAGCATCGCCTGAACACCTTTGTTCTTGAATGCAGAACCACAGGTTACCAGGATGATTTCGTTGTTCAGAACGCGCTGACGCAGAGCTTGTTTGATCTCTTCTTCAGTCAGTTCTTCACCACCCAGGTATTTTTCCATCAGCTCTTCAGAAGCTTCTGCGGCGGACTCGATCAGGTTCTGGTGCCATTCGTTAGCCAGGTCCTGCATGTCAGCCGGGATATCTTCGTATTCGAAGGTAACGCCCTGGTCGGCATCGTTCCAGTTGATGGCTTTCATTTTCACCAGGTCAACAACGCCGGTGAAACCTTCTTCAGCACCAATTGCCAGCTGCAGCGGAACCGGGTTCGCGCCCAGACGGGTTTTGATCTGACCAACCACTTTCAGGAAGTTCGCGCCCATGCGGTCCATTTTGTTAACGAACGCAATGCGCGGAACTTTGTATTTGTTTGCCTGACGCCATACGGTTTCAGACTGCGGCTGAACACCACCAACTGCGCAGTAAACCATTACCGCACCATCGAGAACACGCATGGAACGTTCTACTTCGATAGTGAAGTCAACGTGCCCCGGGGTGTCGATGATGTTGATGCGATGCGGTTCATACTGCTTAGCCATACCAGACCAGAATGCAGTAGTCGCTGCGGAGGTGATAGTAATACCACGCTCCTGCTCCTGCTCCATCCAGTCCATGGTAGCTGCGCCGTCATGAACTTCACCGATTTTGTGGTTTACACCGGTGTAGAACAGAATACGTTCGGTAGTAGTGGTTTTACCGGCGTCGATGTGCGCACTGATACCGATATTACGGTAGCGTGCGATGGGTGTTGTACGAGCCATTTGATTCCTCGTTGATATCTTTAGGCGTTCAGTTAAGTTATCCAAAACGGGCGACTTACCTGAAGCGCCCGCCTGGTGACTATGACTCCGAAGGGATTACCAACGGTAGTGTGCGAACGCCTTGTTGGCTTCTGCCATACGGTGAACGTCTTCACGTTTCTTAACTGCAGTACCTTTGTTGTCTGCAGCGTCAGAAAGTTCGTTCGCCAGGCGCAGAGCCATGGATTTATCACCGCGTTTACGAGCAGCTTCTACGATCCAACGCATTGCCAGAGCATTACGACGGACCGGACGGACTTCAACTGGTACCTGATAAGTAGAACCACCTACACGGCGGGATTTAACTTCTACAGTCGGGCGAACGTTTTCGAGAGCGACTTCGAAAGCTTCCAGTTCAGATTTACCAGAACGCTGAGCCAGGGTCTCCAGCGCGCTGTATACGATTGATTCTGCAGTAGATTTTTTACCATCTACCATCAGGATATTGACAAATTTAGCCAGCAGTTCTGATCCGAACTTCGGATCCGGCAGAATTTTACGCTGACCAATGACGCGACGACGTGGCATGGAAATACTCCGTTGTTAATTCAGGATTGTCCAAAACTCTACGAGTTTAGTTTGACATTAATTTAAAACGTTTGGCCTTACTTAACGGAGAACCATTAAGCCTTAGGACGCTTCACGCCGTACTTAGAACGAGCTTGCTTACGGTCTTTAACGCCGGAGCAGTCAAGCGCGCCACGAACGGTGTGGTAACGAACACCCGGGAGGTCTTTAACACGACCGCCACGGATCAGGATCACGGAGTGCTCCTGCAGGTTGTGACCTTCACCACCGATGTAGGAAGTCACTTCAAAACCGTTAGTCAGACGAACACGGCAAACTTTACGCAGTGCGGAGTTCGGTTTTTTAGGAGTGGTAGTATATACACGAGTACATACGCCACGTTTTTGCGGGCATGCTTCCAGCGCAGGCACGTTGCTTTTCGCAACTTTGCGAGCACGTGGTTTGCGTACCAGCTGGTTAACTGTTGCCATTAAATAGCTCCTGGTTTTAGCTTTTGCTTCGTAAACACGTAATAAAACGCCCTCACACAATATGAGGACGCCGAATTTTAGGGCGGTGTCGAAAAGGTGTCAAGAAATATACAACGATCCCGCCATCACCAGGCCATCTGGTTGGCATACTTAACCGTGAGTCTGACAAACTCAGTATAGTCAACCCTGACGACACTGTCTGAAATTTGACCACCCAGGCCGCGGGCGTCAATGTCTTCTTTCAAGGCATAGACTGTTATGTGGGCATCGCGCAGACTTTCAAGGAAGCGGTTACCTTCAATCGCGACGGTAACGCCATCCTGGAGCAACAAAAGCGCATCGCCCTCTTTTAGCAGGCGCAGCAAAGCGGGAAAATCAACGCCCGAAGCGCAATGAGGTAAGGTATGCAGCATAAACGCCTCAGAATCTCAGGATGACATCATAGTTGCCAAGCTCGCGGCGTAACGCCACGGGTTCCAGCGGCGTGGCGTCTACCACAAAATTAACGTTCTCCAGACCACGCTCGCGCAGCGATGCCGCGCAGATCCAGCATTGATCAATATCGTACAAATCAAAGAGCTTGAAAGTAGCAATATAGTCACGCGCCAGCACAGCGTCTGGTTTTTGTCCCGGTAATAACTGAAAGACGCCGTCGCTGATAAAAAAGACGCCCAGCGCTTCCGTTAGCGCTGACGTCGCCAGCAGCGCATCCAGTCCTTCACGGCCTGAGGCGCTGCCGTGCGGCGCGGTGGAAAAGACAAATGCAATACGTTTCATTAAAACTGCACCACCCGATCGCAGGTGAGAGATGCCTCCGCCAGCGCGCCCAGGCCGCTTAGCGTAAAGCCCGGCTGAAGATTGGCGGACGGCAACGCCAGTCTGCCGGCTTCAGTTTCATCAATAATACCGCGACGAAGCGCCGCCGCGACACAGATGTTCAGCGCTACGCCATGCTGCGTATTCAATTTCTGCCAGGCGCGTACCAGATCATATTCATCGCTCGCCGGCGAGGTCAGGAGATTGGCGTTATAGACCCCTTCCCGATAGAAAAAGACGCTGGCTAACTCATGCCCCTCATTGAGCAGCGCGTGGGCGAACTGCAATGCGCTGCTGGACTGCTGGGTGCCATATGCCGGCCCGGTGACCATAATGGCATAACGCATTATTTATCCTGCCCCTGAAAATCGCCGCTTTTGAACTGGCGAATATAGAGGTAAACCGTGTGTTTTGAGATATTCAGACGATCGGCTACCTGATTAATGGCGTCTTTAATATCGAAAATGCCTTTTTCGTACAAGTTAAGGACGATCTGACGATTTTTCGCATTGTTAGAGACATTACGATCGGCATTCACTTCTTCGATCGTGAACTCCAGCGTCTGGGTGACTAAATCTTCGACTGAGGAGGCAAAATTAACCGCTGAGCCGACTTCCGGCGTTTCCGGCGGAATAAAGGTATTCATAATCTGTGAAAATGGCACATCAAGATTCATGTTGATGCACAGTAGACCAATGACGCGCTGCTCGCGGTTGCGAATGGCAATCGTCAACGACTTCATCAAGACACCGCTTTTCGCGCGCGTGAAATAGCATTTCGACACGCTACTGTCCGCCCCTGTCATGTCGTGCAACATACGCAACGCCAGGTCGGTAATCGGCGAGCCAATTTTACGGCCCGTATGTTCGCCATTGGCAATACGAATGGCTGAACATTTTAGATCCTGCAAAGAGTGCAATACGATTTCACAATGGGAACCTATAAGCATCGCTAACCCGTCCACTACCGCTTCGTAGGATTTCAGAATATCGAAGTCGGTTTGCTCGAAGGGACGCTGATCCAGCAAATCAAGTTCACTGGTTTCGTTGGTTAAAAGCGACCTGGACATGAAAAAAAACACTCCTTTTCAGGAGCCTGTCGTTATGTTTTCAGGGCAGGCTCATTATTTACGCGGATGATTAAATTAATACAGTGAGGGTTCATCTTTCCAGTACTAATTTGCTCGTCTATTTCAGACTACGTGTGCGTTGGCGGACATTCAGCCTACGGTCTCGCCCTTAACGACCAGCGCAAGCGCCGTTATCCGCAAATCAAATTATGGTGAGTAATATATCCGGCCTGAATAAAAAAAACCGCCGCTATTACAAGCGGCGGCTCTCAGTTTTTATTTTTTAGCAGCATCTGCGGCTTTAGCGTCAGCCGCATCGGCAGGTTTAGCATCCGCTTTCGGCGCTGGTTTGATATCCAGCAGCTCTACGTCGAATACCAGGGTGGAGTTCGCCGGGATACCCGGAACGCCCGTTTTACCGTAGGCCAGCGCCGGTGGGATAACCAGCTTGATCTTGCCGCCTTTCTTAATATTTTTCAGGCCTTCAGTCCAGCCAGGGATAACGCCGTCCAGACGGAAGGAGAGCGGTTCGCCGCGCGTGTAAGAGTTATCAAACTCTTTACCGTCGATCAGCGTACCTTTGTAGTTCACCACAACGGTATCGCTATCTTTCGGCGCCTCGCCTGTGCCTTCTTTCTCTACTTTGTAAAGCAGACCGGTAGAGGAGGTTTTCACGCCTTTCTCTTTAGCAAAAGCGTCGCGGAACGTTTTACCTTTTGCTTCGTTATCGGCAGCGTCTTTTTCCATCTTCGCCTGAGCAGCGCTCTTCACGCGTGCTTCAAACGTCTGCAGCGTTTGCTCAATTTCCTGATCGGACAATTTGCTCTTATCGGCAAAGGCATCCTGAACGCCGGCAATCAACTGATCTTTATCCAGTTTGATGCCCAACTTTTCCTGCTCTTTAAGCGAATTTTCCATGTAACGACCCAGCGAGGCGCCCAGCGCATAAGCCGCTTTTTGATCGTCGTTTTTAAATGCTGCTTTGCTATCAGCGGTAGCTGCCGGTTTCGCCGCATCAGCAGCAAAAGTGATCGGTGCGTGCATAGCAACGGCCATCGTCGTTGCCAGCAGCGTGGCTTTAAACAGTGATTTCATCCATATCTCCAGGGCCGGGGCATCTCGCCCCATGTTAACTTACGTAAGAAGCGTACTATAAATCGTTGCAGAACAAATCAACATACGAACACGCCCTATTATCACTTCTTTTCAGACTCTTTTTGTTTAAATTAGTTTCGTAGGGCGCGTAATGGTTGCTGTGAAAGCCGGTAAAGTTAAGTAGAATCCGCCGACGGAGACAACATAAAGAGGTACATCATGCAGGATATCACGATGGAAGCTCGTCTGGCTGAACTGGAAAGCCGTCTGGCGTTCCAGGAGATTACCATAGAAGAACTAAACCTGACGGTAACCGCACATGAAATGGAGATGGCGAAGCTGCGCGATCATCTGCGTTTGCTCACGGAAAAGTTAAAAGCCAGTCAGCCGTCAAATATCGCCTCTCAGGCAGAAGAAACGCCGCCGCCGCATTATTGAGACGAAAAAAAAGCGGGGTTAACCCGCTTTTTTTGTGCCCGATGATTTATCGAACCAATGATAATACCCTAAGGATTTCGAGCCACAGCAAGGCGGCAAGCTTGAAAATTCCCCGGGAACATAGATAACTATGTGACCGGGGTTTGAAAGCGTAGCCAACACCGCGGTGGCTTGAAAGACGACGGGGATTAATGGCAACCGCAGCCGCCTTTACCACCACCACCGCAGCAGCCTTCGCCGCCGTGCTCGTGACCATGGTCATGACCATGACCGCCACAGCAGCCGTCTTCACCGTGATCGTGGTGGTGATCGTGCGCGCCGTGAACATGACCGTGGGCCAGTTCTTCTTCAGTCGCTTCACGAATCGCAACAACTTCTACGTTAAATTTCAGATTCTGGCCCGCCAGCATGTGGTTACCATCAACCACAACGTGATCGTCTTCCACTTCGGTAATCTCTACCGGTACCGGGCCCTGGTCGGTTTCCGCCAGGAAACGCATCCCTACCTGCAGTTCATCAACGCCCATAAAGACGTCTTTAGGCACACGCTGCACCAGATTTTCGTCATACTGGCCGTAAGCGTCGTTCGCGCCAACAGCGACATCAAATTTGTCGCCAACTTCATGGCCTTCCAGCGCGGTTTCCAGACCAGAGATCAGGGAGCCGTGACCGTGCAGGTAATCCAGCGGCGCACTCACCGGAGACTCATCAACCAACACACCGTCTTCTGTACGTACCTGATAGGCCAGGCTGACCACCAGGTCTTTTGCTACTTTCATGATATCTCCTGAGCATGGGAAGAATAGTGGCGCAGATTGTAGCGGAATTCTGCAGCCGTGTACCCCTTAGCTTAAAAAAACCTGCGGCATATCGCTAGTCCGGATGAAAAATCCCGATCACTTGCTCTTCTTTGCGAACATGCTCGCGGACGTCTTTATCCGCTTCCCGCATTTGATGCCCGCACTTAACGCATTCAACAATATCGACATTATTTTCACGCCACATCGCCATTGTATCCTGCGCCTGACAGGCCGGACATTTCGCGCCTGCAATAAAACGTTTACGGATTGCCATTGTTTTACCCCTACTCAAATTCATCCCAGCCATCCAACTGGCGCCGTTCCTGTTGCATTTCGCGCTGAAAAATCTCCTCCAGTTCGCGTCGGGCCTCTCTGGCGCGCGAAATCTGTACCATGTCGCTATGCTCCGGGATCAGCTCCCGCAACATTCGCATATCCAGCCGGCGAAAATGCAACTGCGCGCGTTGCGCCTGATGCGGATGCATACCTAACGACACCAGAGTTTTACGTCCCAATTCCAGCGCGCTGGAAAACGTTTCACGGGAAAACTGCGTGACGCCAGCCTGTAATAACTCATGGGCCTCCACACGTCCACGCGCTCGCGCAAGAATATGCAGATGAGGAAAATGCTGCTGACACAGCGCCACCAGCTTCATCGTGTCTTCCGGTTCATTACACGTCATGACTATCGACTCCGCCGCTTCCGCGCCCGCAGAACGCAGCAGCTCGACTTGTGTAGCGTCGCCGTAATACACTTTATAACCATATTTGCGCATCAGATTAACGGCGCCGATATCGCGTTCCAGCACGGTGATACGCATCTTATTCGCCATCAATAAGCGAGCGATCACCTGACCAAAACGGCCAAAGCCGACGACAATCACCTGGGGCTTATCATCTTCAACCCACGGCTTTTCATCATTCTCTTCCGGGCCGTTAAGGCGGCGCGATAACCACTTATCAATCCCTTTCATCAGTAGCGGCGTGGTCATCATTGATAATGTGACAGTCACCAATAATAACGCCATCTGATCGCCCTGAAACAGGCGCTGAGAAGAGGCGGTAGAAAAGAGCACAAAAGCGAACTCGCCCCCCTGGCTCAGCACGCTGGCAAACTGCATCCGTTCAGAACTTCTTATTCCATATACCCGCGCCAGCAGATACAGCGTCAGCATTTTTATGACGACCAGAATAACAACGCTCGCCGCCACCCACAGTAAATGGGTATAAAGTACGCCGAGATTTAGCGACATACCGACGGAGATAAAGAACAGCCCAAGCAGTAAACCTTTAAAGGGATCGATAGCATTTTCCAGCTCATGCCGGTATTCGCTCTCTGCCAGTAAAACGCCGGCAATGAAGGTTCCCAGGGCCATCGACAGTCCCAGCGCATCCATAAATAAGGCGGCGCTCAACACCAGCAACAGCGTCGCGGCAGTGAAGACCTCCCGCACGCCGGACGCAGCAATAAAACGAAATACCGGGCGCAACAGGTAACGACCGCCAATCAGCATTACCGCGAAAGCCAGTACCTTCATTGCCACTTTAAACCAGTCGAAATGCTCGTCGGCCGATCCCGCCAACAAAGGCACCAACGCCAGCGCGGGGATCACCGCTAAATCCTGAAACAGTAAGACGGAAAACCCTAACTGCCCGGACTCGCTACGGTTCATGCCTTTCTCGCGCATCAGTTGTAGCGCCATCGCCGTCGAAGACATCGCCAGGCCAATCCCGCCGACGACCGCCGCCTGCCATAAGAAATCAGCAAGCATCAATAATCCCGCCAGCACCGCCGCGCTTAACAGCACCTGAGCAGCGCCGACGCCGAAGATAGAGCGCCGCAGTTGCCAAAGCCGGGACGGATTGAGTTCGAGACCAATGATAAACATCAGAAACACGACGCCCAGTTCGGAAAAGTGCAGGATCTCGTCAACATCGCTGATAAATCCCAGCCCCCACGGACCGATGGCGATTCCCGCCAGCAAATACCCTAATACCGCGCCGATGCCCAGCCTGGCGGCTAACGGCACCGCCGCCACCGCCGCGAAGAGGAACAACACTCCCGCGGTCAATAAATCAGCACCTTCCATCAATAGCCTCCCGCGCTCACAGGATTCGCCAGCCACTCGCCATAGGCTTTCGCATGACTGGCCAGCGTCTGCGGCGACTGGCGGCGCGCCCAGTACACAATAATGGGCGGCATCCAGTGCATCCGGCACATGGCCGCGGTCAGTTCAAAGGGGCGGAGTACATCGCTCATTGGATAGCGGTTTAGCGCGTCATACCGATAAGCGCTCTCCGGCTCGCCGGTCGTAATCACGCTACGCCAGTACTTTCCCACCAGTTGGTTTCCCCCTGGTCCGCTGGCGAACCCCCGACTCAAAACGCGATCAAGCCATTCTTTCAGTAAAGCCGGACAGCTATAGGTGTAAAGGGGATGCTGAAAAACAATGACGTCGTGCTCACGTAACAGGGCTTGTTCATAGGGCGTATCGATAAAAAAATCAGGATAGCGCGCATAAAGATCGTGCACGGTTACGTTATTGTGCTGTATGGCCGGTTTAAGCAGTACCCGGTTAGCAACCGAGTCCTGAGATTCCGGATGGGCATACAACAGCAAGACTTTCGCTGGCTGAGACATCAATCCCCCTCCCGGTTGTTTTGGGTCGATACATGCCATTCTTCAGGCCGCTTCTACGTTGATAGCGTTTGGTCAACTCAGGAACGTACTCTATGTCCGCCGCTGGGGATTAATGAGAGATATTCTTGTCCCTCACCAAAGGCGGCCTGAATGATTTTGTGTATCGTTGTTGTTTTGAGCTACCATTGCGCTCCAGCGCGGCGGTACGCCCGAATATTACATTATCATAATGATAAATTAACATAGTCTGAACATACGGCGCCTTATGATTGTTTTCTCCTCGTTACAAATTCGTCGCGGCGTGCGCGTCCTACTGGACAATGCCTCGGCTACCATTAATCCAGGCCAGAAAGTCGGCCTAGTGGGTAAAAACGGCTGCGGTAAATCTACCCTGCTGGCATTGCTAAAAAATGAAATCAGCGCCGATGCCGGGAGTTTTACCCTGCCCGGAACCTGGCAATTAGCGTGGGTGAATCAGGAAACACCTGCGTTGCCTCAGCCAGCGATTGAGTATGTCATTGACGGCGACCGTGAATACCGGCATCTGGAGGCGCAGCTTAACGACGCCAACGAACGTAACGACGGGCATGCTATCGCCTCCATACACGGTAAGCTGGACGCCATCGACGCATGGACCGTTCGCTCGCGCGCCGCCAGCCTGTTACACGGCCTCGGCTTCTCTAACGATCAGCTGGAACGTCCGGTCAGCGACTTTTCCGGCGGCTGGCGGATGCGCCTTAATCTGGCCCAGGCGCTGATTTGCCGTTCCGATTTACTGCTGCTCGACGAACCGACCAACCACCTCGATCTGGATGCCGTTATCTGGCTGGAAAAATGGCTGAAGAGCTATCCAGGCACCCTGATTCTGATCTCCCACGATCGCGATTTTCTTGACCCGATAGTGGATAAAATTATCCATATCGAACAGCAGACTCTGTTCGAGTACACCGGTAACTACAGCGCGTTTGAAGTTCAGCGCGCCACGCGCCTGGCGCAGCAGCAGGCGATGTATGAGAGTCAGCAGGAGCGTGTGGCGCATCTGCAAAGCTACATCGACCGTTTCCGCGCCAAAGCGACCAAGGCCAAGCAGGCGCAAAGCCGTATCAAGATGCTGGAGCGTATGGAGTTGATTGCCCCGGCTCATGTCGACAACCCGTTCCATTTCAGCTTCCGCGCGCCGGAAAGCCTGCCGAACCCGCTGCTGAAGATGGAAAAAGTCAGCGCAGGTTATGGCGATCGCATCATTCTGGAATCCATCAAGCTGAACCTGGTGCCCGGCTCGCGTATCGGCCTGCTGGGCCGCAACGGCGCGGGGAAATCGACGCTGATCAAGCTGCTGGCGGGCGAACTGGAACCGTTGCACGGTGAAATCGGCCTCGCCAAAGGCATTAAGCTCGGCTACTTCGCCCAGCACCAGTTGGAGTTCCTGCGCGCGGATGAATCCCCGTTGCAACATATGGCGCGTCTGGCGCCGCAGGAACTGGAGCAGAAGCTGCGCGACTATCTCGGCGGCTTCGGTTTCCAGGGCGACAAAGTAACGGAAGAGACGCAACGCTTCTCTGGCGGCGAGAAAGCGCGTCTGGTGCTGGCGCTGATCGTCTGGCAGCGTCCAAACCTGCTGCTGCTCGATGAACCGACCAACCACCTGGATCTCGACATGCGTCAGGCGCTCACCGAAGCGCTGATTGATTTTGAAGGCGCATTGGTCGTCGTGTCGCACGACCGCCACCTGATTCGCTCCACCACTGACGACCTCTATCTGGTTCACGACAAAAAGGTCGAGCCGTTCGACGGCGACCTGGAGGATTATCAGCAGTGGCTGAGCGACGTGCAGAAGCAGGAAAACCAGGCCGACGACGCGCCGAAGGAAAACAACGCCAACAGCGCCCAGTCACGCAAAGATCAGAAGCGTCGCGAAGCCGAGCTACGCACTCTGACGCAGCCGCTGCGTAAAGAGATTACCCGTCTGGAAAAAGAGATGGAAAAGCTCAACGCCCAGTTAGCGCAGGCGGAAGAGAAGCTCGGCGACAGCAGCCTGTATGACCCCAGCCGTAAAGCGGAGATGACCGAGTGTCTGCAACTGCAGGCCAGCGCCAAATCCGGGCTGGAAGCGTGTGAAATGGCCTGGCTTGAGGCGCAGGAGCAGCTTGAGCAGATGATGCAGAACGACTAAGAGCCTATCCCATTAGGCTATTTTATTCGCCATTTTAGGGCCGGGCAGTGCTCGAAATCCTCACGTACTATGTGTACGCTCCGGTTTCTGCGCGCTGTCCGGCCCCAAACTGGCTTCAACAATTACGCCTACTGGGATAGGCTCTAACGCACGGGGCGGACGATGAACCTGTCAATCACCGATGACATTACCTTCCGCAAGCTCACCATCTTCATGATGTTTGTGGAGAAGGGTAACATCGCCCGCACCGCCGAGGCGCTGCACACGCTGGAAGAGAACGTTCGTGGTCCGCTGTTCGTCCATAAAGGCCTCTTCGGTACTCGCCCCGGTATAAAGACTACCGTTGCGGTCGGCAGCACCGGAACAGAAGCCTGCGTTATGTGATTTAGCGGCAAAGGTTGCCGTGATTTATTTTCGTCAGCGCGTCGTTCACGCCAAATAATGTAAACGTCACCTCATCAACGCCAAGATTTTTCAGACGCGCAGTGTGTTTCTTAATATAAGCCTGCGCCGTTTCTTCGGATTCAAACAAGTAAATGCCGCCAGCTTGCTGGTTTTTCTCGCTTTCTGTCCAGATTTTCCAGATGAAGCCCGGCTCCTCATTGATAGACTCCGCCAGCCCGACCAGTTGCTGAGTCATCTCCTCGCCAAAAGGGCCGCTAAAGTTAAAATGGATCTGTAAAAGTGTTTTCGACATGCCTTCTCCTTGAGTCACATAACTATCGTGTTGCCACACTACCACGATTAATTCGGCTGATGCAGAGGTTCACGCGATTTCTGTGGGGTATTGCGCGCGCCTTGCATACCGCCCCCGCTGGTGAAATGAGGCGCAATTTTATTTCGCCAGACGACCAATTGAACGTAAAATCACATATTGACTAATCTGTGAACCTTATGCGCGGTATAGTATTGTTTCCAATTATCAATTGTTCTGGTGCTATGGTTGAGATCACGTCCACAGAAATGACCCCGCCTGTCAATGACTCGCATGAATTTATTCCCATGCGTGGCATTCGTAATCGCCATTTACAAACTATGCTGCCGCGCTTAATCCGCCGCAAAGTGAAGTTCAACGCCCACTGGCAGCGGCTGGAGCTACCGGACGGCGATTTTGTCGATCTGGCATGGAGCGAAGAACCGCAACAGGCAAAGCATAAACCGCGGCTGGTGGTCTTTCACGGTCTGGAAGGCAGCCTGAACAGCCCCTATGCCCACGGGCTGATTGAGGCGGCGCAAAAGCGCGGCTGGCTGGGCGTGGTGATGCACTTTCGCGGCTGTAGCGGCGAACCCAACCGTCTGAATCGTATTTACCACTCCGGTGAAACGGAGGACGGAGCCTGGTTTTTACGCTGGCTACAGCGGGAGTTCGGCACCGTTCCGACAGCCGCCGTGGGCTATTCGCTCGGCGGTAATATGCTGGCGTGCCTGCTGGCGAAAGAAGGCCGCGATATTCCCATCGAGGCGGCGGTGATTGTTTCTGCGCCCTTTGTTCTCGAAGCCTGTAGCTACCACATGGACAAAGGGTTTTCCCGCGTCTATCAGCGTTATTTGCTTAATCTGTTAAAAGCGAATGCGTCACGCAAGCTGGCGGCGTATCCCGGGTCGCTGCCGGTGAATCTGGCGCAACTGAAATCAATGCGCCGAATTCGCGAGTTTGACGACCTGATCACCGCGAAAATTCACGGCTTTGCCGACGCCATCGACTACTATCGTCAGTGTAGCGCCATGCCGTTGCTTAACCAGATTGCTAAACCGACGCTGATTATTCACGCTAAAGACGATCCGTTTATGGATCATCATGTGATCCCTAAAGCGGAAGATCTGCCCCCGCAGGTGGAGTATCAGCTAACTGAGCATGGCGGACACGTAGGATTTATCGGCGGTACGCCGCTGCGCCCTGAAATGTGGCTGGAACGCCGAATTCCTGACTGGCTGACAACGTACCTGGAGGCGTCATCATGATCATTCCCTGGCAGGGGCTCGCCCCCGACACGCTGGACAACCTGATCGAAAGCTTTGTGTTGCGCGAAGGCACCGATTATGGTGAACATGAACGTTCGCTTGAACAAAAAGTCGCTGACGTAAAACGCCAACTGCAATCCGGCGAGGCCGTGCTGGTATGGTCTGAATTACATGAAACGGTCAATATTATGCCGAAAAAGCAGTTTCGCGAATAAAACGCCTTTGCCGACAATACATTATTACTAAAGCTCAATCATGGAGTTGCCATGTCAGCCAAACATCCGGTGATAGCAGTAACAGGGTCAAGCGGCGCGGGGACCACCACCACCAGCCTCGCGTTTCGTAAAATTTTCGCGCAGTTAAATCTGCACGCCGCCGAGGTGGAAGGCGACAGTTTTCATCGTTACACCCGCCCGGAAATGGATATGGCGATCCGCAAAGCGCGTGACGCCGGGCGGCATATCAGCTATTTCGGGCCTGAAGCCAATGACTTCAGCCTACTGGAACATACCTTTATTGAGTACGGGCAGACGGGTAAAGGCCAGTCGCGTAAATATCTGCATACCTATGATGAAGCCGTACCGTGGAATCAGGTTCCCGGCACGTTTACGCCCTGGCAGCCGCTTCCCGAACCGACCGATGTGCTGTTTTATGAAGGACTGCACGGCGGCGTCGTCACCCCGCAACATGATGTCGCGCGTCATGTTGATCTGTTGGTTGGCGTGGTGCCTATCGTCAACCTCGAGTGGATTCAGAAACTGATTCGCGACACCAGCGAGCGCGGGCACTCCCGTGAAGCGGTGATGGATTCCGTGGTGCGTTCCATGGACGACTACATCAATTACATTACGCCGCAGTTCTCGCGTACCCATATCAACTTCCAGCGCGTACCGACCGTCGACACGTCCAATCCGTTCGCCGCAAAGGGTATTCCCTCGCTGGATGAGAGTTTTGTGGTGATCCATTTCCGCAATCTGGAAGGGATCGATTTTCCCTGGCTCCTGGCGATGCTCCAGGGCTCGTTCATTTCTCACATTAATACATTAGTGGTGCCGGGCGGCAAAATGGGGCTGGCGATGGAGCTGATTATGTTGCCGCTGGTGCAGCGATTAATGGAAGGCAAAAAAATCGAATAACCGCGGTGAAATGCCCGATGGCGCTACGCTTATCGGGCCTACGAGATAAAAACGGGTAGGCCGGATAAAGCCACGCCGCCATCCGGCATCACATGTTACGCCGCAATCACTTCATACGAATGGGTAATATTGACCGCTTTTTCCAGCATTAGCGCCACCGAGCAATATTTTTCCGCGGAGAGATCGACAGCGCGCGCGACGGCAGCCTCTTTCAGATCGCTGCCGGTAACGATAAAATGCAGATTAATGTGCGTAAACAGGCGCGGCGCGTCTTCCCGGCGCTCGGATGTCAGCTTCACTTCGCAGTTGGTGACATTCTGACGGCCCTTTTGCAGGATTGATACCACATCAATAGCGCTACATCCGCCAGCCGCCATTAATACCATCTCCATCGGACTCGGCGCTTTGTCACCGGAGTTACCATCCATTAAAATCTGGTGGCCGGAGGAGGACTCTCCGAGGAACGTGAGCCCTTCAACCCACTTTACACGCGCTTGCATATTTCGTAACTCCAATGTTTCAATTTTCCTGAAAGATTACGCGCATACAACAAAACTCGCAATGGAAGGCGACCTGGGTCATGCTGAAGCGAGACACCAGGAGACACACGGCGAAAGCTATGCTAAAACAGACAAGATGCTACAGTAATACATTGACGTACTGCATGTATGCAGAGGACATCACATTACAGGCTACAATCTATTTTCGTAGCCCCCTTCCCAGGTAGCGGGAAGTATATTTTTGCAACCCCAGAGACAGTGCCGTTTTCTGGCTCTGGAGACAGCTTATAACAGAGGATAACCGCGCATGGTGCTTGGCAAACCGCAAACAGACCCGACTCTTGAATGGTTCTTGTCTCATTGCCACATTCATAAGTACCCGTCAAAGAGCACGCTGATTCACCAGGGTGAAAAAGCAGAAACGCTGTACTACATCGTTAAAGGCTCCGTGGCAGTGCTGATCAAAGATGAAGAAGGGAAAGAAATGATCCTTTCTTATCTGAATCAGGGTGATTTTATTGGTGAACTGGGCCTGTTTGAAGAAGGTCAGGAACGCAGCGCCTGGGTACGTGCGAAAACCGCATGTGAGGTCGCTGAAATTTCCTACAAAAAATTTCGCCAATTAATCCAGGTCAACCCGGATATTCTGATGCGCCTCTCTTCCCAGATGGCTCGTCGCTTACAAGTCACCTCTGAAAAAGTAGGTAACCTCGCCTTCCTTGACGTCACCGGGCGTATCGCTCAGACGCTGCTGAATCTGGCGAAACAGCCCGATGCCATGACGCACCCGGATGGGATGCAGATCAAAATCACCCGTCAGGAAATCGGCCAGATCGTCGGCTGCTCCCGCGAAACCGTTGGTCGTATTTTGAAAATGCTGGAAGATCAAAACCTGATCTCCGCGCATGGCAAGACCATCGTCGTCTACGGCACCCGTTAATTCCGTCAGAATGGCGCGTTTTATCATGCGCCATTTTTGTTT
This sequence comes from Salmonella sp. SAL03688, assembly GCF_046551895.1. Taxonomy (NCBI): domain Bacteria; kingdom Pseudomonadati; phylum Pseudomonadota; class Gammaproteobacteria; order Enterobacterales; family Enterobacteriaceae; genus Salmonella; species Salmonella sp. SAL03688. The sequence continues at coordinate 17,535 of NZ_JBGDVI010000003.1, forward strand.
GCATCGATGTGGCGAAGACTGATTTATCACCCAGAGATTAATTACGCACTACGGCAAACGCTGGTGCTGTGCCTGCCTGTGGCTGTCGGTTTATTGATAGGCCAGCTACACCTGGGCTTGCTTTTCTCTCTCGTTCCCGCCTGCTGCAACATTGCAGGTCTGGATACCCCGCACAAACGTTTTTTTAAACGCCTGATCATCGGCGCGTCGCTGTTCGCCGGATGCAGTCTGGTAACGCAACTTCTGCTGGCGGAATCCATCCCCCTGCCGTTGATCCTGACCGGGTTGACGCTGGTGCTTGGCGTGACGGCGGAAATTAGCCCGCTTCACGCGCGGCTACTGCCAGCGTCGCTGATTGCCGCCATCTTTACCCTGAGCCTTGCGGGGTACATGCCCGTCTGGGAGCCGCTGCTCATTTATGCGCTGGGCACGCTATGGTACGGCGTGTTTAACTGGTTTTGGTTCTGGCTATGGCGCGAACAGCCGCTGCGCGAGTCATTGAGTTTGTTATACCGTGAACTGGCCGATTATTGCGAAGCGAAATACAGCCTGCTCACCCAACATATCGATCCGGAAAAAGCGCTGCCTCCCCTGCTGATACGCCAGCAAAAAGCGGTCGATCTCATTACCCAGTGTTACCAACAGATGCATATGCTTTCGGCGCACAACAATAATGATTACAAGCGTCTACTGCGGGCTTTTCAGGAAGCGATGGATTTGCAGGAGCACATCTCCGTCAGCTTGCATCAGCCGGAAGAGGTACAGAAACTGGTAGAACGCAGCCATGCGGAAGAGGTGATTCGCTGGAATGCGCAAACGGTCGCCGCCCGTCTGCGCGTGCTGGCGGATGACATTCTTTATCATCGTCTGCCGACGCGCTTCTCCATGGAAAAACAGATTGGCGCTCTGGAGAAGATCGCTAATCAGCATCCTGAAAATCCGGTAGGCCAGTTCTGCTATTGGCACTTCGGTCGAATCGCCCGTGTGCTGCGTACTCAGCGGCCGCTGTACGCCCGCGACCTGATGGCCGATAAACAGCGTCGTCTGCCGCTACTTCCGGCGCTGAAAAATTATATGTCTCTAAAATCGCCGGCGCTACGCAACGCCGGACGCATCAGCGTGATGATGAGCATCGCCAGTCTGATGGGCAGCGCGTTGCACCTGCCTAAACCGTACTGGATCCTCATGACGGTGCTGTTTGTCACCCAAAACGGCTATGGCGCGACGCGCGTACGTATTCTGCACCGTTCGGTCGGAACGCTGGTCGGCCTGGTGATTGCCGGCGTCACGCTGCACTTACATATTCCCGAAAGCATTACGCTGGCGGTCATGCTGGTACTAACGCTGGCAAGTTATCTGATTATTCGTAAAAACTACGGCTGGGCGACGGTCGGCTTTACGGTGACGGCGGTATACACCATCCAGTTACTGACGTTAAACGGAGAGCAGTTTATTGTGCCGAGGCTGATCGATACGCTGATTGGCTGTTTAATTGCCTTTGGCGGCATGGTCTGGCTGTGGCCGCAATGGCAAAGCGGGCTATTACGTAAAAACGCCCATGATGCGCTGGAAGCCGATCAAGAAGCTATCCGACTGATCCTCAGTAACGATCCGCAGGCCACCCCGCTCGCTTATCAAAGAATGCGGGTCAACCAGGCGCATAACACGTTATTCAACTCGTTAAATCAGGCAATGCAGGAACCCGGATTCAATACCCACTATCTGTCGGATATGAAACTGTGGGTCACGCACAGCCAGTTTATTGTCGAGCATATCAACGCCATGACGACGCTGGCGCGGGAACACACCATGCTGACGCCGGATCTGGCGCAGCGCTATCTGGAATCTTGCGAGATTGCGATTCAGCGCTGCCAGCAGCGCCTGGAGTACGACAGGCCAGGCGGCTCCGGCGATGTCAATATTCTGGAGTCGCCGGACATGCCGTCACATGGCTTATTGAGCACTCTGGAACAACATTTACAGCGCATCATTGGCCATCTGAACACCATGCACACCATTTCGTCGATGGCCTGGCGTCAGCGTCCGCATCACGGTATCTGGCTGAGTAAGCGGCTACGGGATACAAAAGGTTAAGTCCGACTGCCGGATGCGCTACGCTTATCCGGCAATCCGCCATCAGGCCACCACGTTCCCTACCGCCTGCGCAAAGCGCTGCATTCCTTCATTGATATCCGCCTCTTCCACCACCAGCGACGGGGCAAAACGCATCACGTCGGCTCCGGCATTGAGCACCATCACGCCAGCCTCCGCGCCTGCGTACAGAAAATCGCGCGCCCGGCCTTTGTACTTCGGCTTCAGTTCCGCGCCAATCAGCAGCCCCATGCCGCGAATATCGCTGAAAATGTCAAATTGCTCGTCAATCGCCTGCAAATGTTGCACAAACTGTTGCCGCTTAGTGTGAATGCCTTGTAGTACCTCTGGCGTATTAATAATATCGAATGCTGCGCCAGCCACCGCACAGGCCAGCGGATTGCCGCCATAAGTTGAACCATGCGAACCGACATGGAAGGCCGAGGCGATTTCCTGCGTGGTCAGCATGGCGCTCACCGGAAAACCGCCGCCTAACGCTTTGGCGCTGGTGAGGATATCCGGCGTGACGCCGTAGTGCATATAAGCAAACAGGTCTCCGGTGCGCCCCATCCCGCACTGCACTTCATCAAACACCAGCAACGCCTGATGCTCGTCACACAGGTCGCGTAACCCTTTGAGGAATTCCGGTGTAGCCGCCTGCACGCCGCCTTCACCCTGAATCGGCTCGACCACCACCGCGCAGGTGTGGTCATCCATCACCGCTTTCACCGCATGAAGATCGTTGAAGGGAACGTGAATAATATCGGCGGGTTTCGGCCCAAAGCCGTCGGAATATTTCGGCTGCCCGCCTACAGAGACGGTAAACAAGGAACGGCCATGAAAGGCGTTATGGAAGGCAATGATTTTCGTTTTGAACGGGCTATGGCGCACGCAGGCATAATGACGCGCCAGTTTAAAAGCGGTTTCGTTCGCTTCGGTGCCGGAATTCATAAACAGCACGCGCTCGGCAAACGTGGCGTCGATCAGTTTACGTCCCAGACGCAACGCCGGTTCATTGGTAAAAACGTTACTGGTATGCCACAAGGTTTCCCCCTGGGATTTCAGCGCCTCGACCAGCGCCGGATGGCAATGGCCCAGCGCAGTCACTGCAATCCCGCCGGCGAAATCAATATACTCTTTGCCCTGCTGATCCCATACTCGGCTGCCTTTACCTTTGACCGGAATAAAGTCCGCCGGTGCATAAACAGGCAGAATCACCTCATCAAAAGTTGCGCGCGTAATAGCCGTTTGTTCAGTTGCCATATCATTACCACCCGGTTAAGTAGAAATGCCAGTGAAATTATAATCACAAAATATGAATAAAAAATCACTCAATAGCAACCACAAATCAACGCCGGAGGAAATTTTTCAGCAGAGCGTGTCCTTGTTCGCTGAGAATACTTTCCGGGTGGAACTGCACGCCTTCCAGATCCCACTCGCGGTGGCGAATGCCCATAATCTCCTGCGTTTCGCTCCAGGCGGTGATCTCAAAACACTCTGGCAACGTGGCAGGGTCGACAATCAGCGAGTGGTAACGTGTCACGGTTAACGGGCTGGGCAATCCCCGAAACACGCCCTGTCCATTATGCGTAATAGGTGACGTTTTACCGTGCATCACTTTCGCTGCCCGCACCACCGACGCGCCAAAGGCCTGCGCCATCGCCTGATGACCCAGGCAAACGCCCAGCATCGGAATACGTCCGGCATAATGGCGGATGACCGCCAGTGAAATGCCAGCGTCATTCGGCGTACAGGGGCCAGGAGAGATAACGATTTTTTGCGGGTTCAAAGCGTCAATGTGCGCCAGCGTCAGCGCATCATTGCGCCGGACCTGCACTTCCGCGCCCAGTTCACAAAAATACTGGTAGAGGTTCCAGGTAAAGGAATCATAGTTATCGATAAGCAGGATCATGGCGGCTCCGGGTCAGTAGAACCGCACTATTTTACTCAGTTTCGCGAGCTTCGCTTATCGCTTTCTGAAAAATCGCCTGCAAAGCAGAGAGATCGCCCATCGCGCCGCTCTGGTTCGCCTGCTTCCATGTTTCAACCGCAATACCTTGCCAACTCAGCGCGTAGCCTGCATGTAACGCCAGCTGTTCAAAGAAGATGCGCTGCGCCAGCCCGCTCCCCAAACGAAACGGATGAAGCACGTTAATTTCACAGTAGTAATGCGCCAGCCGCTCGACAAACTTCTCGTGCGCCAGACCGACCAGATAGCCCTCTTCTTCCAGATCCTGCATCAGAGCGTTGCCCTCTTTTTCGATATAGGCAAAGTGGCAGAAACGGGTATCGCCCTGGTAAATATCGACCTCCCGCAGTTGCCCTGCCCAGTCGAAAATATCCTGATAGAGCTGGCGATGAATCGCGCACAGATGAGGCAAGCCGCGTATCAGCGGCCCCAGTTCAATCGTGGCGGCACGGAGCGCGGTCATTTCATATGCCGCTTGCGCCAGTCGCTGGGCCTGATGAATCCCCAGCCGATTACGCATCACATTCAGCCCCGGATAGAGGTACGGATCGCGCCCTTCGCCAAATTTATCGCTCATAGTGCCTCCGAAGCTCGTCAAGACGTGCCAGCGCTTCATCGGCGGTCAGAGTTACTAAGGGGATCTCAATACCTTCGAGACGGCGGCTTTGCTGGAAGTTAACGTTGCGCCGCTGTTCCCAAAAGCGTGACTTTTGTTTATCGGTAAGTTTCTTCACCGGGCCTCCCTGAATATGTCTGTGCTTGACCACAAGTATAAGCAGCAATTTCAGGTTACGCTGAGACAGGGAGAAAACGCGGGCGGCTCGCGCCCGCGCAGGCATGTTTTATGGCAGGACTTTCGCGGAAAGGATAACGACTGGTTTTGTCGGCACATTCTGATAAGGCCCGACATCGTGCGTCGGTACCTGTGAGATTTTATCGGCGACATCCATACCTTTTACCACTTTACCAAATACCGCATAGCCAAAGTCGCGCTGGCCGTGGTCGAGAAAAGCGTTATCCGCGACGTTAATAAAGAACTGGCTGGTGGCGCTGTCTTTATCTGCGGTGCGCGCCATCGCGATCGTGCCGCGAGTATTACGCAGACCGTTGTCGGCTTCATTCTTAATCGGCGGATTCGGTTTCTTCTGCTGCATCTGCTCGTTAAAACCACCGCCCTGAATCATAAAGCCAGGAATAACTCGGTGAAACGTAGTGTTGTTATAGAAACCACTGTTGACGTAATCGACAAAGTTTTTCACAGAAACCGGCGCTTTCTGGCTGTTCAGCTCCAGCTCAATATTCCCGGCGGAGGTGGTTAACAGCACATGAGGATCGCCTTTTGCTGCCAACGCTGCGGGAGAAAGAGCAGAAAGAGCGAAAACAGCTGCGACAGCCGCCAGAGTCGATTTGAGCATGAGATTTCCTTAAAGAGAGCAGAAATAAAGCAAGTGGAATGATTTTAAAGAGCCTTCCTGGGCCAGGCCAGCCCTTTACCTAATTTTACGTATATGAAACAAATGTAACGTTACGACGCAACGCCGTATTCTTGCAATATGATGTGACAAACATCACATTAAAAAATGCAATGAACATTACTATCACTAATAATTATTTAAATGCATCACAAAAGCGCCTAAAATCTGCCCGCTTAACGCGCCCTCCACGCGCTTCACTTCTCTTCAAGGCCAGACATGACTAACAGCAACCGCATCAAGCTCACATGGATCAGCTTTCTTTCCTACGCCCTGACCGGGGCGCTGGTGATTGTCACCGGGATGGTGATGGGAAATATCGCAGACTATTTTCAGCTGCCCGTTTCCAGCATGAGTAATACCTTTACTTTCCTGAACGCCGGGATTTTGATCTCGATCTTCCTCAATGCGTGGTTGATGGAAATCATCCCGCTGAAAACACAGCTACGCTTTGGTTTTATCCTGATGGTGCTGGCGGTGGCCGGGCTGATGTTCAGCCACAGCCTGGCGTTGTTCTCAGCGGCGATGTTTGTGCTGGGGCTGGTCAGCGGGATCACCATGTCGATTGGCACCTTCCTGATTACGCAACTGTATGAAGGGCGTCAGCGCGGTTCCCGACTGCTGTTTACCGACTCCTTCTTCAGCATGGCGGGGATGATTTTTCCTATGGTCGCCGCCTTCCTGCTGGCGCGTAGTATTGAGTGGTACTGGGTCTACGCCTGCATCGGCCTGGTCTACCTGGCGATTTTCATCCTGACCTTCGGCTGTGAATTTCCGGCGCTGGGTAAACATGCGCAGCACTCTCAGGCGCCTGTCGTCAAAGAAAAATGGGGCATTGGCGTACTGTTTCTCGCCGTCGCCGCGCTGTGCTATATCCTTGGCCAGTTGGGCTTTATCTCCTGGGTGCCGGAATACGCCAAAGGCCTCGGCATGAGCCTGAATGACGCCGGGGCGCTGGTGAGTGATTTCTGGATGTCCTATATGTTTGGCATGTGGGCGTTCAGCTTTATCCTGCGCTTTTTCGATCTGCAACGCATTCTGACCGTACTGGCGGGTATGGCGGCGGTACTGATGTATCTGTTTATTACCGGCACGCAGGCGCATATGCCGTGGTTTATTCTGACGCTGGGCTTCTTCTCCAGCGCCATTTATACCTCCATCATTACGCTGGGATCGCAGCAAACGAAAGTGGCCTCGCCTAAGCTGGTTAACTTTATTCTGACCTGCGGCACCATAGGAACGATGCTGACCTTCGTCGTCACCGGCCCGATTGTGGCGCACAGCGGTCCACAGGCGGCGTTACTCACCGCGAATGGTCTGTATGCGGTGGTCTTTGTGATGTGCTTTGCGCTCGGCTTTGTGTCCCGTCATCGCCAGCATAGCGCGCCGGCTACGCATTGATAATGATTGCCGGATGGCGACGCGATGCGTCTTATCCGGCCTACAGCGTAAGCTGTTGGTAGGCCGGATAAGGCGACGTCGCCCTCCGGCACTCTATCCCCCTCCTGACGAGGTAGGCCTGTTGGTCTAAAAACCCCTCATTTTGTATGTTATTTGTACAAACCTGAAAAGCCTGACAATTCCGCCACTTATAAAAATCCAGACAAATCAGCCATATACCCATTAAGAGGTATATAAAGGTGAATTTGATTTACATCAATAAGCGAGGTTGCTGAATCGTTAAGGTAGGCGGTAATAGAAAAGAAATCGAGGCAAAAATGAGCAAAGTCAGACTCGCTATTATCGGTAATGGTATGGTCGGCCACCGCTTTATTGAGGATCTCCTTGATAAATCCGACGCTAGCCTGTTCGACATTACCGTGTTCTGTGAAGAACCCCGTAAAGCCTATGACCGTGTCCACCTGTCATCCTACTTCTCTCACCACACCGCGGAAGAGCTCTCTCTGGTGCGTGAAGGATTTTACGAGAAGCACGGCGTGAAGGTACTGGTTGGCGAACGCGCAATTACCATTAACCGTCAGGAGAAAGTGATTCACTCCAGCGCGGGTCGTACCGTTTATTATGACAAGCTGATCATGGCGACCGGTTCATATCCGTGGATTCCGCCGATTAAAGGCTCCGAAACCCAGGATTGCTTCGTTTACCGTACCATTGAAGACCTCAACGCTATCGAAGCCTGCGCCCGTCGCAGCAAGCGCGGGGCGGTGGTCGGCGGCGGTCTGCTGGGGCTGGAAGCCGCTGGCGCGCTGAAAAACCTCGGCGTGGAAACGCACGTCATTGAATTTGCGCCAATGCTGATGGCGGAACAGCTCGATCAGATGGGCGGCGAGCAGCTACGTCGCAAGATCGAAAGCATGGGCGTGCGTGTACACACCAGTAAAAATACGCAAGAGATTGTTCAGCAGGGTAACGAAGCGCGTAAGACTATGCGTTTTGCCGATGGCAGCGAGCTGGAAGTCGATTTTATCGTCTTCTCTACCGGTATTCGCCCCCGCGACAAGCTGGCTACCCAGTGCGGTCTGGCCGTCGCGCAGCGCGGCGGGATCGTGATTAACGACACCTGCCAGACGTCCGACCCGGATATCTACGCTATCGGCGAGTGCGCCAGTTGGAACAATCGCGTTTACGGTCTGGTCGCACCGGGCTATAAAATGGCCCAGGTTGCCGTTGACCATATCCTCGGCAGTGAAAACGCCTTTGAAGGGGCGGATCTCAGCGCCAAGCTGAAGCTGCTGGGCGTGGACGTCGGCGGCATCGGCGACGCGCATGGCCGCACGCCGGGCGCGCGTAGCTACGTTTACCTCGATGAAAGCAAAGAAGTCTACAAACGTCTTATTGTCAGCGAAGATAACAAAACGCTGCTCGGCGCAGTACTGGTCGGTGACACCAGCGATTACGGCAATTTGCTGCAACTGGTACTGAATGCCATCGAACTGCCGGAAAACCCGGATTCGCTGATCCTGCCGTCGCACGCGAGCAGTGGTAAACCCGCTATCGGCGTGGATAAACTGCCGGACAGCGCGCAGATCTGCTCCTGCTTCGATGTGACTAAAGGCGATCTGATCGCCGCTATCAATAAAGGCTGCCATACCGTGGCGGCGCTGAAAGCGGAAACCAAAGCCGGAACCGGCTGCGGCGGCTGCATCCCGCTGGTGACGCAGGTACTGAACGCCGAACTGGCGAAACAGGGTATTGAAGTCAACAACAACCTGTGCGAGCACTTTGCTTATTCTCGTCAGGAACTGTTCCACTTAATCCGCGTGGAAGGTATCAAAACCTTTGAAGAACTGCTGGCGAAACACGGTAAAGGCTACGGCTGCGAAGTGTGTAAGCCAACCGTCGGTTCGCTGCTGGCGTCGTGCTGGAACGAATACATCCTCAAGCCGCAGCACACGCCGCTACAGGATACTAACGATAACTTCCTGGCGAATATCCAGAAAGACGGCACCTACTCGGTGATCCCGCGCTCGGCGGGCGGTGAAATCACCCCGGAAGGTCTGGTGGCCGTGGGTCGTATCGCCCGCGAGTTTAACCTCTATACCAAAATCACCGGTTCTCAGCGTATCGGTCTGTTTGGCGCGCAAAAAGACGATCTGCCGGAAATCTGGCGTCAGCTGATTGAAGCGGGCTTCGAAACCGGTCATGCGTACGCCAAAGCGCTGCGAATGGCGAAAACCTGCGTCGGCAGCACCTGGTGCCGCTACGGCGTGGGCGACAGCGTCGGTTTCGGCGTCGAGCTGGAAAACCGCTACAAAGGCATTCGCACCCCGCACAAAATGAAGTTCGGCGTCTCCGGCTGTACCCGTGAGTGTGCGGAAGCGCAGGGTAAAGATGTCGGTATCATCGCCACTGAGAAAGGCTGGAACCTGTACGTCTGCGGTAACGGCGGCATGAAACCGCGTCATGCGGATCTGCTGGCAGCCGATCTCGATCGCGACACGCTGCTCAAGTATCTCGACCGCTTTATGATGTTCTACATCCGTACTGCCGACAAACTGACCCGTACCGCGCCGTGGTTAGATAACCTGGAAGGCGGCATCGAGTATCTGAAATCGGTCATCATCGACGACAAGCTGGGCCTGAACGAACATCTGGAAGAAGAGATGGCCCGTCTGCGTGAAGCAGTGGTCTGCGAGTGGACAGAAACCGTTAACACGCCAGCGGCGCAAGTTCGCTTTAAGCACTTTATCAACAGCGACAAGCGCGACCCAAATGTCCAGGTCGTTCCAGAACGCGAACAACATCGTCCGGCCACGCCGTATGAACGTATCCCGGTCACTCTGGTGGAGGAAAACGCATGAGCCAGTGGCAAAACATCTGCAAAATCGATGACATTCTGCCGGGAACCGGCGTCTGCGCGCTGTCAGGCGGCGAACAAGTGGCGATTTTCCGTCCTTACCATAGCGATCAGGTGTTCGCGATCAGCAACATCGACCCGTTCTTTGAGGCCAGTGTGCTGTCTCGTGGGCTGATTGCGGAACACCAGGGCGAACTGTGGGTCGCCAGCCCGCTGAAAAAACAGCGCTTTCGTTTAAGCGACGGTCTGTGCATGGAAGACGAACAGTTTTCTGTGAAACAGTACGACGCGCGGGTAAAAGACGGCGTGGTGCAGTTGCGCGGTTAATTATTTTTGGGAGGCGCAACGCCTCCCCTTTTTTGACGTATTTGTAGGTCTTTTATTGGTAGGCCTGATAAGCGTAGCGCCATCAGGCAATTGCAAAAGCACATTGCCTGATGGCGGCATAAATGCCTTATCCGGCCTACGGTTACGATTTTTTTATTTTTTGTACTTCAAGGATAATCAAATGTTTACAGACACTATTAATAAGTGTGCGGCTAACGCTGCGCGCATCGCACGCCTGTCGGCGAATAATCCGCTCGGCTTCTGGGTCAGTTCGGCAATGGCCGGGGCTTATGTCGGCCTCGGTATTATTCTCATCTTCACCCTTGGTAATTTACTCGATCCTTCCGTACGTCCTCTGGTGATGGGGGCCACCTTTGGTATCGCCTTAACGCTGGTCATCATCGCGGGTTCTGAACTGTTTACCGGCCACACCATGTTCCTGACGCTGGGCGTCAAAGCAGGCACTATCAGCCACGGTCAAATGTGGGCTATCCTGCCGCAAACCTGGCTCGGCAACCTGGTTGGTTCCGTGTTTGTCGCCCTGCTTTACAGCTGGGGCGGCGGCAGTTTGTTGCCGGTCGATACCAGCATCGTTCACTCAGTCGCGCTGGCGAAAACCACCGCGCCCGCCACGGTACTGTTCTTCAAAGGCGCGCTGTGTAACTGGCTGGTTTGTCTGGCAATCTGGATGGCGATTCGCACCGAAGGCACGGCAAAATTTCTTGCTATCTGGTGGTGTCTGCTGGCGTTTATCGCTTCCGGCTACGAGCACTCCGTCGCGAATATGACGCTGTTCGCCCTCTCCTGGTTTGGTCATCACAGCGACGCCTATACCCTGTCCGGAATCGGACACAACCTGTTATGGGTCACTCTGGGTAATACTTTGTCCGGCGTCGTGTTCATGGGATTGGGTTATTGGTATGCTACGCCGAAATCGGAGCGTCCTGTTCCGCAAAAAACCAACCAAATTAAGGTTACAGCCAACCATTAAGGGGTAATGTCGTGGACCATTTGCCTATATTTTGTCAATTACGCGACCGCGACTGTCTGATCGTCGGCGGTGGCGATGTCGCAGAACGCAAAGCACGGTTACTGCTGGAAGCAGGCGCACGTTTAACGGTCAATGCGCTAACCTTCATTCCACAGTTCACCGTATGGGCAAATGAAGGCATGTTGACTCTGGTTGAGGGACCGTTCGACGAAACGCTTCTCGACTCGTGTTGGCTGGCGATCGCGGCCACTGACGACGATACCGTCAACCAGCGCGTCAGCGACGCGGCGGAGTCACGCCGTATCTTTTGCAACGTGGTGGATGCGCCGAAAGCCGCCAGCTTTATCATGCCCTCCATTATTGACCGCTCGCCGCTGATGGTCGCCGTCTCCTCGGGCGGCACTTCCCCGGTGCTGGCGCGTCTGCTGCGCGAGAAACTGGAATCGCTGCTGCCGCAGCATCTGGGGCAGGTCGCGCGCTATGCCGGACAACTCCGCGCCCGAGTGAAAAAGCAGTTTGCCACGATGGGCGAGCGTCGTCGCTTCTGGGAAAAATTTTTCGTCAATGACCGGCTGGCGCAGTCGCTGGCGAATGCCGATGAGAAAGCGGTTAACGCGACAACCGAACGCCTGTTTAGCGAACCGCTGGATCACCGTGGCGAAGTCGTGCTGGTCGGTGCCGGGCCGGGCGATGCCGGACTGCTGACGCTGAAAGGGTTACAACAAATCCAACAGGCGGATATCGTGGTTTACGATCGCCTCGTCTCCGACGACATTATGAACCTGGTACGCCGCGATGCCGATCGGGTCTTTGTGGGGAAACGCGCGGGTTATCACTGCGTCCCTCAGGAGGAAATCAACCAGATCCTGCTGCGTGAAGCGCAAAAAGGTAAACGCGTGGTACGCCTGAAAGGCGGCGATCCCTTTATCTTTGGTCGCGGCGGCGAAGAGCTGGAAACGCTGTGTCATGCCGGTATTCCTTTCTCGGTAGTGCCGGGGATTACCGCGGCTTCCGGCTGCTCCGCCTACTCCGGTATTCCGCTGACCCATCGCGATTACGCACAGAGCGTACGTCTGGTCACGGGTCACCTGAAAACCGGCGGCGAGCTGGACTGGGAAAACCTAGCGGCAGAAAAACAGACGCTGGTGTTCTACATGGGGCTTAATCAGGCAGCGACTATCCAGGAAAAACTGATCGCATTCGGTATGCAGGCCGATATGCCGGTTGCGCTGGTAGAAAACGGTACCTCCGTGAAGCAACGCGTCGTCCACGGTGTGCTGACGCAGCTCGGTGAATTAGCGCAACAGGTTGAAAGCCCGGCGCTGATTATCGTTGGCCGGGTCGTTGGCTTACGCGATAAATTAAATTGGTTCTCTAATCATTAATTAAAATAAGGCCCTGTTATTCAGGGCTTTATTTTACGACTACCCGTAATCTCAAATTATTTTTACTTAAAAGTGAATTAAGCAATCCATTTTAAATAAACCATACGAATTTAAATAGTAATAATATTGCGTAAAAACCCTTTTATTCGTCAAATTCACCCATTATTCATTCACGTAACAAATAATACCGTTAAACATTCAATTTGACCTGACCTGGTTATCAGGTGATAAAATAAACACTAAAGCATAATTTTCTTCAGGCCATTTCATCATTGCCTGTATCGCTACCTGCATATGTTTAGTACGCAAGGAAATATTAATTAAGGATGAGCCCTATGCAAAAGAAAAAACTTATTTCTATCGCTATCGCTTTAACGCTGCAAAGTTATTACATTCCGGCCATCGCCGCAGAGAATAACGATGATGAAAAAGAATGTCCCAGTAATATCTCCTCCCTGCCTAAAGAAAAACGCGCAAAACTCTCACCGACCTGACTTGCTACACCTGAAAATGATAATCACTGGGGCTGGGTTGCTGGCGGCGTTGCTGCACTGGTCGCAGGTGTGGCTATTGGCGTTGAAAATAACGGTGGCGGAGATTCTAATCATTCTTATACCCCCCCTACGCCCGATAATGGCGGCGACGTTACCCCGCCCGACGATGGCGGCAACGTCACCCCGCCTGACGATGGCGGCGATGACAATGTGATCCCACCCGATGATAGCGGCGATGATGATGTGACCCCACCCGACGATAGCGGCGATGACGATGTAACCCCACCCGACGATAGCGGCGATGACGATGTAACCCCGCCTGATGATAGCGGCGATGACGATGTAACCCCGCCCGACGATAGCGGCGATGACGATGTAACCCCGCCTGACGATAGCGGCGATGACGATGTAACCCCGCCTGACGATAGCGGCGATGACGATGTAACCCCGCCCGACGATAGCGGCGATGACGATGTAACCCCGCCCGACGATAGCGGCGATGACGATGTAACCCCGCCCGACGATAGCGGCGATGACGATGTGACCCCGCCCGATGATAGCGGCGATGATGACGACACGCCCCCAGATGACTCTGTTATTACCTTCAGCAACGGCGTCACCATAGATAAAGGCAAAGACACCCTAACCTTCGATAGCTTCAAACTGGATAACGGCAGCGTTCTCGAGGGTGCCGTGTGGAATTATTCAGAACAGGACAACCAGTGGCAGCTCACCACCGCAGACGGCAAAACGCTGAACGTCACCGGCTGGGACGTGACCGACGCCAATGCCGCCGTGATTGAAGGCACCCAGGAAAACGGTCTCTACTGGAAGTACGACAGCCGTGGCTATCTGATTATTGCCGACGATAAAACCACCGTTATCAGCGGCGATGACCAGGCGCATAATTCCGATCGCGGCATGGATATCAGCGGCCAGGATCGCACCGGCGTGATTATTTCCGGCGATCGAACCGTCAACACGCTCACCGGGGACTCCAGTGTGACCGACGGCGCCACCGGCATGGTTATCTCCGGTGACGGCACCACCAACACCATTTCGGGCCACTCCACGGTGGACAACGCCACCGGCGCGCTGATTTCCGGCAACGGCACCACCACTAATTTCGCCGGTGACATTGCCGTGAGCGGCGGCGGCACCGCCATCATCATCGACGGCGACAACGCCACGATTAAGAATACCGGTACCTCTAACATCAGCGGCGCAGGCTCCACCGGCACCGTCATTAACGGCAATAGCGCACGCATCAGCAACGACGGTGACATGAACATCACCGACGGCGCCATCGGCGGCCACATTACCGGTGATAACGCGGTTATCGATAACACCGGGGACACCACCGTCAGCGGCGCGGACTCAACGGCGCTGTACGTCAACGGCGACAATGCGCTCGTTATCAATGAAGGCGACCAGACCCTATCCGGTGGTGCCACCGGTACGCAAATTGACGGCGACGGTGCCCGTATCGCCAACACCGGCGATATCGCCGTGGATGGCGCAGGCTCTGCCGCCGTGGTCATCAATGGCGACAGCGGCAGCCTGACCCAGGCGGGCGATCTGCTGGTCACCGACGGCGCGACGGGTATCGTCGCCAACGGTACCGGCGATGAGGTGAAAAATACCGGCAACGCCACCGTCCGCGATCGGGACTCTGTGGGGTTTGTGGTTGCAGGCGAACAAAACACCTTTAGCAATAAAGGGGATATTAACGTTAGCCTAAATGGTACAGGCGCGCTGGTAAACGGCAATACGTCGCAGATTACGCTGGACGGCGATATTAACGTGAACTCAGCACAGGACAGCAGCGGCATATTTCGCGGCGCAACGGGCGTGAACGTGAGCGGCGACAGCAACGCCGTTGATATCACCGGCGACGTTAATTTGAGCGCAGATTACGCAAAAGAAGATAAAATTGACAGTGGCTCCCCGCTAACCGGCGTTTCCGTCAGCGGTAACAACAACGATATTACCCTGGACGGCGCGCTGAATTTTGACGTTAACGCCCAGACCTCGGCTACCGAACAGATTGTGGGGCTGAACGTTAACGGTGACAACAACAGCGTCAGGATAGACGGTGGTATCAACGTCAACCACAATTCATCTGAGGATTCCAATGTATCCATCACGGCCATTAATATTGACGGCGACAGCCAGGTCATATTAAGCGGCCAATCTTCCATAGATACGACAACCATAGTGGGCGGAATGGTTACGCTGGCGGAAGTCAATAACGGCGGCTCGTTAATTCTGACTGACGCCTCCAGCATTGATATCAGTGCCCATTATGTGAGTAATTACTCTTTCACCGACAACGCCCTATTACTCGCCAGTGGCGAAGGTTCCTCAATTGAGAACAACGGGAGTATTACCAGCCACGGCGTCTATTCCATAATAAAAGCCAGCAACGGAGCCGAAGCCAGCAACAGCGGTGATATTCTGGTCTATGCCACCGACAACGGCAGCAATGATGACGATCGTACCGCCGTTGTCCGCGCTAAGGGCGAAGGCTCCATGGTTCACAACCAGTCCGGCGGCGATATCTCCCTTATTTCCGACCAAAAGCCATCAGCAAACGGTGGTATCGCTGAATTTCCGCTGATGTGGTATAACCATACCTTCTACGCGATGGCAGCTACAACAGAAGATAGCAGCGTCATTAATGATGAAGGTGCCACCATCCATTTGCAGGGCGCAGGCGTGTATGGTGTTTCCGCCAGCAAAGGGACAGCGCGAAACGAAGGTGATATCTACCTGGACGGCTTTGTCCCGACGCTGGATGATGAAGGCAACATCACCGGCACAAGTTACTGGCATCCGTCATCGCTCTATCTCACCAGCACGGGTATGGTCGTCGGCTCAACCGACAGCGGTCAGGGCGACGCCACCGCCACCAATACTGGCACCATCACCGTCAACAACGCTGGCTTCGGCATGATGGCGCTCAGCGGCGGCACCGCCATTAACCAGGGCACCATTAACCTGACCGCCGATGAAGGCGTTACACAAACCGACGAAAATCAACTGGTCGGTATGGCCGCGTTAAACGGCGGTTTGGTAATTAACGACACCAGCGGCACGATCAATATTGAAGCTGCCTACGGTAAACCCTTCCTGACCGACAGCAGCAGTAACATCGTTAACTACGGCACGGTCTGCTTTGGCGACGATTGCCAGGACAGCGACGAATACAACCCGACCGACAACAATGTTTCCCTTTCTCTCCTCGATGGTGGCGTTATTACCGCTGAAGGCGAAACGCTGACGGATAAAACCATCATCACCGATCCGGCCGCAACGGGAACCGTGCATGTCACCAACGCTGGCACCGTCAGCGGCGGCAAGGTTATCGTTAAAAATTATGGCGACGTGACCAACGAATCCACCGGTAGCATCAGCAGCGTGAGTATCGACACTGGCGGGATTTATACCAACGATGGGACAACGGCGACGGTATCCGTAGACGGCGGAGTATTCAACAATACCGGCACCGTCACCGGCAAAACAGGGACAACAGTAGCAGGCTCTGTCATTAACAACAGCGGTTCAATGAACACGGTTGAGCAGTGGGCCAGCACCATGAACAATACCGGTATGGTTAATTCCTGGACTGGCGCATCCGGCGGCGCCGTGCTGAACAACGACGTGGGTGGCGAAGTCGATAAACTGACCTTCACCGCGGCGTCAACCGTCAATAACGCCGGCGTGATCAAAAACGGCTCCGTCGATAAAAACGGTACGCTCAATAATCTTGAAGGTGGCGTCATGACGCTGGCGGATAATAGCCTGTGGTCCGGAGAATTTAATAACTGGGGGACGGTAAATAGCGACGCGGATATCGCCACTGGCGGTAGCGGGCACACGCTGTACAACGGCACCACCGGCGTGATTAACGGCCAGATTACAACGTCAAAAAATAATGGCGGCAGCAAAGCCATTAACGACGGCACCATCAACATTGATAAAACCAACAATGTGGCGATGTCTGCCCACGGCAGTTCGAAGATGGTCAATAACGGTACCATTAACGTCGGCACCAAAGGCACCACACAAACCGGCATGGTCGGGATGCAGCTTGAGTCCGATGCAACCGCCGACGCGGTAATTGAAAACAACGGCACCATTAACATCTATGCCAGCAACTCATATGCCTTCAGCCAGTTGGGCAGCAACGGCCATATCGTTAACAATGGCACGGTCTACATTGATGACAGCGTGACGGGCTCCGGCTTTATCAAGCAGAGCGGCAAAACCATCGAAGGCAGCGGCGAAAATGGCGACGGCACGGAAGTGCATTACGTTGATTTCACCGCCCCGACGGAGCCGACTGACGACAGCGGCACAACCACCGTGACGAATGGCGATAGCACATCCTCAGGCACCAACGATCTGACCGGCTACGTAGTCGGCACCAGCGCTGACGGCAGCAACGGTAAACTGATGGTTAGCAACGCCAGCATGGACGGCGTAGAGATCAACACCGGCTTTACCGCAGGTACTGCCGACACCACCGTAACTTTCGACAATGTAGTGGAAGGCAGCAACCTGACTGATGCTTCCGCTATCCAGTCCACTTCCGTAGTCTGGAACGCCCAGGGCAGCCAGGATGCCGACGGTAACGTTGACGTCACCATGACCAAAAACGACTACGCAGATGTTGCCACCGACGCCAGCGTTTCCGGCGTGGCGAGCGCGCTTGACGCCGGCTACACCAACAATGAGTTGTACACCAGCCTTAACGTAGGCACCACCGCCGAGCTGAATAACGCTCTAAAACAAGTGAGTGGCAGCCAGGCAACAACGGTATTCCGTGAAGCACGCGTGCTCAGCAACCGCTTTACGATGCTGGCCGACGCCGCGCCGCAAATTAAAGACGGCCTGGCGTTCAACGTGGTGGCGAAAGGCGACCCGCGTGCGGAGCTGGGCAACGACACCCAGTACGACATGCTGGCATTACGCCAGACGTTGGATCTCACCGCCAGCCAGAATCTGACGCTGGAGTACGGTATTGCGCGTCTGGATGGCGACGGTTCGAAAACCGCAGGCGATAACGGCCTGACCGGCGGCTACAGTCAGTTCTTTGGTCTGAAGCACAGCATGGCGTTTGATGAAGGTCTGGCGTGGAACAACAGCCTGCGCTATGACGTGCATAACCTCGACAGCAGCCGTTCTGTCGCCTATGGCGATGTCAACAAAATTGCCGATTCCGACATGCGTCAGCAGTACCTTGAGTTTCGCAGTGAAGGGGCGAAAACTTTCACCATGATGAGTGATACGCTGAAAGTCACGCCGTATGCCGGAGTGAAATTCCGTCACACCATGGAAGATGGCTACAAAGAGCGCAGCGCCGGAGATTTTAACCTGTCCATGAACTCTGGCAACGAAACGGCGGTAGACTCTATTGTCGGCCTGAAGCTGGATTACGCCGGGAAAGACGGCTGGAGCGCTACCGCTACCCTGGAAGGCGGCCCGAACCTGAGCTACAGCAAGAGCCAGCGTACAGCGTCATTACAGGGTGCGGCGGGTCAATCGTTCGGCGTGGATGACGGTCAAAAAGGCGGCGGCGTTAATGGTCTGGCAACCATCGGCGTGAAATACAGCAGCAATGATACCGCGCTACATCTGGATGCCTACCAGTGGAAGGAAGACGGTATCAGCGATAAAGGCTTTATGCTTAACGTTAAGAAAACATTTCGTTAAATAAACGACATTATATAACACTAATAAAGGCCGCTTATTATTAAGCGGCCTTTTTAAATCATATCCCCTGGTAAAGATAAAGTCCTTATTTGGACTACCTGTATAGTTTAATAATTGCTATCGTACTATACGCTAAATAGATCTTATATTTATTCCACCAGTAGTGCTCGTTTTATCAACAAGGATTTTGAAATGTTTAAATTTGTAAAAATTGCCGTTGTGGCAGGGGTTCTGGCGACGCTCACTGCTTGTACTGGTCATATCGAAAACAAAAAAAATAACTGCAGCTACGATTATTTGCTGCACCCTGCAATTTCTATTTCTAAAATTATTGGCGGTTGCGGCCCAGCTGCCGATCAATAATAGAAACGACTGCGCAGATACAAAAAAACCGGGATTTTCCCGGTTTTTTTACAGGTCTGATAAACGGTACGGCGCAGATGCCTTGTCCAACTTACGCTCGTTTGTAGGCCCGATAAGCCAGCGCCATCGGGCACGCAATACCCCTTACGGTTTCGCCACAAAGCCAATGGCTTCGTAAACGGCTTTCAGCGTTTCGGCCGCACGTGCGCTGGCTTTTTCCGCCCCGTCTTTCATCACCTTCTGCAAGAACGCTTCGTCGTTGCGGAAACGGTGATAGCGCTCCTGCAACTCAGACAACATTCCGGAAACCGCCTCCGCCACTTCGCCTTTCAAATGGCCATACATTTTACCTTCAAACTGTTTTTCCAGTTCAGGAATGCTCTGACCGGTCACGGCGGAAAGAATATCCAGCAGGTTAGAGACACCCGCTTTCTCTTTCACATCATAACGCACTACCGGCGGCTCGTCGGAGTCAGTGACCGCACGTTTGATTTTCTTCACTACCGATTTCGGATCTTCCAGCAGGCCGATCACGTTATTACGGTTATCGTCCGATTTGGACATTTTCTTCGTCGGCTCCAGCAACGACATCACACGCGCGCCGGATTTTGGAATAAACGGTTCCGGTACTTTGAAAATATCGCCATACAGCCCGTTGAAACGCTGGGCGATATCGCGGCTCAGTTCCAGATGCTGCTTCTGATCTTCGCCTACCGGCACCAGATTGGTTTGGTACAACAGGATGTCTGCCGCCATCAGCACCGGGTAATCAAACAGGCCGGCGTTAATGTTTTCCGCATAGCGCGCAGATTTATCTTTAAACTGCGTCATACGGCTCAGCTCGCCGAAATAGGTATAGCAGTTCAGCGCCCAGCCAAGCTGCGCATGTTCCGGCACATGGGACTGAACAAAAATAGTGCTCTTTTCAGGATCAATACCACATGCCAGGTACAGCGCCAGCGTATCCAGCGTCGCTTTACGTAGCTGCTGCGCGTCCTGACGCACGGTAATAGCATGTTGGTCTACGATGCAGTAGATGCAATGATAGTCATCCTGCATGTTTACCCACTGACGCAATGCCCCCATATAGTTGCCAATGGTCAATTCACCTGAGGGCTGTGCGCCACTAAAAACGATGGGCTTAGTCATTTTTTATTTCCTGGTTATCGCTATGCGGAAGCCCAAGTGCGGGCAAAAGATCGTTAAAACTGTCATAAATGACGTCCGGCTCGCTAAGAGCGATCGCTTCGCCATAATTGTAGCCGTATGTCAGGCCAACCGAAGGGCAGCCCGCCGCTTTTGCAGCCTGAATATCATTACGCGAATCGCCGACAAAAAGCATCTGCTCCGGCATCATGCCCAGCCGACTTGCCACCAGCAACAGCGGCTCCGGATGCGGCTTCTTATTTTGCACATCATCGCCGCCGATAACCACACTAAAGTATTTGGCGATATCAAGCGATTCCAGCAACGGCGCGACGAACTGCGTCGGCTTATTCGTCACCAGACCTAATGACAACCCGCTGGCGTGCAGCGCGCCCAGCGTGTCGGCGACATGCGGAAATAAAAAGGTGCCTTCTTCCGCCACTTCGCCATAATACCTGTCGAACAGTTTACGCAGAATGCGTACCTGTTCCTCGGCAGGAATATCTTCATCAACGGGCGGTTTCCCCATCGTCTTACGCAGCGTGGCGCGCTCCTCGCGAGCCCAGGTCAGCGCGCGTTCCATCAATACGTCTGCGCCGTTACCAATCCAGGTAATCACGCGCTCCTCGCCCGCGACCGGCAGTTCCAGCGCATACAGCGCCATATCCACCGCCGCGGCAAGACCCGGCGCGCTATCCACCAGCGTACCGTCAAGATCAAAGGCGACGCCCCGAATATTCTGCAACTTATCCATGACTTACCTTTGCCAGCTCACTGCGCATTTCATCAATCACTTTTTTGTAGTCGGGTTTATCGAAAATTGCCGACCCCGCAACAAACATGTCCGCACCTGCTGCGGCGATCTCGCCGATATTGTTCACCTTCACGCCGCCGTCCACTTCCAGGCGAATGTCGTAACCGGAGGCATCAATGCGGCGACGCACTTCGCGCAGTTTATCCAGCGTCTGCGGAATAAAAGACTGGCCGCCGAAGCCTGGGTTCACGGACATCAGCAGGATCACATCCAGTTTGTCCATGACGTAATCGAGATAACTGAGCGACGTTGCCGGGTTGAATACCAGCCCCGCTTTACAGCCGTGTTCTTTAATCAACTGTAGCGTGCGGTCAACATGTTCGGAGGCTTCCGGGTGAAAAGTAATGATGCTCGCGCCAGCGGCGGCAAAGTCGGGCACGATACGGTCGACTGGCTTGACCATCAGGTGGACATCAATAGGCGCGGTAATACCGTATTGACGCAGGGATTTCAGCACCATCGGGCCAATAGTCAGGTTCGGCACATAGTGATTATCCATGACGTCAAAGTGTACAACATCAGCACCGGCAGCCAGCGCTTTGGCGGTGTCTTCACCCAGGCGAGCAAAATCAGCCGACAGAATTGAGGGGGCAATCAAATACTGTTTCATCCGCTTCTCCTTGAGAATTATTTTCTTGCAGGCGTTGCGACTCCTGGTTGGTACAGAGCCAGCAGTTCGTCCACCTTTTTACGTGTGCCGCCGTTGCTGCTTATACTGCGTCTAACTTTGACGACATGCAATTTTGCGAGTTGATACCACTCGCGTGTGAGCGCCGTATCATGGTTGGAAATGAGCACCGGTATCCGGTTACTGACCAGATTCTCAGCGAT
Organism: Salmonella sp. SAL03688; assembly: GCF_046551895.1. Lineage (NCBI taxonomy): Bacteria > Pseudomonadati > Pseudomonadota > Gammaproteobacteria > Enterobacterales > Enterobacteriaceae > Salmonella > Salmonella sp. SAL03688. The sequence goes on from NZ_JBGDVI010000003.1 coordinate 39,394, forward strand.
TTCCGCCAGATGCGCTTGTTGCGTCAGGCTAAAACTATTGGTGTGATACGCTGTGAAGTTAGCCGTGGCGGACAACGGCGCATAAGGCGGATCGCAATAGACCACCGACGACTTGTCCGCACGCGCCATACTGTCTGCGTATGACTCACAGTAAAAGAACGCATTCTGCGCTTTTTCTGCAAAGTGGTACAACTCCGCTTCCGGGAAGTAAGGTCTTTTATAACGACCAAACGGTACATTAAATTCCCCGCGCAAGTTATAGCGGCAGAGTCCGTTATAACCGTAGCGGTTCAGATATAAAAACAGTACCGCCCGACGAAAGGGGTCCTGGCAGGTATTGAACTCCTCACGGAGTTGGTAATAGACCTCAGCCTGGTTAGTTTCAGGCATAAACAGCTCGCGCGAAGCCTGTACATACTCGTCAGTACGTAACTTCACGATGTTATAGAGGCTAATAAGGTCGCTGTTGATATCGGCGAGGATATAACGAGAAAAGTCGGTGTTAAGAAACACCGATCCGGCACCCACAAAAGGTTCGACAAGGCACTCGCCTTTTGGCAAATGTCGTTTGATATCATCAAGCAGAGGGTATTTTCCCCCTGCCCACTTCAAAAAAGCGCGATTTTTTTTCATGCTGACTAACTAATTACACCTTCTCCGGCTGTGGAGAAAGCTCCGACAGCATCCTGCGCTTTAGGCTGTGCCGCGTTGCTTTACGGCGCATTTGACGGTAGCAAATGCGCCCCTCGCGCCTGTCCTGAACAAAAATAGCTGTCAGCGACACTCACAGGCAATTGCAGGACACAGCCTGGATTATTTCAGATCGGCCTGAACCTGATGCAACGGTTTTGCCCACGGGTTTTTCGCCTGCACATCGGCAGGTAAGGTGGACACCGCACGTTTAGCATCTTCTTTCGAAGCATACATCCCCGTTACCAGCACATACCACGGTTGTCCATTACGCGTCGTCTCGTATACCACATAATTTTTCAGGTTCTCTTTCTTCGCCCAACCGTTCAGGTTGTCGTAATTTGAAGAACTACTGAGCTGCAATGTGTAGTGGCTGGATGGCGCGCTCTTTAATGCGCCAACGTTGCCGGCGCTTTTCCCGCCGCCTGCGACAGGCGTCGTCGAGGCTTGCGCTGGCTTCGCGGTTTGTACCGGCGCAGCGCTTGCCGTCGCTGTCGGCGCAGCCGTCGTGGTGGTCGCTTTCGGCGTCGCGGCTGGCGCTGCCGGTTCCGTGCGTTTCACTGGCGCGACCGGTTTCTTCGGTTCCGCAGTGGTGGTTTTCGCCGTGGTCTGCGGTTTCTTAGGTTCAATGACGGCCTGTTTACGTTCCGGACGCGTGGTATGACGCTCGGTAGGTTCGCTAACCGCCGCCTGACGCGTCGTGCTGCCATTGCGAACTGGCGCGACGGTTGCAGGCTCTGTCGGCAACGTAGAGTTCACCGCAACATTGTTCATCTGCTCTGGATTCTGCGTCAGCGCATTATTCAGATCGCCCTGCACTTCCACGCGCTGCTGACCGTCAGCGACCACAGGCGACTGTCCCTGCGTCGGCGTTGAAGAAATCGGCGGCAACGAAATATCCTGCGACGTATTGCCCGCGGTTTGTTCTGCGGAGGTGGCGCCCGGCGCAGGCTGGGTCGCATTCGCCTGATCGGCGGCGTTACCGGAAAGATCGATACTCTTTTCGCCAGAGGCCGACGGCTCGCTGGAAGACGTAGAGGGGGCTTTCAGCGCGGAGCCGATACCGATAATCAACAGCAGCAGCACCAGCACGCCAACGCCCATCATCATGTACTGACGAGAGGCTGGCTTATGGGCCGCTTTTTTACGCTTACGTGGACGGCGTTCAACACGCTCCTCGTCCACCGTATCGTCTTCATCGGATTCGTACTCTTCTTCAACTTCAGGTTCTTCACTACGCGCTTTACGCGTACGCGTCGGACGGCGATCGTCGGCGTCCAGATCAACGTCATCAAAGTTGATCTGCGGCTCATTATCGCGTTCTGAAGATTGACGAGAACGACCAGTACGACGATCGCTGGGATCGGGTTTCAGCTCGTCTTCTGGTTTGAATTCATCCATTTAACACCCCACTCAAAGGTTAATGCTTACGACATTGCACATAACCTGAAGCTAAAAGACTGACATCTACGCAATATCAGTCTGACCTTTCTTGTTGTTACGCCTGCTGACAGTCAGCAATCGCGCTAAGAACGACTTCGTGCGACACTCCGCCGCGCACTTCACTTTTCCCTATGGCCAGCGGAAGCACTAAACGCAGCTCCCCCGCTAACACTTTTTTATCTCGCAGCATGTGCGGCAAATAGTCCTGCGCGGACATCTCGCAAGGGCCATTGACTGGCAGCCCGGCCCGTTCGAGTAAAGCGATGATGCGCTGCGTATCAGCAGAACTGAACTGCCCCAAACGCTCGGATGCGCGCGCAGCCATCACTATACCTGCGGCAACGGCTTCACCATGTAACCAATTGCCATATCCCATTTCCGCTTCAATGGCGTGGCCAAAGGTATGTCCAAGATTCAGTAAAGCACGTAAGCCCGCTTCACGCTCGTCGGCGGCAACAACTTCGGCTTTCAGCTCGCAACAACGACGAATACAGTACGCCATCGCCGGGCCGTCCAGACGCAATAGCGCATCCAGATTACCCTCAAGCCAGGTGAAGAAGTCCGCGTCGAGTATAATGCCGTATTTGATCACCTCTGCCAGTCCCGATGCCAGTTCGCGTGCGGGAAGCGTTTTCAGGCAATCAAGATCGACAACCACAGAAGCGGGTTGGTAAAACGCGCCAATCATGTTTTTGCCAAGGGGATGGTTGACGGCGGTCTTCCCGCCCACGGAAGAATCAACCTGCGACAGTAAGGTAGTTGGCACCTGGATGAAACGTACGCCTCGCTGGTAGCTGGCCGCCGCAAAACCGGTAAGATCGCCAATCACGCCGCCGCCAAGCGCGACCAGCGTGGTATCACGACCATGCGGTTTTTTCAGTAACGCCGTAAACACCGTATCCAGCACCGTCAGGCTCTTATACTGCTCGCCGTCAGGAAGAATCACGCTGTCTACGTTAACGCCCGCCCGTTCGAGTACGCCGCGAACCTTGTCCAGATAAAGCGGCGCCAGGGTTTCGTTGGTCACTAACATGACCTGATCGCCTGATTTCAGCGGCAAGAATGAAGCTGGTTCGTTAAACAAACCAGCCGCGATGGTGATCGGGTAACTACGTTCCCCGAGAGTGACTGTAATCCTCTCCATGACGCGACATCCACCTTAGTTACTTGTGCCCGCTTACCCAGCGTATTCTGCTTGAATTAGTTGCTTTCCAGCATATGAATAATCTGGTTTGCCACAACCTTAGCGCTTTGATCGTCGGTGCGAATGGTGACGTCGGCAATCTCTTCGTACAGCGGATTGCGTTCGTTAGCCAGCGCTTCCAGAACTTCGCGAGGCGGTGCTTCAACCTGCAACAGCGGGCGTTTTTTATCACGCTGCGTGCGCGCTAGTTGTTTTTCGATGGTCGTTTCAAGGTAGACCACGACGCCACGCGCGGAGAGACGGTTACGCGTTTCACGCGATTTTACAGAGCCACCGCCGGTTGCCAGCACAATACCCTGTTTTTCCGTCAATTCGTTGATAACTTTTTCTTCACGATTACGGAAGCCGTCTTCACCTTCAACATCGAAGACCCAGCCCACATCAGCTCCGGTTCGTTTCTCAATCTCTTGATCAGAATCGTAAAATTCCATATTGAGTTGTTGAGCTAACTGGCGCCCAATAGTGCTTTTTCCGGCACCCATAGGCCCAACCAGAAAGATATTGCGTTTCTCTGCCATTTTTTCGGTACTACTAAGACTATTCGTTAATGGTAAACCCGCTTCACAGACACCCAGCGCAGCAGGACATGAACTGAAACCTCATAAGATATTGCGAGAGTCAGACTGAAAATTATCTCAATACTCAAGCGGGTTTGGCAACTGAATAAATCACCAAGCCTGATTGTTGCAAAACCCGAGTTAGCGTTGCCGGATGGCGGCCAGAACAACATATCCGGCCTACAAATTGTTCTACTTTCAAACAATTGTGCGCAATCCGCAGAACCAATACGTCTGCATCAGCGGACATTCAGCCGTTTATCATCGGTCTTATGCACACCTTAGGCAAGGCAAAGCGCATTAATCAATGCGTAAGCAACGAAAAGCACGACTCTCAAATCGGTACTCCTTGTATGCTAAATACATCCGCACGTCAAATCCCGCAGATGCGTTCAGTGCAAAAACAGCGCTTTTTTATGCATAAATTATTCTGTCGCCACCAGTCTGGGGGTGATAAACACCACTAATTCGCGTCGCTCGTCCTCTTTGCCGTCATGGCGGAAGAGCTGACCAAGCCAGGGAATATCCCCCAACAGTGGCACGCTATCGCTACCCGATTTATTTTTTCGCGAAAAAATACCGCCCAGCGCCAGCGTCTCGCCGCTTTTTACCTCTACCTGCGTTTCAATTTCCTGTTTATCTATCGCCAGCACTTCGCCGTCAGCCTGTTGTAGTACCTGACCGGGGACATTCTGGCTGATATGTAACTTCAGGCGGATGCGCCCTTTTTGCAAAACGGTGGGCGTCACCTCCATTCCCAGCACCGCTTCTTTAAATTCCACGGAGGTCGCGCCGCTTTCGCCGCTGGAAACCTGATAAGGAATTTCGCTGCCTTGCTTGATACTGGCTGGCTGCAGATGCGAAGCCAGCAGCCGGGGGCTGGCGATAATATCCAACTGCTGCTTTTGCTCCAGCGCTGACAGCTCCAGATCCAGCAAGCGTCCGTTAATGCGCCCGATGTTAAACCCGACGCGTGAGGTGGCGGCGGCGACGGATAAATCACTGGAAAGCGTCGTCACGTCACCCACCGCGCCCGCTTGCGTCGCGTCAGCCAGCGTCCACTTTACGCCCAGTTCCCGTAGACTCTTTTCGTTAATGGTGACGATATGCGCCGCCAGTTCCACCTGCGCCACCGGCAGATCCATTTGCGATACCCATTTTTCCAGCTCCGCCAGGGCCGCGCGGTTATCGCGCAACAGCAGGCGGTTGGTGCGCTTATCTACCATGATGGTTCCCTTCGCGCTCAGGAGTTTCTCGCCCGCTTTCGCCAGTTCGGCGGCATCGGCGTATTGCAGGCTAATGCTGCGGTTTTCCAGCGGTAAATTAGCCTGAAGCCTTAACCGCTCGGCATCCTGCCGCGCACTGTGTTCTTTCTGCCAGGCCTGTGAATGAACATGGAGAATATTCCCCTCCTGACGCAGCACCAGCCCCGCGCTATTGACCACCGTCTGTAGCGCCTGTTTCCACGGCACATCCGTCAGATGTAGCGATAATGTCCCACTGACGTCCGGCGACACCACCAGATTCTGCCGCTCCTGTTCGGCTAAAGTCTGCAAAACCTGCACCACAGGGACGTCGTCAACCACCAGCGTCACTTTCGCCGCTTTTCCCGCCTGCGCGGCGGGCATCAAGGCTATCAGTATTATGGCTATCCATCGCTTCATTGTCCGCTCCCTGACGTAGCCACCGCCACTGCGGCGGCGCACAATTTTCACCGGTCGTTAACGTTAAGGCTTCCGCCGTCAGGCGGACAATCGTCCAACCGTTTTCCAGCGTCTGCCCTTCTTCCACTCGTCGCCATTTTTGCTGACTGTCTTTAAGAATGCCTGTCCATCGCTCGCCTTTACGCACCGCGCCCTGATACCGCCACTGCGAGAGTTCCGCTATCCGGCAGCGATCTTCCGGCGGGCGGAAGGGATCGCGCATTCCCGTCAACGTCAGCAAACAAAAACAGAGCAATACACCGCGGCTAGCCTTCATTCGCCAGGCGCTCCAGTTGCAGCGTCATCAATAATTCCGCCCCCTCTCTACGCAATGAAAACCGACTTACGCTCATCTCGCTTTCGGCCAACCGGACAAACAGCGACGGCACCGCATCCCAGGACGTTTTCAGCGCCATTTCTCCCCCCTGCGCCGATGGCTGCCAGTGCAGCAAACGCAGGGGAGGCGCCTGGAAATCTAACGGCGAAAAAGGACGCGGATTTTCAACGGTGCCCCCGAAAAGCGGTTCAGCCGCGACGCTCAGACGGCGCAGATGACGCCACTGTTGCCGGGCGGCCTCGCGCTGCTGGCTTAACCGCGCATGTTGCGTATCCAGCGTCTTCCAGCCGGGATAGCCCACAGATAACGCAACCGTCAGCGTCAGGCACAGCACGCCTGCACACCAACCGAAAACCCGACCACGGCGCGACATCCCGTACCAGATATCAAAGAGCGCGTTCACGGGCGGCGCTCCTCGTTAACTGATAATGGAACTGCCAGCGCCCTTGCGCATCCTGCCGTGTGGCGCCCGTGCGGTTTAGCGGAAAACTGACATAGTGACGAAGCGATGTTTCAAGCGTAAGCAGGGCGTCAAACGTTCTCACCAGCCCTTCCAGCTCTAGCGTCTCTTGCTGATAATTGAGGCTTGTCAGCCATGCCTGTTCTGGCAACAGGTTGGCAAGGTCAGTCAAGATAGATTGCCAGGCTTGCGTCAGTTCACGCTGCGCCTGACGTTGTAATCGCGCCTGTTGCTGTCGCTGACGCTGCTGCAACTGCGGTATGTTCGCCGCAAGCGCCGTCGTGCGTCCGTTTTCCGCCGTCAGTAGCAGTTCATTAATCCTCCCCTCCTGCCAAAAAACCAACCGGGCGATCGTCGCGAGGCTTGCTATCAGCAGCAGGGACGCGCCCCATACCACGCACCACAGCCGCAGACGCGCTACGTAATGTTGGCGCCGCCAGGGGAGCAAATTGACAGAATGCGCCATCAGCGTATCTCCCCCATGGCTAAACCCAGCGCAATCGCAAAGCGATAACCGTCCGGCGGAACCGGCGGTTGGCGGACGGTAACGGCGCGCCAGGGGTCGAATTCGCCTTCGGCGCATAACGAAATATGTTCCGGCACGACGGATAACGTCGCGGCAAGGTCATGCAGCGTCGTCGCCTCGCGCGCCGATTTACGCCCCCACGCATAGCGCGTCGCCCACAGCCACTGGCTCTCATCGCGCCAGACCAGACATTGCCGCCCCGAAGGTATAAACGGCAACAAGCGCTGTAACGCGCAGGCATCGGGCGTTACAGCAGCGATGCGTACATTGAGCGTTTGCGCCAGCGTTAACAGCTCTGAAATTTCTTTGCTTTGCACGGCGGTAACGTTGAACGCAGGGCTTAGCGCATCGTCCTGAAAGTCGAAACGCAATAAGTCCGGATCCATATCCAGCTCACGCGCCATCGTTTGTGAAAGCCATGCGACTTGCTCACGTTCCCGCAGACGCATCGGCGGATGTGGAAAAGCGCGTTGCAATGTCCGATTTGCGGGAAAAGAGAGATAAATACGGTGACGTAGCGGCAGCTCACGGCTCCAGGGTCGCAGTACGTGAGCCAGCGATTGCGGGTCAGGAATCGTACCCTCTGCCGTGGAGGCGTTCATCAGCGGCAGTCGCCACCAACGTTGCAGGGACCAGCCCGATGCGCCGCGAATAACGGCGATGGCCAGCGCTTCATGCTGCTGAATATGCAATCCTATTTGCCAGGTTTTAAAAGCCATAACGGTCGATCTCCTTATCACCCGTCGCGTTAACGGGTATATCAATGCGTCTGGCTTGCCTTTATACTACCGCGCGTTTGTTTATAAACTGCCCAAATGACACTAAATGGGAAATCTCCAGTGAAGTTCGTAAAGTATTTATTGATCCTTGCAGTATGTTGCATCCTGCTGGGAGCAGGCTCGATTTATGGCCTTTATCGCTATATTGAGCCGCAGCTACCTGACGTCGCGACATTGAAAGATGTGCGTTTGCAAATTCCGATGCAGGTTTACAGCGCGGATGGCGAACTTATCGCGCAATATGGCGAAAAACGTCGTATTCCCGTTACGCTCGATCAAATTCCGCCGGAAATGATCAACGCCTTTATCGCCACCGAAGATAGCCGATTTTATGAGCATCACGGCATTGACCCGGTAGGTATTTTCCGTGCGGCCAGCGTCGCGCTCTTCTCCGGTCACGCATCGCAGGGAGCAAGTACCATTACCCAGCAACTGGCGCGAAACTTCTTCCTTAGCCCCGAACGCACGCTGATGCGCAAGATCAAGGAAGCGTTTCTGGCGATTCGTATTGAGCAGTTGCTGAATAAAAATGAGATCCTCGAACTCTATCTGAACAAGATCTATCTCGGCTACCGCGCCTATGGCGTTGGCGCGGCGGCACAGGTCTACTTTGGTAAGACGGTCGACCAGCTTAGTCTAAGCGAAATGGCGGTCATCGCCGGGCTACCTAAAGCGCCTTCTACCTTTAACCCGCTCTACTCGATGGATCGGGCGGTGGCGCGCCGTAACGTAGTGCTTTCGCGAATGTTAAGCGAGGGATATATCACTCAGGCGCAGTACGATCAGGCCCGTAGCGAACCTATCGACGCAAATTATCACGCGCCGGAAATCGCCTTCTCCGCGCCTTATCTGTCGGAAATGGTGCGCCAGGAAATGTATAACCGTTATGGCGAAAGCGCCTATGAAGATGGTTATCGTATTTACACGACCATCACCCGCAAAGTGCAGCAGGCCGCGCAACAGGCGGTGCGTAATAACGTGCTGGACTATGACATGCGCCACGGTTATCGCGGCCCGGCGAATGTGCTATGGAAAGTGGGCGAAACGGCGTGGGACAGTAAAAAAATTACCGATACGTTGAAAGCGTTGCCGACCTACGGACCGCTGCTTCCCGCCGTGGTCACCAGCGCTAATCCGCAAGAGGCGACCGCTGCGCTTGCCGACGGTACGTCCGTTTCGCTACATATGGAAGGAATGCGTTGGGCGCGGCCTTACCGCTCGGATACACAGCAGGGGCCGACGCCGCGTAAAGTTACCGATGTCGTCCAGACAGGTCAGCAAATCTGGGTTCGTCAGGTGGATAACGACTGGTGGCTGGCGCAGGTACCGGAAGTGAACTCCGCGCTGGTTTCGCTTAACCCGCAAACAGGCGCGGTACTGGCGCTGGTCGGCGGTTTCGATTTTAATCAGAGTAAATTTAACCGCGCGACGCAAGCTTTGCGTCAGGTGGGGTCGAACATCAAACCGTTCCTCTACACCGCCGCAATGGATAAAGGGCTGACGCTCGCCAGTATGCTCAACGATGTGCCGATTTCCCGCTGGGACGCCGGGGCAGGTTCAGACTGGCGTCCGAAAAACTCCCCGCCGCAGTACGCCGGACCGATTCGTTTACGCCAGGGGCTGGGGCAGTCGAAAAACGTGGTGATGGTACGCGCCATGCGCGCCATGGGCGTCGACTATGCGGCGGAGTATCTGCAACGCTTCGGCTTCCCGGCGCAGAATATCGTGCATACCGAATCGCTGGCGCTGGGCTCCGCCTCCTTCACGCCGATGCAGGTTGCGCGCGGTTATGCGGTGATGGCGAACGGCGGTTTCCTGATCGATCCGTATTTCATCAGCAAGATTGAGAACGATCAGGGCGGCGTGATCTTCGAAGCGAAACCGAAAATCGCCTGCCCGGAGTGCGATATCCCGGTCATTTACGGCAATACGCAGAAATCCGACGTGCTGGAAAACACCAATGTGGAAGAGGTCGCGGTTTCGCAAGAGCAGCAAAACAGCGCCGTACCGATGCCTGAGCTGGAACAGGCAAACCAGGCGCTGGTCGCGCAAAACGGCACGCAGGAGTACGCGCCGCATGTGATCAATACGCCGCTGGCGTTTCTGATCAAAAGCGCGCTGAACACCAATATCTTCGGCGAACCCGGCTGGATGGGTACCGGCTGGCGTGCGGCGCGCGACCTTAAACGTCGCGATATCGGCGGCAAAACCGGTACGACCAACAGCTCGAAAGACGCATGGTTCTCCGGCTATGGTCCTGGCGTCGTCACTTCCGTATGGATCGGCTTTGACGATCACCGCCGTGATTTAGGCCGCACTACCGCTTCCGGCGCGATCAAAGATCAAATCTCCGGCTATGAGGGCGGCGCGAAGAGCGCGCAACCTGCATGGGACGCCTATATGAAAGCCGTGCTGGAAGGCGTGCCGGAACAGCCGCTAACGCCGCCGCCGGGCATCGTCACGGTGAATATCGACCGCAGTACCGGACAACTGGCGAGCGGCGGTAACAGCCGTGAAGAGTATTTCATCGAAGGCACGCAGCCGACACAACAGGCGGTACACGAGGTGGGAACTACCATTATTGATAATGGTGAAACACACGAACTGTTCTGATCAAAAAAGGCGCTCCGGCGCCTTTTTTATTGTGTTTAGCGGATGACGGCGAACGGGGAGACAAACTTTCCGTTAGCTTGATCAACGCCGCGCCATCAGGCAATTCGGCCCTGCGCTTTCAACCACTCGCGTACCAGAAACAGCGCGCTGACGTTGCGGGCCTCGTTAAAATCGGGGTCTTCCAGCAGATCCATTAAATGCGCCAGCGGCCAGCGTACCTGCGGCAATGGCTCAGGCTCGTCGCCTTCCAGCGACTCCGGATAGAGATCTTCCGCCACCACGATATTCATTTTGCTGGAAAAATAAGAGGGCGCCATGCTGAGTTTTTTTAAGAAGGTCAGGTTATGCGCGCCAAACCCGACCTCTTCTTTGAGCTCCCGGTTCGCCGCTTCAAAAACGGTCTCGCCCGGGTCGATCAATCCTTTCGAGAAGCCCAGCTCATAGGATTCGGTTCCCACCGCATACTCACGAATAAGAATCAGATGCTCATCAACGATCGGCACAATCATTACCGCCTCACGGGTTGATGGTCGCATACGTTCATACACGCGACGCACGCCGTTGCTGAACTCCAGATCCACGCTTTCTACGTTAAACAGTCGGGATTGTGCGACGGTTTCCACTTTCAGAATGGTGGGTTTTTGTAATGATTTGCTCATTGTGAGAATCTTTGCAGTGTAATCTGTGGTCATTGTGCGACATACCGCACGGTTTCGGCAATGCGAATTGCCGTTTATTTACATTTATGTAACGTAATAAAAATTAATTCTTATTTCAAATTAAAAGTCAATAGGTTGAAATAACTCCAGGAATTTGCTGATATTCCGTTTTTGGTGGTATTGCTATGATTTGCCTTCACTGGGATGCGCTTTACAATGCTCAAGTTCAACTCCACGCTTGCCGATAGCCAACCACAGAAAAATGTTTATTGGACAGGGTGCGACTGACCACGCCTGACAGACTTAGTAAGATGGGGAAAGCATGAGCACCATTCTGATTTTTATAGCTGCTTTGCTGGCCTGCTCTCTACTGGCAATATGGCGGTTCCGGGTAAAGTCCAGACGAGGAAGCTTACCGTGGATCAGCGCCTTTCAGGACGCGCAAACGCGTAAACTGTTGCCCGAAGAGCGCAGCGCGGTAGAAAACTATCTCGATAACCTTAGCCAGATCCAGCAAGTTCCGGGGCCGACAGGCGCCAGTGCTGCGCCCATCTCGCTGACGCTGAACGCGGAAAGCAACAGTGTCGTGATACTGACCCACTCCATCACCCGCTACGGCATTACCACTGACGATCCTAATAAATGGCGCTACTACCTCGACTCCGTCGAAGTCCATCTGCCGCCTTTCTGGGAACAGTACATCAATGATGAAAACAACGTTGAGCTGATCCTCACGGATACGCTGCCGCTGGTGATCTCTTTAAACGGCCATACGCTGCAAGAGTATATGCAGGAGTCGCGCGGCTACGCGCTACAGAATACGGCCTCTACGCAGGCGTCGATTCGCGGCGAAGAGAGCGAGCAGATTGAGCTGTTGAATATCCGTCAGGAGACCCACGAAGAATATGCGCTCAGCCGCCCGGCTGGCTTGCGCGAAGCGTTGTTAATCGTCGCCTCCTTTTTGTTATTCTTTTTCTGTCTGATAACGCCAGACGTTTTTGTACCGTGGATGATAGGCGGCGCTATCCTGCTGCTGGCAGCCGGACTTTGGGGGCTTTTCGCGCCGCCGTCGAAAAGCGCGCTGCGGGAAATTCACTGTCTGCGGGGAACGCCCCGCCGCTGGGGACTGTTTGGGGAGAATAATCAGGAGCAGATTAACAATATATCCCTGGGCATCATCGACCTTATTTACCCTGCCCACTGGCAACCCTACATTACGCAGGATCTTGGGCAACAAACGGATATTGATATTTACCTTGATCGCCATGTCGCCCGCCAGGGCCGGTTTTTATCCCTGCATGATGAAGTGAAAAACTTCCCGTTGCAGCACTGGTTACGCAGCACTGTTATTGCTATCGGTTCGCTGCTGGTGTTGTTTATGCTGCTGTTCTGGATCCCGCTGGATATGCCAATCAAGTTCACGCTATCGTGGATGAAAGGCGCGCAAACCATTGAAGCGACAACGGTAAAACAGCTTGAAAAAGCTGGCGTGCGGGTGGGCGATACGCTGCACCTGAGCGGTAAAGGAATGTGTAATATTCATTCCGGCGCGACCTGGAGCGGCCAGTCTAACTCACCGTTTATGCCGTTCGATTGCTCGCAAATCATCTGGAATGACGCGCCTGCGCTACCGCTGCCGGAATCAGACCTGGTGAATAAAGCGATGGCGCTAAGCCAGGCGGTAAATCGTCAGCTCCATCCAAAACCCGAAGACGACTCGCGCGTCAGCGCATCTTTACGCTCCGCGATCCAAAAATCGGGCATGGTATTATTAGATGACTTTGGCGATATTGTTCTGAAAACTGCTGATTTGTGCGCGGCGGAAGACGAGTGCGTGCGTCTGAAAAATGCGCTGGTTAATCTCGGTAACAGTAAGGACTGGAACGCGCTGGTGAAACGCGCGAACGCCGGCAAACTGGACGGCGTCAACGTGCTGCTACGCCCCGTAAGCGCAGAGTCGCTGGAAAATCTGGTCACGACCTCAACGGCGCCGTTTATTTCTCGCGAGACCGCGCGTGCCGCCCAGTCGCTGAATAGCCCCGCTCCCGGCGGATTCCTGATCGCCAGCGATGAAGGCAGCGAACTGGTTGATCAGGCCTGGCCGTCAACGCCGCTGTATGACTATCCCGCGCAGGAACAGTGGAGCGCCTTCCAGCGTCTGGCGCAAACACTCATGCAGACGCCATTTAGCGCCGAGGGCATTGTCACCAGCGTGTATACCGATGCCAACGGTACGCAGCATATCAGCCTGCATCGTATCCCCGATAAATCCGGCTGGTGGCGTTACCTCGGCACCACGCTGCTGATGCTGGCAATGATAGTGAGCGCGGTCTACAACGGCATTCAGGCGTTCAGGCGTTATCAACGCCACCGTACCCGTATGGCGGACATCCAGGAATACTATGAAAGCTGCCTCAATCCCAGGTTAACCGTCTCTCCGGAAAATCTCATCTGATAGCGCCGCCGTGCGACAGGGTATGCTACCCTGTCGCGCAAATTGCGTTACCCTGGAGTTCCCCATGCATATTGATATTGACTGGCAAAACGTGGATACCGTTTTGCTGGATATGGACGGCACGCTGCTCGATCTCGCGTTCGATAACTATTTCTGGCAAAAGCTGGTACCGGAAACCTACGGCGCGCAGCAGGGTATTTCGCCGCAGGACGCGCAGGAATATATTCGTCAGCAGTATCATGCCGTACAGCATACGCTAAACTGGTACTGTCTGGATTACTGGAGCGAGCGTCTGGGTCTGGATATTTGCGCCATGACGACGGCGCAAGGGCCGCGCGCCGTTTTGCGCGACGATACCGTACCGTTTCTGAATGCGTTAAAAGCCAGCGGAAAACGTCGGATTCTGCTCACCAATGCGCATCCACATAACCTGGCGGTGAAGCTGGAGCATACCGGTCTGGCCTCACACCTTGATTTATTACTTTCCACCCACACATTTGGTTATCCCAAAGAGGATCAGCGGTTATGGCGCGCTGTCACTGAGGAAACGGGAATAAGCGCAGAGAAAACGCTGTTTATCGATGACAGCGAACCGATTCTCGACGCCGCCGCCCGGTTTGGTATTCGCTACTGTCTTGGCGTGACGAATCCCGATTCCGGCCTGGCGGAAAAGCACTATACGCGCCATCCGTCCCTGAACGACTACCGCCGTCTGATCCCCTCGCTGATGTGAAGGAGACGCCATGAAAGAAAAGTCCTCCGTTGAGGTCAGACTGGATAAATGGCTGTGGGCCGCGCGTTTTTATAAAACCCGCGCGCTGGCCCGCGAGATGATTGAAGGCGGTAAGGTGCATTACAACGGCCAGCGCAGTAAGCCGAGCAAAATCGTCGAGCTGAACGCAACCCTTACCCTGCGTCAGGGAAATGACGAACGGACGGTGATCGTTAAAGCCATCACCGAACAGCGCCGTCCGGCCAGCGAAGCCGTCGCTCTGTATGAAGAGACGGCGGAAAGCGTGGAAAAACGCGAAAAAATGGCGCAGGCGCGCAAGCTTAACGCCCTGACCATGCCGCATCCGGACAGGCGACCGGACAAGAAAGAGCGCCGCGACCTGTTACGATTTAAACACGGCGACAGCGAATAACTGTCACCCGCAAGAGAGATGATTATGCCGCAACATGACCAATTACATCGTTATCTGTTTGAAAACTTTGCCGTTCGCGGCGAGCTGGTGACCGTTTCGGAAACCTTGCAACAGATCCTCAACAATCATACCTACCCGCAGCCGGTGAAAACCGTACTGGCCGAACTGCTGGTCGCCACTAGCCTGCTGACCGCGACGCTGAAGTTTGCCGGTGACATTACGGTACAGCTCCAGGGCGACGGGCCGTTAAGCCTGGCGGTGATCAATGGCAATAATCAGCAGCAGATGCGCGGCGTGGCTCGCGTTCAGGGCGATATCCCTGACAATGCGGATCTCAAAACGCTGGTTGGCAACGGCTATCTGGTGATCACCATTACGCCGGAAGAGGGTGAACGCTATCAGGGCGTGGTGGGTCTGGAAGGCGATACTCTGGCGGCGTGCCTGGAAGATTACTTCCTGCGCTCCGAGCAGTTGCCGACGCGCCTGTTTATCCGTACCGGCGATGTCGACGGTAAACCGGCGGCAGGTGGAATGTTGCTTCAGGTGATGCCGGCACAGAACGCGCAGGCGGAGGATTTCGACCATCTGGCTATGTTGACGGAAACCATTAAAAGCGAAGAGCTGCTGACGTTACCGGCAAATGACGTGCTGTGGCGTTTGTATCACGAAGAAGAAGTCACGCTCTACGATCCGCAAGATGTTGAATTCAAATGCACCTGTTCACGCGAACGTTGCGCGGGCGCGCTGAAAACATTGCCGGATGAAGAAGTGGACAGCATTCTGGCGGAAGAAGGTGAAATCGATATGCACTGCGATTACTGCGGCAATCATTACCTGTTCAATGCGATGGATATCGCGGAGATCCGTAACAACGCCTCTCCTGCCGATCCACAGGTTCATTAATCGCCTTTCAGTCGACAACATCATTGCCTGATGGCGCTGCGCTTATCTGGCCTACAGCATCCCGCTCCGTAGGCCGGATAAGGCATTTATGCCGCCATCCGGCAAAAAGCTTACTCGTTGTAGTAATCCACATCCAACCGCTGACCATCAACAATGATATCGCGCCAGGCTTTGGGGGCTGAGTCTAACTGATGCCCGGCAATCGCGTGCAACAGTTGCGTCTTAGAAAACCCGTCCGGCAGTCGGGCGAACGCTTTCTGCGTCCATTTCCCCTCTTTTAAGCCGTAGACCTGGCTCTCGGCAACAATAAAGTTATACAGCACCTGCTCAGGCTGACCGTCGCCGTTAAGATCCTGACTCACCAGCACGCAGGCATCCGGTTCAAGGCAGGAATCGTCCGAATAACTCTGCTCTTTGACAAACGCCCAAAATGCGGCATCCGGCTTCTGGCTACCGGGCGCAATCATCACCACCCGCGCTAAATCGTCCGCCGTCGGAGAGACCTTATTTCTCTGCAAAAACGTCATCAGTTTACGATTGCGCTTTCTGTTCTGCGTAAACGCCTCGTCATCCCGCAACGATTTCAGCGCTTCCTGGCCAGGTTTGCCGCTGTGATCCAGCATATACAGGCTGATCTGATCCGCAGTAATTTTACCGCTATGGTAACGCGCCATATGGCTGTTGACGCTAATACGCCAGACATCAAGTACAGGCGAGGCCAGCAACAGCAATATCACCAGCGTCAACAAAGAGACGCTCAGTATCACCTTGCCTTGCCACTCACCAGGGTCGCGTCCGCGGCGTAACAGACCGATCAGATAACCGAAGGACCATACCAGCAAGACAGACGCCGTCAGCGCGCCATACAGACGATCCGGCGTCCAGCCGTATTGCTGAATGCGTACCCATAACGCCCAGCCCGCCAGCAGCATATATATCGGGGCAACGCACAGCGAGGCGCTAATCATGCCGCGTAGTACGCGCGGATAGGGTAATACGCGCTTTTGCGGTTCATTGACAATCGCCACGAGGAGCAGCAGCATCAGCGTCAGCGTGGATAGCAGCCCCGCAGCGGAAACACGCGCAGAAATTGCCTCCAGTCCGGTAAAGGGTAACGTCACAATAAACAGCAATGCCAGCAGCGACACCACCGGCAGTAAACCCGTCGCGATCAGCGTCAGCAGCTTTTGCACCGCCGCCACAAGGCGCGACTGCGTGCGGGCGAGAATGACCGCCAGCGCCGTAATCAGGCCGATGGTCACATAAATAAAGGCTTCAGTTTCAAAGAAAAGGGTGCTGAAAAAGCGGATGCCCACCAGCCTGAATAGCGCGCTCCAGAGCAGAAGCACCAGCCAGAACAGTCCGTTGGCGACCAGGACGATAAACAATGTCAGTACGTTATGCCATAACCGCAGATAAAACTGGGGATAACGCGCCGAACCGGTTTGCGAATGTAACTGATATTGCATCCAGGGTAAGACCAGCATCGCCATCAACACAAGCCGGAGACCATACAGCCAGAGGAGCTCGGCCAGGCGCCATTTCTCCACCGTCTCAACCTGCCATTTCAGCCAGCCGCTCATTGCCAGCACGACCACAAAGGTCAGCCCCAGCCAGCCCCACAGCGCGCGCTGTTTAAAAGAGACCACGGTAAGCAATAGCATTGACGACAACGCTATCGTCGCAGGCATACCATAGAACAGCCAGTCGCTATTTTGTGGTACCAGCCAGGCCATCAGCAGGTAGCACAAGACGCCCTGCAGCAAACCGGTGAGCAACATCCCCCAGCGAGTAGTACGTGAAAGCGCTACACTTTCCATGTCGTTATCCAGAATGATGAGAAAGTCGCATTATTGCATCATCTGTTCACCGCCAGGCGTCGTCATGCATAATTCAGAAAAAAACGCAGAGAGGTGAATCGATATTGTTAATGTTGGTGTTACGTAACTTTCTTACATGAATGCGATTACAGTCACATTATGTCGGTCAAAAACACTTCCTTTTAACGTTTTCAGAACATTTTCCACAACAAAAGTAGGTTTCCTGCCATAATAACCGCCGCTGCGTGACAGGAGTCACAGTGTTTTTCGTCAATCGTGATTTTGTCCAGATACGTAAATCTATGAGCCTTGTCGCGGTTAACCAACCTCAAAAAACCTTACTATTTTCGGTAATATATATTGGCTAAGGAGCAGTGATATGCGCGTTAACAATTTAACCCCGCAAGATCTCAAGGCTTATGGTATCAACGACGTCCAGGATATCGTTTACAATCCCAGCTACGACACCCTTTATCAGGAAGAACTTAATCCTGGTCTGGAAGGCTATGAGCGTGGCGTGTTAACTAACCTGGGCGCTGTTGCCGTTGATACCGGTATTTTTACCGGTCGTTCGCCTAAGGATAAGTATATTGTTCGCGACGACACCACGCGTGATACGCTGTGGTGGTCCGATAAGGGTAAAGGTAAAAACGATAATAAGCCGCTTTCCCAGGAAACCTGGCAACACCTGAAAGGTCTGGTGACGCATCAGCTTTCCGGTAAACGCTTATTCATTGTTGATGCGTTCTGCGGCGCAAATGCCGATACGCGTCTTTCCGTGCGCTTTATTACGGAAGTCGCCTGGCAGGCCCACTTCGTTAAAAATATGTTCATTCGCCCAACGGACGAAGAGCTGGTAGGCTTCAAACCTGACTTTATTGTCATGAACGGCGCGAAGTGCACCAACCCGCAGTGGAAAGAGCAAGGGCTGAACTCGGAAAACTTCGTGGCGTTCAACCTGACTGAACGTATTCAGCTTATTGGCGGCACCTGGTACGGCGGCGAAATGAAAAAAGGAATGTTCTCGGTAATGAACTACCTGCTGCCGCTCAAAGGTATCGCCTCAATGCACTGTTCCGCCAACGTGGGTGAAAAAGGCGATGTCGCGGTCTTCTTCGGCCTTTCCGGTACCGGAAAAACCACTCTGTCCACCGACCCGAAACGTCGTCTGATTGGCGATGATGAGCACGGTTGGGATGACGACGGCGTGTTCAACTTTGAAGGCGGCTGCTACGCCAAAACCATCAAACTGTCGAAAGAAGCGGAGCCAGAAATTTATCAGGCGATTCGCCGTGATGCGTTGCTGGAAAACGTCACCGTGCGTGAAGACGGCACCGTTGATTTCGACGATGGTTCCAAAACCGAAAACACCCGCGTCTCTTACCCGATCTATCATATCGATAACATCGTTAAGCCCGTGTCCAAAGCAGGTCACGCCACCAAGGTTATCTTCCTGACGGCGGATGCTTTCGGCGTGCTGCCGCCGGTTTCCCGTTTAACCGCTAACCAGACGCAGTACCACTTCCTGTCGGGTTTCACCGCTAAACTGGCCGGCACCGAACGCGGCGTCACCGAACCGACCCCCACCTTCTCCGCCTGCTTCGGCGCCGCGTTCCTGACGCTGCACCCGACGCAGTATGCTGAGGTGCTGGTGAAACGTATGCAGGCAGCAGGCGCGCAGGCTTATCTGGTTAACACCGGCTGGAATGGCACCGGCAAACGTATCTCCATCAAAGATACGCGCGCAATTATCGACGCCATTCTGAACGGTTCTCTTGATAACGCGGAAACCTTCCGTCTGCCGCTGTTCGATCTGGCGATCCCGACTGAACTGCCAGGCGTGGATACCCACATTCTCGACCCGCGTAACACCTACGCGTCGCCGGAACAATGGCAGGAAAAAGCCACCGCGCTGGCGAAACTGTTCATTGAGAACTTCGAGAAGTATACGGATACCCCGGCAGGCGAAGCGCTGGTTAGCGCCGGACCGAAGCTGTAAGGAACAGGCCGGATGGCGGCTTTGAACGGCGTCATCCGGCGTTGAGAAGAAAGGGAGGGTAATACCTCCCTTTCTTATGCCTCTTTTGTCGTCCCCTGGACGCGAGCCACAGGAACCGGTAGCCAGGCGCGAATTGACAATCCGCCACGCTCGCTGGTGCCAATCTCCAGCATCCCGTTATGGTTATCGATAATGCGCTGCACAATCGCCAGCCCCAGCCCTGTGCCACTGGTGCTACGGGCGCTGTCGCCACGCACAAAAGGCTGGAACAGATGTTTACGCTGCTCCGGCTTAATGCCCGGCCCGTCATCTTCTACCTGAAACCAGGCGCGATGCGACTCGGTGCCGCTGCTGACCTTAATCCAGCCGTTGCCATAGCGGGCAGCATTGACCACCATATTCGCCACCGCGCGCTTAATTGAGAGCGGGTGCATTTTCACCTGGATGCTCCCTGCCTGAAGCGCAGTGTTAATCTCACGCTCATAGCCGCTTTCCGCCGCAATCACCTCGCCCAGCACGGAATTGAGATCCGCCATCTCCATTGGCATTTCCTGACCGGTACGCAGATAGTCAATAAACTGTTCGATAATGGCGTTACACTCTTCGATGTCTTTATTGATCGACTCCGCGAGATAACCGTCTTCCTCGCCCATCATCTCCGTCGCCAGACGAATACGGGTCAGCGGCGTGCGCAAGTCGTGGCTGACGCCCGCCATCAATAGCGTACGGTCATCGGCCAATTGTTTCACGCCGGCTGCCATATGGTTAAACGCCCGAGTCACAGAGCGCACCTCAGAGGCGCCATATTCACGCAGCGGCGGCGGAATAATTCCCTTCCCTACCTGCAGGGCGGCATGTTCAAGATCCACTAACGGTCGATTCTGTATACGAATAAACAGCCACGCGCCGCCTATCGCCAGGAGCATGATCGCCAGCGTGTAACGGAAAAGCGGAGAAAAATCGCCCTGATGAATCTCGGTCAGCGGCACGCGCACCCAGATATTGGGCGACAGCCAGGTTTTGAGCCACACGACGGGCGAGCTTTTGTTGACCTCAACGCGCACTTCCGTCGGGCCGCCTAATTGCTGCGCCATCTGGTGGCTTAAGAATTCGTAGTGTTGCGCCCAACGCAGCCCGGCCTCTTCGGCGGCTTCGTTGGTGTAGAGAGAGATCCCCAGCTCGCGATAGATTTCCCGGCGAAACGCAGGCGGCACGACTAACTGCGTGCCGTCCTCCAGTTGCAGCTTATCGGTCATCAGCATACGGACTTCGTAAGCCAGAACCTTATTAAACTGCTGGAGGCTCGGCAAAATCGCGAAGTTCAGCACCACCAGGTAGGTCGTCACCAGGCTGACGAACAGCAAGGTGACGATGAGCAACAGCGTGCGGGCAAATGAACTTCGCGGCGAGAAGCGCATTCGCCTCATGCTTTAGAACCGTCCGGTACGAAGACGTAGCCCAGGCCCCATACGGTCTGAATATAACGCGGATGTGCCGGATCTTCTTCCACCATACGGCGCAGGCGGGAGATCTGGACGTCGATGGAGCGTTCCATCGCGGAATACTCGCGGCCACGGGCCAGATTCATCAGCTTATCGCGAGAGAGCGGCTCGCGCGGATGGCTGACTAACGCTTTCAGTACCGCAAACTCCCCGCTGGTCAGCGGCATCGGTTCATCTTCACGGAACATCTCGCGCGTACCGAGGTTCAGTTTAAACTTACCGAACGCGATAACGGCCTCTTCCTGCGACGGCGCGCCGGGCAGTTCGTTTGCCTGACGACGTAACACGGCGCGGATACGCGCCAACAGCTCGCGCGGGTTAAACGGTTTAGGAATGTAGTCATCGGCGCCGATTTCCAGCCCGACGATACGGTCAACTTCTTCACCCTTCGCCGTGACCATAATGATCGGCATTGGATTACTTTGACTACGCAGGCGACGACAAATCGACAGACCATCTTCACCTGGCAGCATTAAATCCAGTACCATGAGATGGAAAGATTCACGGGTCAGCAGACGATCCATCTGCTCGGCGTTAGCGACGCTTCGAACCTGGAAGCCCTGCTCGGTCAGATAACGTTCCAGTAGCGCCCGCAGACGCATATCGTCATCAACCACCAGAATCTTATAATTCTCTTGCATTGTCTGTACTCCCAAAGGTTCGCAACAAATGTAAGTGTGTATTCTTAAAAAAGCTCACGTGAGTCACCAGCAAATTCTGGTATGAATTTCAGGCTAAATTGTTACAAAGCATATTTAACAGCAGCTTAAATATACAATTAATCGGCAACCCCATTATTTATTCTGTCGGGACGATCACGTTATACCCCGTGTGCGCAATATCGACAGCAAAGGTAAATCAACGAGATGAAAACGCCCCTGATCACCCGCGAAGGGTACGAAACACTCAAACAAGAGCTCAATTATCTCTGGCGTGAAGAGCGCCCGGAGGTCACCAAAAAAGTGACCTGGGCTGCGAGTCTGGGCGACCGCAGCGAGAATGCCGACTATCAGTATAATAAAAAGCGCCTGCGTGAGATCGACAGACGCGTCAGATATCTGACCAAATGCATGGAAAATCTCAAAATCGTGGATTATTCCCCGCAGCAGGAGGGCAAAGTCTTCTTCGGCGCCTGGGTGGAAATTGAAAATGATGACGGCGATACGCTGAAGTTCCGCATTGTCGGCTACGATGAAATTTTCGGACGTAAGGATTACATCTCTATCGACTCGCCGATGGCGCGGGCGCTACTGAAAAAAGAAGTGGGCGATCTGGCGGTGGTCAACACCCCTGTCGGCGAAGCAAACTGGTACGTCAATGCGATCGAATACGTCAAATAAGACAAGAAGAATCCTAAGCCCCCGCTGATGGCTGGCATTTTTGCCAGCCAATCCGTATAACTATCCCCTGATTTTTATCCTGAAGACGAAGCTAACCCATGATGAATGATTCTTTCTGCCGCATTATTGCGGGTGAAATCCAGGCAAATGCCGGACAGGTTGAAGCTGCCGTTCGCCTGCTTGACGAAGGGAACACCGTGCCGTTTATCGCACGTTATCGTAAAGAAATCACCGGCGGTCTGGATGACACGCAGTTGCGTAACCTGGAAACGCGTCTGGGCTATCTGCGTGAGCTGGAAGACAGGCGTCAGGCCATCCTCAAGTCCATTTCCGAACAAGGCAAACTGACCGATGAGCTGGCTGGCGCCATCAACGCTACGTTAAGTAAGACCGAGCTCGAAGACCTCTACCTGCCCTATAAACCTAAACGCCGCACCCGTGGACAAATCGCCATTGAAGCCGGCCTTGAGCCGCTGGCCGATCTGCTCTGGAACGAGCCGTCCCACGATCCTGACGTGGAAGCGGCAAAGTACATTGATGGCGACAAAGGCGTGGCGGACACGAAAGCCGCGCTCGACGGCGCACGCTACATTCTGATGGAGCGCTTTGCCGAAGACGCCGCATTGCTGGCGAAAGTGCGTGATTACCTGTGGAAGAACGCCCATCTGGTCGCCACCGTCGTGAGCGGCAAAGAGGAAGAAGGGGCAAAATTCCGCGACTATTTCGACCATCATGAGCCCATTGCTAACGTCCCGTCTCACCGTGCGCTGGCCATGTTCCGTGGTCGTAACGAAGGCATTCTGCAACTTTCGCTCAATGCCGACCCACAGTTTGATGAGCCGCCGAAAGAGAGCTACTGCGAGCAAATCATCATGGACCATCTCGGCCTGCGGCTAAATAACGCCCCGGCGGATAGCTGGCGCAAAGGCGTAGTGAGCTGGACGTGGCGTATCAAAGTCTTAATGCACCTCGAAACCGAACTGATGGGCACCGTGCGCGAACGTGCGGAAGATGAAGCGATTAACGTGTTTGCCCGTAACCTGCACGACCTGCTGATGGCAGCTCCCGCAGGCCTGCGCGCCACGATGGGCCTTGATCCTGGCCTGCGTACCGGCGTAAAAGTCGCTGTCGTTGACGGCACCGGCAAGCTGGTGGCGACGGATACCATTTATCCGCATACCGGTCAGGCGGCCAAAGCGGCTACCGTGATCGCCGCGTTGTGCGAAAAATACCACGTCGAACTGGTCGCGATTGGCAACGGTACGGCCTCGCGTGAAACCGAACGCTTCTATCTCGACGTACAGAAACAGTTCCCGAACGTGACGGCGCAGAAAGTGATCGTCAGCGAAGCGGGGGCGTCCGTGTATTCCGCTTCTGAGCTGGCGGCGCAGGAGTTTCCGGATCTCGACGTCTCCCTGCGCGGCGCGGTCTCTATCGCCCGTCGTCTGCAGGATCCGCTGGCGGAACTGGTGAAAATCGATCCGAAATCCATCGGCGTCGGCCAATATCAACACGATGTCAGCCAGACCCAGTTGGCCCGTAAACTGGATGCGGTGGTCGAAGACTGCGTAAACGCCGTCGGCGTCGATTTGAATACCGCCTCCGTACCGCTGCTGACCCGCGTCGCAGGCTTAACGCGCATGATGGCGCAAAACATCGTCGCCTGGCGCGATGAGAACGGTCAGTTCCAGAACCGCCAGCAACTGTTGAAGGTGAGCCGTCTGGGGCCGAAAGCGTTTGAGCAGTGCGCGGGCTTCCTGCGTATTAACCACGGCGATAACCCGCTGGATGCGTCCACCGTCCACCCGGAAGCCTATCCGGTTGTCGAACGCATTCTGGCGGCGACGCAGCAAGCGCTAAAAGATCTGATGGGCAACAGCAACGAATTGCGTCACCTCAAGGCCGCTGATTTTACCGACGATAAATTCGGCGTGCCGACCGTGAGCGATATCATCAAAGAGCTGGAAAAACCGGGCCGCGACCCGCGTCCTGAATTTAAAACCGCGCAATTCGCCGATGGCGTCGAAACCATGAACGACCTGCTGCCGGGGATGATTCTGGAAGGGGCGGTCACTAACGTCACTAACTTCGGCGCGTTTGTCGATATCGGCGTTCATCAGGATGGCCTGGTGCATATCTCCTCGCTCTCGAATAAGTTCGTTGAAGATCCACACACCGTGGTGAAAGCGGGCGACATCGTGAAGGTGAAAGTGCTGGAAGTGGATCTGCAACGTAAGCGTATTGCGCTGACGATGCGTCTGGACGAACAGCCCGGCGAAACCGCCGCTCGCCGCGGCGGCGGCGCCGATCGCGCGCAGGGCAACCGCCCGGCATCAAAAGCGGCGAAACCGCGCGGTCGTGACGCCCAGCCAGCCGGTAACAGCGCCATGATGGACGCGCTGGCTGCGGCAATGGGGAAAAAACGCTAATCGGGTAATACGCAGGCCGGGTTACTTCTTATCCGGCCTGCGATTTTGCAATACGTCCAACCCTTTCTTTTTTAATTAACAATTAAATCTTACCCATTAGAATCTGTTAATTAATTTCCTTCTGCTATCCGCACTATTAATTATCACTTTATTAACAGATGAAACCTTAATTAAACATTAAAAACGGTGAATATTTGCACATTAGGGGTATTTGCAAAAAGACAAATAAATGTTGAGCCATATCAACATCGGCGCAAATTATCGCTTATTTGTACATTCCGTCACATTTTAATCGTTGAAGATAGAAACCATTCTCATTATCATTGTGTTGTTGATTATTTACTCTTTCCTTCGTTGGCTAAACATCGGGTCTCCTGCCGCCCCCCTGAGCGCCGCATGAGGTATACATCCAGTTAGTAAGAAACAAGTAGGTCGTATGCAATTCACTCCTGACACTGCGTGGAAAATCACCGGCTTTGCGCGTGAAATCAGCCCGGCGTATCGTCAAAAACTGCTTTCGCTCGGCATGTTGCCCGGCTCTTCATTTAATGTCGTCCGCGTCGCGCCCTTAGGCGATCCGATCCATATCGAAACACGACGCGTGAGTCTGGTTTTGCGTAAAAAGGATTTGGCGTTAATAGAAGTGGAAGCGGTTTCCTGTTAATACAGTGAGTCTATAAAAATGAAAAAATTAACCATTGGTTTAATTGGTAATCCTAATTCCGGCAAGACCACCTTATTTAACCAACTCACCGGCGCGCGTCAGCGCGTGGGGAACTGGGCGGGCGTCACCGTCGAGCGTAAAGAGGGCCAGTTCGCGACAACTGACCACCAGGTCACGCTGGTAGATTTACCCGGCACCTATTCTCTGACGACCATCTCGTCACAAACCTCTCTCGACGAACAGATCGCCTGCCACTACATCCTGAGCGGCGACGCCGACCTGTTGATAAACGTTGTGGACGCCTCCAATCTGGAGCGCAACCTCTATTTGACGCTGCAACTGCTGGAGCTGGGTATCCCCTGTATTGTCGCGCTCAACATGCTGGATATCGCCGAAAAACAGCAGGTTCGTATTGATGTCGACGCTCTGTCCACGCGTCTGGGTTGCCCTGTCGTACCGCTGGTATCGACTCGCGGCCGCGGTATCGAGGCGCTGAAACTGGCCATTGACCGTCACAACGCTAACGACAACGTCGAACTGGTGCATTATGCCCAGCCGCTGCTGCGCGAAGCAGGTTTCCTGGCCGACGCGATGGCCCAGGAGATGCCTTTACAACAGCGCCGCTGGCTGGGTCTGCAAATGCTGGAGGGCGATATCTACAGCCGGGCTTACGCAGGCGAGGCGGCGCAAAACCTGGACACCTCCCTGGCCCGTCTGAAGGACGAAATGGACGACCCGGCGCTGCATATCGCCGACGCCCGTTACCAGTGTATCGCCGCTATTTGCGACGTGGTCAGCAATACCCTGACAGCCGAACCCAGCCGCTTCACCAGGGCGGTCGATAAAATTATCCTGAACCGCTTCCTCGGCTTACCGATTTTTTTGTTCGTGATGTACCTGATGTTCCTGCTCGCCATTAACATCGGCGGCGCGTTGCAACCCCTGTTTGATGCCGGTTCCGTCGCCATCTTTATTCATGGCATTCAATGGATTGGCTACACGTTGCACTTCCCGGATTGGTTAACCATCTTCCTGGCGCAAGGTCTTGGCGGCGGGATCAATACCGTCCTGCCGCTGGTGCCGCAAATCGGGATGATGTACCTGTTCCTCTCCTTCCTTGAAGACTCCGGTTATATGGCGCGCGCGGCCTTCGTCATGGATCGCCTGATGCAGGCGCTGGGACTACCGGGTAAATCCTTCGTGCCGCTGATTGTCGGCTTCGGCTGTAACGTGCCTTCCGTGATGGGCGCCCGCACGCTTGACGCTCCGCGCGAACGTCTGATGACCATCATGATGGCGCCGTTTATGTCCTGTGGCGCGCGCCTGGCGATTTTCGCCGTCTTTGCCGCCGCCTTCTTCGGGCAAAACGGCGCGCTGGCGGTCTTCTCGCTGTACGTGCTGGGTATTGTCATGGCGGTATTAACCGGCCTGATGCTGAAGCATACCATTATGCGCGGCGAAGCCTCTCCGTTTGTGATGGAGCTGCCGGTTTACCACGTCCCGCATATCAAGAGCCTGATCATCCAGACCTGGCAACGCCTGAAAGGTTTTGTACTACGCGCCGGTAAAGTCATTATCATCGTGAGTATTTTCCTGAGCGCGTTTAACAGTTTCTCGCTGAGCGGCAAAATCGTCGATAACATTAATGACTCCGCCCTCGCCTCTGTAAGCCGGGTCATCACGCCAGTCTTTAAACCGATCGGCGTCCATGAGGATAACTGGCAAGCGACCGTAGGTCTGTTTACGGGCGCCATGGCGAAAGAAGTTGTCGTCGGTACGCTGAACACGCTCTACACCGCCGAAAATATTCAGGACGAAGCGTTTAATCCTGCCGACTTTCACCTCGGCGATGAACTGCTGGGCGCGGTTGACGATACCTGGCAAAGCCTGAAAGACACCTTTAGCCTGAGCGTACTGGCTAACCCGATCGAAGCGAGTAAAGGCGACGGCGAAATGGCGACCGGCGCGATGGGCGTGATGGATCAAAAATTCGGCAGCGCCGCGGCGGCGTACAGTTACCTGATTTTCGTCCTGCTTTACGTACCGTGTATCTCGGTAATGGGCGCTATCGCCCGCGAGTCCAGCCGCGGCTGGATGGGCTTCTCCATCCTGTGGGGACTGAATATCGCCTATTCGCTCGCCACGCTGTTCTACCAGGTTACCAGCTTCAGTCAACACCCGACATACAGCCTGATCTGTATTCTGGCAGTGATCGTCTTTAACGTTGTGGTGTTAAGCCTGTTGCGCCGCGCCCGCAGCCGTGTAGACATTGAACTGCTGGCAACCCGCAAAAACGTCAGTTCCTGTTGTTCGGGCACTGCGGGCAATTGTCACTAAGGGATGTAAAAAATGGCTTCATTGATACAGGTTCGCGATCTACTGGCGCTGCGGGGGCGTATGGAGGCAACGCAGATCAGCCATACGCTGCACGCTCCGCAGCCCATGATCGACGCCATGCTGAATCAACTGGAGATCATGGGTAAAGCGGTACGTATCCCGGAAGAAGCGGACGGCTGCCTTTCAGGCAGCTGTAAAAGTTGTCCGGAAGGTAAAGCCTGCCTGCGCGAATGGTGGGCCTTGCGTTAGCCTTCGCCGGGTAGCGACGTAACGCGTCTTATCCGGCCTTTATCCCGCGTTATGTTGCCCGGTACGCGTCACGCTGCCGGGCAATTTTGCGTCATTCCTTCCACAAAGATGAAAGCGTTACCGCCGTGCGCATTTATCTCCCCACGCGCCTCGCAAGCGCACTAATCCTCTACTGCAATCAGCCCGGTCTGCGCGTAGTGTCACGCCATTGAACTTCACCGATGACGGATCGATATGGCGACCTCAACAACATCCACGCCGCATGACGCGGTATTCAAACAGTTTCTATGCCACCCCGATACTGCACGGGATTTTTTGGAAATTCATCTCCCGACGACATTACGTCAAATCTGTAATCTGAATACGTTACGGCTGGAGTCCGGTAGCTTTATTGAAGAGGATTTACGCCCCCATTATTCCGATATTCTTTGGTCGCTGGAAACAAGTGAAGGTGAAGGTTACATTTACGTGGTTATTGAACATCAGAGTACGCCGGACGCGCATATGGCATTTCGGCTGATGCGTTACGCAATGGCTGCAATGCAACGGCACCTGGAGGCCGGGCATAAGACGTTGCCGTTAGTGGTGCCAATGCTGTTTTATCAC
The DNA here is from genome assembly GCF_046551895.1 of Salmonella sp. SAL03688. Lineage (NCBI taxonomy): Bacteria > Pseudomonadati > Pseudomonadota > Gammaproteobacteria > Enterobacterales > Enterobacteriaceae > Salmonella > Salmonella sp. SAL03688. The sequence goes on from NZ_JBGDVI010000003.1 coordinate 67,814, forward strand.
GGAAACCGCAGCCCGTATCCGTTCTCATTATGCTGGCTGGATGAATTTGCCGACCCGGTGATGGCGCGTAAGCTATACGCCACCGCCTTTCCTCTGGTCGATATTACGGTCGTGCCGGACGACGAGATTATGCGGCACCGACGGGTCGCGCTGCTGGAACTCATACAAAAACACATCCGCCAGCGTGATCTGATGGGGCTTGTCGAACAGCTGGTCGCACTGCTGGTTAAGGGATACGCTAATGACACCCAGCTTCAAAGTTTGTTTAATTACATGATGCACACTGGCGACGCCGCACGCTTCAATACGTTTATCCGCCAGGTGGCTATGCGTATCCCACAGCATAAGGAGAAGATCATGACTATCGCAGACAGATTACGTCAGGAAGGACATCGTAACGGGTTACAGCAAGGCAAGCAGGAAGGCCAACGGCTCGCCGCATTGCGCATTGCCCGCTCCATGCTAAACGATGGTTTCGATCGCGATACCGTGCTTAGGGTTACCGGGCTGGCGCCTGCCGATCTGGCGTCTGAAAGTCATTAATCTGGCAGAATGGCCTGTGCCCGGCAACGCCCTGGTTACAGCGATGATTTTAACGTCATCAGCGCCTGACAAAACGCCGCCGGATGCGAGATAAACGGCGCATGGGCCGCCTTCGCCATTATCTGTGATGTACTGTGCGGCCATAACGTATCGAGCAAAGGCACGATTTTACGCGGCACCAGACCGTCCAGATAACCATACAAACGCAAAAAGGGCATGTTCACATTTTTAAGCGCTTCTCGTAGATCGACCGTTTTTAAGATTTCCAGTCCGCCATTGAGCACGTCTACATCCGGCATAGGCTGCGCCAGCACCACGCTTTTTAAGGTGCGGGCATCCTGACGCGCCGTCTCCGTCCCTAACGTTTGCAGCGCCAGAAAACGCTCCACCGTGCGCTGAAAATCGTCGCTAAGCTGCTGCTGGAATCCGCCGAGGATTTCCGGTTTTATTCCCGGCCACCCCTCACGCGCGCTAAAGCATGGCGAAGAGGCGACTGTCACCAGCGCCTGAACGCGTTCAGGGTGGGTGAGCGCCATCTGACTCGCCACCAGGCCACCCAGGCTCCAGCCAAGCCAGATAGCCTGGTCCGGCGCGTTTTTCGCTACCTGCGCCGTCATCTCTTCAAGCGTCATGGCGCCAAACCCCGAGCTGCGACCATAGCCCGGCAAGTCGACCAGATGCAGCGTAAAATGCGAGCCGAGTTCCTCGCGAATGCAATGCCATACCTCCGCGTTCAATCCCCATCCGTGCAGCAGCACAAGATGACAATTTCCCTCGCCGTAGGTCTGCCACCAGATGTCATTCATCAGTTACTGTTCTCTTTTGTCTAACAAGGATGCACCTATGCTAACAGTACCGGGATTATGCTGGCTATGCCGAATGCCGCTGGCGTTAAGCCACTGGGGGATTTGTTCCGTATGCGCGCGCGCCGTCCGCCAGCGCGTCAGCCTGTGTCCGCAATGTGGATTACCCGCCGCGCATCCTTCGCTCCCCTGCGGTCGCTGCCTGCAAAAACCGCCGCCCTGGCAGCGTCTGGTGAGCGTCAGTGACTATACGCCGCCCTTGAGTTTACTGGTGCATCAGCTTAAATTTACCCGCCGCAGCGAAATTGCCGCCGCACTGGCGCGTCTACTGTTGCAGGAAGTCCTCATGGCGCGCCGCAGCACTGGCTTGCAGCTTCCCGACAGAATCGTCAGCGTTCCGCTCTGGTCGCGCCGACACTGGCGGCGGGGATTTAACCAAAGCGATCTGCTATGCCAACCGTTAGCGCGCTGGCTTGGCTGCGCGTGGGACAGCCAGACCATCACGCGGGTACGGGCGACCGCAACACAACATCATCTCAGCGCCAGGTTACGTAAGCGCAATTTGAAAAACGCGTTTCGCCTTGAATTGCCGGTACAGGGTCTCCATATGGTTATTGTGGATGATGTCGTCACTACCGGAAGTACCGTCGCGGAAATCGCGCAACTGCTTTTGCGCAACGGCGCAGCGACTGTCCAGGTATGGTGCCTGTGTCGAACCTTGTAGAGCCTCGATGATGGGCGTATTATAACCAACTAAAATAGTCAACTATTAGGCCATTACTATGATCCGTATTTCCGATGCTGCACAAGCGCACTTTGCCAAACTGCTGGCAAATCAGGAAGAAGGGACGCAAATCCGCGTATTTGTCATTAATCCCGGCACTCCTAACGCAGAGTGCGGCGTTTCTTATTGTCCGCCCGACGCCGTAGAAGCCACCGATACTGCACTAAAATTTGACCTGTTGACCGCTTATGTCGACGAGCTGAGCGCGCCCTATCTGGAAGACGCGGAAATTGATTTCGTGACCGACCAGCTAGGTTCTCAACTCACATTGAAAGCGCCAAACGCGAAGATGCGCAAAGTGGCCGATGACGCGCCGCTGATGGAGCGCGTGGAATATGCTCTGCAATCGCAGATTAACCCACAGTTGGCGGGCCACGGCGGTCGCGTCTCGCTGATGGAAATTACCGATGAAGGCTATGCAATTCTGCAGTTTGGCGGCGGTTGTAACGGTTGCTCGATGGTTGACGTCACGCTGAAAGAAGGGATCGAGAAACAGTTGCTGAATGAATTCCCGGAACTGAAAGGGGTTCGCGATCTGACCGAACACCAGCGCGGCGAGCACTCATACTACTAAGATTTTCCCCGCATCCATGCCCGATGGCGCTTGCGCCTGTCGGGCCTTATCTGCCCCACCGTAGGCCGAATAAGGCGTTTACGGCGCAATCAGCCACCTCTCAGAACAATGGTCCTTCTTCTTTCGCCGATAACATGACCTGTGTCTCATAATTTAAATTTTGCCTGCCAGGGTCATTTTCAACACCCATATGTTACCCGTATCATTCTTATGGGCACCTAACATCCATATAACATCTGACTACGCTCATTCGTTTCAACGGTAATCAGTATTGGTGCTATTGCGACTCTGTTCCCGTCGGGAACAACAGGAATTTGTCGTCGAAACAATGACGTTACCCATAACAAAGTAAAGGCCAGGTAAATCATGCCATTAGTCATCGTTGCTATCGGTGTTATCTTGTTACTTCTTCTGATGATCCGCTTCAAAATGAACGGATTTATCGCCCTTGTCCTGGTAGCGCTCGCTGTCGGGTTGATGCAGGGAATGCCTCTGGATAAAGTCATCGGCTCCATCAAAGCCGGTGTCGGTGGTACGCTTGGCAGTCTGGCCCTGATTATGGGGTTCGGCGCCATGCTGGGCAAAATGCTTGCCGACTGCGGCGGCGCTCAACGTATCGCCACTACCCTGATCGCGAAATTTGGTAAAAAGCATATTCAGTGGGCCGTAGTGTTAACCGGCTTTACCGTCGGCTTCGCTCTGTTCTATGAAGTGGGCTTCGTTCTGATGCTGCCGCTGGTATTCACCATTGCCGCAGCGGCGAATATCCCGTTACTGTACGTCGGCGTGCCGATGGCCGCGGCGCTCTCCGTCACACACGGCTTCCTGCCGCCGCACCCGGGTCCAACCGCAATCGCCACGATTTTCCATGCCGATATGGGTAAGACGCTGCTGTTTGGTACGATTCTGGCGATCCCGACCGTGATCCTTGCCGGACCGGTTTACGCCCGTTTCCTGAAAGGCATCGATAAGCCGATCCCGGAAGGCCTGTACAGCGCGAAAACCTTTACGGAAGAAGAGATGCCGGGCTTTGGCGTCAGCGTCTGGACGTCGCTGGTTCCGGTGATTCTGATGGCGATGCGTGCGGTTGCCGAGATGATTCTGCCAAAAGGCCACGCTTTCCTGCCTGTTGCCGAGTTCCTGGGCGACCCGGTAATGGCTACGTTAATTGCCGTACTGATTGCGATGTTCACCTTTGGCCTGAACCGCGGGCGTTCCATGGATCAGATTAACGATACGCTGGTCTCTTCCATCAAAATTATCGCCATGATGCTGCTGATCATCGGCGGCGGCGGCGCGTTCAAGCAGGTGCTGGTCGATAGCGGCGTGGATAAATACATCGCTTCAATGATGCATGAAATCAATGTCTCTCCGCTGTTGATGGCGTGGTCTATCGCGGCGGTTCTGCGTATCGCGCTGGGCTCTGCGACTGTCGCGGCGATTACCGCAGGCGGCATTGCGGCGCCGCTGATCGCCACTACCGGCGTTAGCCCTGAACTGATGGTTATCGCAGTCGGTTCCGGGAGCGTGATTTTCTCTCACGTCAACGACCCGGGCTTCTGGCTATTCAAAGAGTATTTCAATTTGACTATCGGCGAGACCATTAAATCCTGGTCGATGCTGGAAACGATCATCTCCGTCTGCGGCCTGATCGGCTGTCTGCTACTGGGTATGGTGGTTTAAGCGAGGCGGCTTGTAGGCCGGATAAGGTAGCAATGTGCGCCAGGATTGCCTGATGGCGCTGCGCTTATCAGGCTTACGTGCTCTCACCATCATAAAGCCGGGGAAATCCCCGGCTTTATTACTTCTTCTTCGCGGCCGCTTTTCGGCGCTTATCCAAATCCTTAATCAGCTTGTTTACGCCCTCATCGGCAAACATGGCCTCAAGAGATGCAGACAATTTCCGCCGCCAGTTTTTATACTGATCGCTGGTGCCCGGTACGTTAACCGGATCGGCCATATCCAGCCAGTCCTCCGGCTGAAGCCCCAACAGACCGCTGTTACTGTCGGCGATGTAGCGCTGAAGCCCGCGATTTAGCGTTGGCGTCATAGACATTAACGATGCCTTATGCCCGGCGCGTTTTGGTAGACAGCCATATTTATGCAGCGCGTCCAATAGCCCCTGTTTCGCCCGCTCGCGATCCTCATACAGCCCGCGCAGAATCACTTCATCCGGATAAAGCCCCAGAGCTTTACCCAACGTCAGGTCACCGCATTCCCAATAGCCGCGCAGCGTGGGGAGATCGTGCGTCGAGGCGACAGCCATCGATTGTTGCGGATACGCGCCTGGCGCGCGGAAGTTTTTCTCAAGGTCATTTTCAAACCACAGCACTTTATAAGAATAGACCCCGCTATCGCGCAGCTTGCCGACAATCTCAACTGGCACCGTCCCCAGATCTTCGCCTATCACCATACAACGGTGACGTTGGCTCTCCAGCGCCAGAATAGCCAACAGATCGTCAACCGGATAATGGACGTAAGCCCCCTGATCCGCTGTTTCGCCATACGGTATCCACCACAGACGCAGCAACGACATAACATGGTCAATGCGCAACGCGCCGCAGTTTTGCATATTGGCGCGCAGCAGGTCGATAAAGGGCTCATAGGCCCGGGCGACAATAATATGCGGGTCCATTGGCGGCAGCCCCCAGTTCTGACCGAGCGGGCCGAGGATATCCGGCGGCGCGCCGACAGATGCTTTCAGGCAGTACAGCTCCCGATCGCACCAGGTTTCCGCGCCGCCTTCCGCTACGCCAACCGCCAGATCGCGGTACAGACCAATCGGTAGTTTAAAACTCTGGCAAGTATCCCAGCAGGCGGCGAATTGGCGCCAGGCCAGCCACTGAAGCCAGAGGTAAAACTCCACCTCTTCGCGGTGCGCTTCACAGAATTGTTTGACAGCGGGAGACTCTACCGACTGGTACGCCTCCGGCCAGGCTGGCCAGCCCCAGCGCTGCTCATCCTCTTTTACCTGATACGCATGCAGCGCGTCGAATGCCGCCTGCCAGTAAAGGCTCTCGCCTTCGCGGGCGATAAAGTGACGAAACTCCGCCATTTGCGCATCGTCGCGAGCGGCAAACCGCGTCCACGCCATCCGCAGCGCCGTGATTTTCAGCGCGGTAACGGTAGCGTAATCCACCCATTGCGCATCGCGCGCCTGTCGCAGCTTTTGCTGTGTGGCGGACATTTGCCACCATGCCTGCGCCTCTTCGCTCAGGCGGAAATCTTCGACGGCGTTGACGTCGATATATATCACGTTCAGCCAGCGACGAGACGAGGGGCTGTAGGGACTGGCGCTCTCCGGATTCGCCGGATAAAGCGCGTGGATCGGGTTCAGGCCGATAAACGCGCCGCCGCGTGTCGCCACGTCGACCAGCATCGACTTCAAATCGCCGAAATCGCCAATACCCCAGTTTTTTTCTGAACGCAGAGTATAAAGCTGGACGCAGGCCCCCCACAGTTTTTTCCCTTCCAGCAGCGCCTGCGGCTCATAGCATCGCGGCGGGGCGACGATAATCCGGCAGTGCGTACGCTGTTCATCCTGGGTCAACGTCAGGGTGTGGTAGCCCTCCGGCAATGTAGCCGGAAGGTTAAGTTTTTTACCGCCCGTCACGCGCCCTTTGTAATGCACGCCCTCTTCCGTAGTCAGCAGCCAGGCAAACTCACCGCGCCCCTCTACCGGCAACGCCATTTGTTTACCCGCGGTATAAACCTTCACATTCGGCACGACCGCCTGTGGTCCTGTTGTCGTGCCGTGCATCGCCGCCAGCAAACGTCTCTTGGTTTCAGCGCCAATAGACTGCGGTTTGCCATGAGCATTGATGTAACTGGGGCTGATCCCCGCCGCCAGCGCGGCACTATCGAGACGTTTATTTTCCATCGCGCTCCCTTAGCGTTTTGCCTGCCAGATACGGGCCTGATAATCGCGAATAGAGCGATCGGAACTGAACATACCGCAGCGCGCGGTATTGAGGATCGCGGCGCGCGTCCACGCTTCCTGGTCGCGATACAGCGCATCCACCTGCTTTTGCGCCTCGACATAAGCGGCGAAGTCCGCCATGACCAGGTACGGATCGCCCCCCTGTTTGCCGAGGCTATGCAGCATCTGGTCAAAGGCATGTTTATCGCCATCGCTGTATTGACCGCTTTCCAGCTCTTTTAGCACCGCATCCAGCACTTTGTCTTTTTTACGCCATTTCACCGGATCGTAGCCTTTGGCTTTGAGCGCCTTGACCTCTTCCACAGTATGGCCAAAGATAAAGATATTCTCTTCACCCACCTTCTCAGCGATTTCAACGTTAGCGCCGTCCAGCGTTCCCACTGTCAACGCCCCGTTCAGCGCCAGTTTCATGTTGCCGGTGCCGGACGCCTCTTTCCCGGCAGTGGAAATTTGCTCGGAAATATCCGCCGCCGGAATGAGCATTTCCGCCACCGAGACGCAGTAATCCGGCAGGAAAACCACCTTCAGCTTATCACCCACCGCCGGGTCGTTATTAATGGCTTCCGCAACCTTATTGATAGCAAAAATGATGTTCTTCGCCAGGTAATAGCCCGGCGCCGCCTTCGCGCCAAACAGGAATACGCGCGGTACGCGGTCGGCCAGCGGGTTTTCGCGGATCTCTTTGTACAGCGCCAGAATATGCAACAGATTCAGATGCTGACGCTTGTACTCATGCAGGCGTTTGATCTGAATATCAAAAATCGCATGGCTCGAAATCTCAATCCCGGTACGGGCCTTGATGAATTTCACCAGCCGTTCTTTGTTCGCCCGTTTGATGTCGCGATACTGCTGACGGAACTTCGCATCGTCAGCGTATTTTTCGAGGTTGATCAACTGGTCGAGATCGTTAGCCCACTCTTTTTTCAGCGTTTTATCCAGCAACGCCGCAAGCTGCGGATTGCACTGTTTGATCCAGCGACGCGGCGTAATGCCGTTGGTGACATTGTGGAATTTGTTCGGCCAAAGCTGGTGATATTCAGGGAACAGATCTTTCACCACCAGATCGGAGTGCAGCGCCGCCACACCGTTGACCGCAAAGCCACTGACCACGCACATATTGGCCATGCGCACCTGACGGTCATGCACCACCGCCAGTTTTGCCCATACCTGCTTATCGCCAGGCCAGGTGTTATCGACCAGCGTCTTAAAGCGGTCGTTAATCTGCTTGATAATCTGCATATGACGCGGCAACAGCGCTTTGATTAACCTCTCGTCCCAGCACTCCAGCGCTTCTGGCATCAGGGTGTGGTTGGTGTAGGCGAAGGTTTTGCTGGTGATAGCCCAGGCGTCATCCCAGCTCAGCTGGTGCTCGTCAATCAGCACGCGCAGCAGTTCCGGAATGGCGATGGTCGGGTGAGTATCGTTCAACTGAATGACCTCGTAATCCGCCAGCTCATGCAGTTTGCGTCCGGCCAGATGGTGGCGACGCAGAATATCCGCTACCGAGCAGGCGCACTGGAAGTATTGCTGCATCAGGCGCAGTTTTTTGCCCGCCGTGTGGTTATCGTTGGGATAAAGCACCTTCGTCAGTTTTTCCGCATCGATACCCTGCTGTTCCGCCCGCAGGAAAGCGCCGTCGTTGAATTTGGTCAGATCAAACGGATGCGCGTGGGTCGCCTGCCACAAACGCAGCGGTTGCGCGACGCCGTTACGATAGCCTAACACCGGCAGATCCCAAGCCTGGCCTGTAATCACAAAACCTGGCTCCCAGCGCCCTTCTTTGGTGACTTTACCGCCGATCCCAACCTGGACGTCCAGCGCCTCGTTGTGGCGGAACCACGGATAGCTGCCGCGATGCCAGTCATCCGGCGCTTCCATCTGCTTGCCTTCAACAAATGACTGACGGAACAGCCCATACTGGTAGTTCAGACCATAGCCCGTAGCGGACTGCCCGACGGTGGCCATCGAATCGAGGAAGCAGGCGGCCAGACGTCCCAGACCACCGTTGCCGAGCGCCGGATCGACTTCCTCTTCCAGCAGATCGGTCAGATTAATATCGTGCGCTTTCAGTACATCGCTAACGTCCTGGTACCATCCCAGATTTAACAGGTTATTTCCCGTCAGGCGGCCAATCAAAAATTCCATCGAAATGTAGTTCACATGACGCTGGCCTTTCGTCGGCTGCGCTACCGGTTGCGCGCTCAGTAATTCCGCCAGCGCGCCGCTAACGGCCTGCCACCACTGACGAGGCGTCATGTCGGACGCCGACAGTAAACCGAAACGCTGCCACTGACGCGTCAGGGCGGCCTGGAATTGATCTTTATTGAAGGTTGGCTGTGACATAGGAAATCCGTCCTCGGGTAATAAAACAACGTTATCGCTAGTTTGCCAGGCTCGATGTTGACCTTCCTCCTCCCGGCACTGATTAGGGAGGGAGGAGGAGCGGGGATGAGCATAAAAGTGTGATCGCCGCCACTTACCCCTGTATAAACGCGCCGATTCCTGTCAACGACCCCCAGTGTTACGCATAATCAAATGAATAAACAGAAATAACAGTAAATCGCGAAGGGGTATTTTCGAAAGATTATATGAACGCCGAAATAGTTTCTTACCTGAAATATTCAGTGGCGGGAGATTCACTCACTAAACATAATTAATTAAACGCCTGGTATCGCCATTGTGTTAAATCCGGATGATGTCCAGGACATTATTTACAATAACGGAAATATGACCTCAGCCCAGCTCTGACGCTCGTTTCAACCGAGCCGAATACTTTTTTAATACCGTTATTTAGAATTGTGACAGAGTGCAAATTCAGACACATAAAAAGTCTGCTTAGCTTGCATTAAAATGCTTTCTGGCCGACCTTATATCTATTAATTACGAAGCGCAAAAAAAATCGCAGTTCCCCCCATTTCCCACAGTGAAGTGATTGCTATGTTGATTCCGTCTAAATTAAGTCGTCCGGTTCGTCTCGACCATACCGTGGTTCGTGAGCGGCTGTTGGCTAAACTTTCCGGCGCGAACAATTTCAGGCTCGCCCTGGTAACCAGTCCTGCTGGCTATGGGAAAACCACGCTTGTCTCACAGTGGGCGGCGGGCAAAAATGAATTAGGCTGGTACTCTCTCGACGAAGGCGATAACCAGCAAGAGCGATTCGCCAGTTACTTAATTGCCGCTATCCAACAGGCCACCGGCGGACACTGCTCGACCAGCGAAGCGATGGCGCAAAAACGTCAGTACGCCAGCCTGACGTCCCTCTTCGCACAGCTCTTTATTGAACTGGCGCAGTGGCATCGCCCGCTTTATCTGGTGATTGACGACTACCATTTGATTACCAATCCGGTGATTCACGACGCGATGCGCTTTTTCTTACGGCATCAGCCGGAAAATTTCACCCTGGTGGTGTTATCGCGTAATTTGCCGCAACTGGGCATCGCTAACCTGCGCGTGCGCGATCAGCTGTTGGAAATCGGCAGCCAGCAGTTGGCTTTTAACCATCAGGAAGCAAAGCAATTTTTTGACCGTCGTCTTTCGTCGCCCATTGAAGCCGCTGAGAGCAGCCGCATGTGCGACGATGTGGCCGGTTGGGCCACTGCGCTACAGTTGATCGCCCTCTCCGCGCGCCAGAACCATACCTCTGCGCATCACTCCGCCCGCCGTCTTGCCGGGATTAATGCCAGCCACCTTTCTGATTATCTGGTGGACGAAGTACTGGATAACGTGGATGTCAGCACCCGACATTTCTTACTTAAAAGCGCGATCTTACGCTCAATGAATGACGCGTTGATCGTGCGCGTGACCGGCGAAGAAAATGGCCAGATGCGGCTGGAGGAGATTGAGCGTCAGGGGTTATTCCTGCAACGCATGGACGACACAGGCGAATGGTTTAGCTATCACCCGTTGTTTGGTAGCTTTCTGCGCCAGCGTTGCCAGTGGGAACTGGCGGCGGAACTGCCGGAGATCCACCGTGCGGCCGCGGAAAGCTGGATGGAACAGGGTTTTCCCAGCGAAGCTATACATCATGCGCTGGCGGCGGGTGACGCGCAAATGCTACGCGATATCCTGCTTAACCATGCGTGGGGGCTGTTTAATCACAGTGAACTGGCGCTGCTGGAAGAGTCATTAAAAGCGCTGCCGTGGGAAAGCCTGCTGGAAAATCCGCGGCTGGTGTTGTTACAGGCCTGGCTGATGCAAAGCCAACACCGCTACAGCGAAGTGAATACGTTGCTGGCGCGCGCCGAGCAAGAGATCAAAGGGGTCATGGACGGCACGCTACATGCTGAATTTAACGCGCTGCGCGCCCAGGTCGCCATCAACGACGGCAATCCGGAAGAGGCTGAGCGGCTGGCGAAACTGGCGCTGGATGAGCTTCCTCTCGCCTGGTTTTATAGCCGCATTGTCGCGACCTCCGTTCACGGTGAAGTGCTGCACTGTAAAGGCGATCTCAGCCAGTCTTTATCGCTGATGCAGCAAACCGAACAAATGGCGCGCCATCATGACGTCTGGCATTACGCGCTGTGGAGCTTAATTCAACAAAGCGAAATTCAGTTCGCCCAGGGATTCCTGCAGGCCGCATGGGAAACGCAGGAGAGAGCCTTCCAGTTGATCAAAGAGCAACATCTGGAACAACTGCCGATGCATGAGTTTCTGGTACGTATCCGCGCGCAATTGCTGTGGGCGTGGGCGCGCCTTGACGAAGCGGAGGCCTCGGCGCGCAGCGGTATCGCTGTGCTGTCCACCTTCCAGCCGCAACAACAGTTGCAGTGCCTGACGTTACTGGTGCAGTGCTCGCTGGCGCGCGGCGATCTGGATAATGCCCGTAGTCAGCTTAACCGACTGGAAAATTTATTAGGCAATGGTCGTTATCACTGCGACTGGATCTCTAACGCTGATAAAGTGCGTGTCATTTACTGGCAGTTAACCGGCGACAAAAAATCCGCCGCCAACTGGTTACGTCATACGCCCAAACCGGCGTTTGCCAATAACCATTTTCTGCAAGGGCAATGGCGGAATATCGCCCGCGCGCAGATCCTGCTGGGCGAATTCGAGCCTGCGGAAATCGTGCTGGAAGAGTTAAATGAGAATGCCCGTAGCCTGCGCTTAATGAGCGATTTAAACCGCAATCTGCTGTTACTCAATCAGCTTTACTGGCAATCCGGGCGGAAAAACGATGCCCAGCGCGTATTGCTTGATGCCTTACAGCTCGCCAACCGGACCGGATTTATCAGCCATTTTGTGATTGAAGGCGAAGCCATGGCGCAACAATTGCGTCAGCTTATCCAGCTCAATACGCTGCCGGAGATGGAGCAGCATCGCGCGCAGCGCATCCTGCGAGAGATTAACCAACATCACCGGCATAAATTCGCCCATTTTGACGAAGGCTTCGTCGAGCGCCTGCTTAACCATCCGGATGTCCCGGAGCTTATTCGCACCAGCCCGCTCACCCAGCGTGAATGGCAGGTGTTAGGGCTTATCTATTCCGGTTACAGCAACGAACAGATTGCCGGCGAACTGGCGGTAGCCGCAACCACCATTAAGACGCATATCCGCAACCTCTACCAGAAACTCGGCGTCGCGCACCGTCAGGACGCGGTACAGCACGCACAACAGTTGCTGAAGATGATGGGGTACGGGGTTTAACGTGTGCCTGATAACGCTTCGCTTATCAGGCCTGCAGAGTCATTTTAAATCATATTGATATTGCTGGTTTTGTAGGCCGGGAGCATAAACGTAAATCCAGACGTTGAGTTGGCTTCAGGCCCGATGGCCGTCGCTCAGCCGCAGGTTAAATGGCGCCCATCCATCCGGCGGATCCCACTCACCACTGCCATAAATAATACCCTCCCGGATATCGTGAATAATGACGCCATCAATACCACACAGTTCCGATCGCCAGATAATGCCGGAACTCACGTTGATAAGAAACGTATACTGAAAGGTTGTGACCAGGAAATTCTCGCTCAGCGAGGCCTTATGATCCCAAACATCGGGTATTGAATAAATATGGCCAACATAATCATCAAGAAACAAGCTCTTAACCTGATGTGAATCCGTATCAAATAAGTGAACGTGCTGACCGTATAATATCGCAATAGTCTTATCATTATTCATGATGCCGCTGAAGCACTGCTCAACGATCCAGCGCCCCTCTTCCAGCGCGACAAAAAGACACAGCACGATAACCGGCTCGCCGTCCTGACTCACCAGCACTCTTCGCCGCATCGTTGAAGGGCCGGAAAAGGGATTAACATCCCTCTCCGGGATGGCGTCAGCAACGCGTTGTTCAGCATCAAGGAAATCAGCGTGGTATGTCATGATCCGCTATCCTTTTTACTTACCATAACCTGCACCATCCCCCTCGCCTCCTCCAGGTTGAACGTTACCGGCAAAAACCGTTCCACCACTGCAATATTGGTAAGCAAGTGAGCGGAAGCCCGCGCCACGGTAAACGCGCCTTCGCCCGCCAGCGCCAGCGGTAAAATCAGCTGGTCGGCCAGATGCTCTCCCACCGCCGCCGGGCTTGCGAGATAGCGCCGCGCTTCATGCGCAACCTGATTAGCTACCGCTTCCGCGCTGGTGCCTTTTACGCCGAACGCGGCGAACAGTTCGGTCAACTGTTCGCTTTGGATCACCAGCGACAGCGCGTTGCCCGGCCCGCAGCCGCCTTCCAGCGCAACGACGTTTTTCTCCGCCAGCGGGAAGTAGGCTTCCAGCGTTGCGACTTCACGTTCGCCAACGTGGTGAGGCACCGAGGCCAGCAAAGCTTCGGCGGTGATACGCCGCGTCTCGCCGCGCGATATCAGCGTCAGACCGCGTAAAGACGCCGCCGGTTCGACGACCGTCGCCGCCGCGCCGCCGCCTGCCGGATAAAAGCCGTGTTTTATCAGCGTGGTACGCTGGCTGATGCCCATCCTCGCCAACAGCGGCTCCCAGACGCGGCAGATAAAATCGGCGCTGGGCGCGGCCTGATTATGCGTCCCACCGTGAACCTCCACGCGGGATGAACCATCGGCAAACCACAGCGCAGGCAGGACGGTTTGCAGCACCAGCATACAACTGCCCGCGCTGCCAATCGCGAAACGGTACTCGCCGCCGCGAATCGGCCCCGGCGTAAAACGCAACTGCTGCGAGCCCAGTTCGTCGCCGTTCACCTGCGCGCCGCAGATTTCCGTCGCCGCCCGCACCGCCGTTAAATGCTGGCGTAGCAGCCCCGGTTTGGCGCGCCCGGCGCGGATGCCGCTCATTTCAAACGGCTGGCCGGTTATCATTGATAAACTCAGCGCCGAGCGCAAAATCTGCCCGCCGCCCTCTCCCTGTGAGCCATCCAGCGCGATGATCCTTGCCATTTTCTATCCTTTAACGCACACCACCTGCCGCAGGGTGTACATGATTTCCACCAGGTCAGACTGCGCCGCCATCACCGCATCAATGTCTTTATACGCCATTGGGATCTCGTCGATCACGTCCGCATCTTTACGGCATTCGACATGCGCGGTGGCGCGAATCTGATCGTCAACGCTAAACAGTTTCTTCGCTTTCGTTCGGCTCATCACACGCCCGGCGCCGTGGCTGCACGAACAGAACGACTCTTCGTTACCCAGGCCGCGCACGATAAAGCTTTTCGCCCCCATCGAACCGGGAATGATACCGAACTCACCGCGCCGCGCCGAAACCGCCCCTTTACGCGTCACATAGATCTCTTCGCCAAAGTGCTGCTCTTTTTGCACATAGTTATGGTGGCAGTTGATCTCGTCCATATCGAGGGCGATCGGTTTTTCCACGCAGCGCTGGAGCGCCGCCAGCGCATTTTCCATCATCGCCTCGCGGTTCAGGCTGGCGAATTGCTGCGCCCAGTGTACCGCTTTCAGGTAATCGTCAAAATATTCGCTTCCTTCATTAAAATACGCCAGATCGCGGGACGGCAGCGTTTCTAACTGCTCCTGCATTTCTTGCTGCGCCAGGCCGATAAAATAGGTGCCGATGGCGTTACCGATCCCGCGCGAACCGGAGTGCAGCATGATCCATACCCGATCGGTTTCATCCAGACAGATCTCAATAAAGTGGTTACCGGTTCCCAGCGTTCCCAGGTGCTTATAGTTATTGGTATTCAAAAAGCGCGGATATTTTTGCGTTAACCACTGATATCCCGCCTCCAGTTGCGCCCATTTCTCATCCACGTTGACCGGCGGGTTTTCCCATGCGCCCACATCGCGACGCCCGCGTCCGGTGGTACGCCCGTGAGGCACAGCGGCCTCTATGGCGCTACGCAGTTCCGCCAGGTTTTCCGGCAGATCGGCCGCCGTTAAGTTGGTACGCAGCGCGTTCATTCCACAACCGATATCCACGCCCACCGCCGCCGGAATAATCGCCCCTTTCGTCGGGATCACGCTACCGATGGTCGATCCTTTCCCCAAATGCACATCCGGCATAACGGCAATATGTTTGAAAATAAACGGCATTTTCGCCGTATTGATCAGCTGCTGACGGGCATCGTCTTCTACCGGTACGCCTTTGGTCCACATTTTTACCGGTGCATTCCGGGTGGTCATCAATTCGTAATTCATCATTTTTTTCTCGTTTTAATCATTAGGGTGGCGACAAGTTTATGTGAATACACCGCTCTACCATTGAGCTACAGAGCCGGGCTCTGACGGGTCTCGAACCCGCAACAAATGTAGATCCACAGGCATTCGCCAAAATAGGGTGGCACGACAAGTTGAGGTGGATCAGCCTGCTCTAACCTACTGAGCTACGGAGTCAGACTCCGGCAGGACTCGAACCTGCGACCTGGATCTTCATAGGATGTAGATCCACCAGCATTCGTGCCTTCAGCGTTGCGCGACAAATTCATAGCCGGGATGATACGCATCGGGAAAGATGTAATCCCGACCAGCATTCGCGCCGCGCTGAATACTCTTTACAGCGTCACGGCTTCAATCTCTTCCAGCCAGTGCGCGCTGCCATAGCGACCGTTAACAAAGTTATCTATCACCGTAAACACCTCGTCGCTGAAGCCGCCGACGTTCAAAATATCGCTTCGTTCCGCCGCCTGCGTGGTGCCGTAAGGCAGCAGATCGATACACACCAGGCGCGCCTGCGGGTTGCGCTTTTTCAGTTCGATCCAGCATTCCATGGTGGCCGCTGAGCCATGGCGCGATTTATCAACCCACGATTCGTTATCCGACACCATAATCACCAGATCCACTCGCGCCCGCTCGTTCAACAACCTACGCAGCGGCGCGGAGCAGTTGGTGCCGCCGCCGCCAACCGCCGCCAGCTTTTGCGCGTTGTGCATAACCGACTGGCGCGCATCAAGCTGCACGTCGACCACATCGCATTCAAACGGCAGCACGCGGGCCTGCGGATGATTACGCAGCACGGCGGCGGCGATCAGCCCGGCAACGTCCACGCAGCGGATCTTACTGGTCGCCCCCTTGCGATAGCCGGTTATCGACGACTTCATCGACCCCGACACGTCCGGGCAGACCACCACATTGCCGTGAAACGGCGGAGTGTTCTCCAGCGCGTACTCCATCGCCTGCGCTAAAGCCTCGCGAATAACCTGCGGCACGCCGCTTTGCAGATTGCTCCACGCCGACAGCAACTGATAAGGATAAACCCAGGACTGGCGCACCTGCGCCCTGTCCGCCAGCCGCTGCGCCACGCTGGCGGCAAGCGTTGCATTCTCAAACACGTCATGACGCGCCAGCGTATTCAAATTCATCCGCAACGTTTGCCAACTCATCCGCTGCGCCAGCTGTGCCCACTGTTCGCGACTCAGCGGCGCGTTGGTCAGCAGTAAAAACGGCACATCGGGTAAGGCCGCGCCCATGTTGCCTTCACGAAACGCCAGCAGCGCGCGCGTTTTTTCCGGCAGCTGCGCCTTATCGCACGGCTTACCAATCAGCCAGGCGAAGAAGGCTTCCTGCCACGCCGCCTGCGGCCGTGGGTGCACCATTTTGACGATATCCGCCAGCGACGGCGCATTGCCCACCGAGGCCTGCAATAAACGCTCTTCGCTGGCGTTCTGCAACCAACGCTGCACCAGCTTCTTTGGCCGCGTCCCCAGCGAGCGCCGCCCGGTCACGCCGCTGCGCAACATTTGCACAAAGTTACGCAGCATCCGGCCATTATTGATCACCCGCGTAAAGACTACCGGCAGCAGCGCCGAACCACGCGCCGCCAGAATGGCGGTCAACAGCGCGGGCATATCCTTCATCATCCCGCGTTCGCGGCCATAAATCGCCAGTTGCGCTAAAAACAGATCGTCGAGATCTTTCGCCGTCGCCAGAACATCATTTAGCTGCGCCTGGCCGCTGGCATAAAAAGTCTCGTTCATGCAGCCGGTCATCACCATTTGCGCCAGTTTATGGCGCGGGGTGAAGGCAAAGGCCGCTGCGCCTTGCTGATTGCTGGCGTTGGCCAGCGGCGCGTCCCTTAACAGCGAACGGAACAAAAGTGGATTAGCCATTTGTTTTTCCCATTTCCGTTATTCTCCATGCCATGGTTATTGCAACCAGCGTGCCAGAAAATAAATTATTTTATAATTTATTGATTTTTAAAAAATTTATTTCTTTGGTGTTCAGATGAAAGAAAAATGCCTGCACGGCAGCCATTAAAAAGCGATAAAATTATCTCGTCTTTTAGAAGGAAATCTAAGATGCGAAAAACGGTGGCCTTTGGTTTTGTCGGTACGGTGCTCGACTATGCAGGACGCGGCAGTCAACGTTGGGAAAAATGGCGCCCCACCTTGTGCCTGTGTCAGCAGGAGACGCTGGTCGTTCACCGCCTGGAACTGCTGTACGATGCCCGCTCTCGCTCGCTGTTTGAAGGATTAAAGAAGGATATCGCCAGCGTCTCGCCGGAAACGGAAGTCGTCGGCGTAGAAATCGCGATCCGCAACCCGTGGGACTTCGAAGAGGTTTACGCCTGCCTGCACGATTTCGCCCGCAGCCATACCTTTCATCCCGAAGATGAAGACTATCTGATTCATATCACCACCGGCACCCACGTCGCGCAGATCTGCTGGTTCCT
This sequence comes from Salmonella sp. SAL03688, assembly GCF_046551895.1. Classification (NCBI taxonomy): domain Bacteria; kingdom Pseudomonadati; phylum Pseudomonadota; class Gammaproteobacteria; order Enterobacterales; family Enterobacteriaceae; genus Salmonella; species Salmonella sp. SAL03688. Next base: position 85,495 of record NZ_JBGDVI010000003.1, read on the forward strand.
GCTGGCGGAGGCGCGCTATCTACCGGCGCGATTAGCGCAGACCTCGCCGCCGCGCAAAAAAGATAAATCGCATAGCACGGGCGACGTGACGATTATTGACCTCGACCTCAGCCGCTACAATGACATCGCCACCCGCTTCGCCCAGGAGCGGGAGGAGACGCTCAACTTCCTGAAGTCCGGCATTGCAACCCGCAACCCGTGTTTCAACCGGATGATTGAGCAAATTGAGCGCGTCGCGATACGCTCCCGTTCGCCAATCCTGCTCAACGGCCCGACCGGCGCGGGCAAGTCGTTTCTCGCCCGTCGCATCTATGAACTAAAACTGGCCCGCCACCAGTTCAGCGGCCCGTTTGTCGAAGTGAACTGCGCCACCCTGCGCGGCGACACGGCGATGTCGGCGCTGTTCGGCCACGTTAAGGGGGCGTTTACCGGCGCGAGAGAGGAGCGTGCAGGGTTGCTGCGCAGCGCCGACGGCGGCATGTTGTTTCTTGACGAAGTGGGAGAGCTGGGCGCGGATGAACAGGCCATGTTGCTGAAAGCCATTGAAGAGAAACGCTTTTACCCTTTCGGCAGCGACCAGCAGGTCAGCAGCGATTTCCAGTTGATTGCCGGCACGGTGCGCGACCTGCGCCAGCGGGTGGCGGAGGGGACATTCCGCGAAGACCTGTACGCGCGCATTAATCTCTGGACCTTCGAACTACCGGGCCTGCGTCAGCGCCAGGAAGATATTGAACCAAACCTTGACTACGAACTGGAGCGCCACGCGGCGCTAACCGGCGACAGCGTGCGTTTTAATACCGAAGCGCGCCGCGCCTGGCTGAGCTTCGCCACCTCGCCGCAGGCCGCCTGGCGCGGTAACTTCCGCGAACTCTCCGCCAGCGTCACCCGCATGGCGACGCTGGCGGACAACGGGCGAATCACGGTCGAAACGGTAGACGATGAAATCGCGCGTTTGCGCTATAGCTGGAATGACCATCGCCCCTCCGCGCTCGACGGACTGTCGGGCATTGACGCAACGGCGCTGGATCTGTTTGACCGTATGCAACTGGAAAACGTCGTTGCCGTCTGCCGCCAGGCGAAAACCCTTTCCGACGCCGGGCGGCAGCTATTCAACGTTTCCCGTCAGGGGAAAGCCACGGTGAATGACGCTGACCGGCTGCGTAAGTACCTGGCGCGTTTTGGTCTGACGTGGGACGTTTTACAGAATTAACACAGCTCCAGTTGGATATGGTTCTCCGTCAACACCTGCATCACGCCCGGCGGCGGCAGGGTATCGGTGTAGACCGCATCGACCATACTAATGCTGCCCATGTTTACCATCGCGTTACGGCCAAATTTAGAGTGATCCACCACCAGCATCACGTGGCGCGAATTTTCGATAATCGCACGCTTGGTGCGTACCTCATGGTAGTCAAATTCCAGCAACGAGCCGTCGCTATCAATACCGCTAATACCGAGAATGCCGAAATCGAGACGGAACTGGGCGATAAAGTCCTGCGTCGCTTCGCCAATAATGCCGCCGTCGCGGCTGCGGAGTTCGCCGCCGGCGAGGATAATACGAAAATCCTCTTTCGCCATTAGCGTGTTCGCTACGTTCAAATTGTTGGTCACGATCCGCAAATTACTGTGCCCTAACAGGGCGTGCGCTACGGCTTCCGGCGTCGTGCCGATATCAATAAACAGCGTCGAACCATTGGGGATCTGGGCCGCGACTTTGCGAGCGATGCGCTCTTTTTCTTCCGTTTGCGTCGCCTTACGATCGTGCCACGGCGTGTTCACCGAGCTGGAGGGCAACGCCGCGCCGCCGTGGTGGCGCAAAATCATATTCTGTTCCGCCAGATCGTTAAGATCCCGACGAATGGTTTGCGGGCTGACAGAAAAATGCTCCACCAGCTCTTCCGTACTGACGTACCCCTGTTTTTTCACCAGTTCAATGATCGCGTCATGCCGTTGTGTTTGTTTCATGAATAATCTCTGAAAGTAACCAACCTTGCGCCGGATAGCGGCATTCGCCCTACCCGGCCTGGAAAAATATCTCGACCACAGGCCGGATACGCCTCACGTTCGTTTTCGCGCATTCAGCGTATCAACAAAGGCCATCGCTAAACCGACGATAAGCCCGGCGATGTGCGCGCCGTTCGCCATAGACATGCCAAACCAGTCAAACCAACCAGCGACTATCCACAATAATGCAAAAATAATTAAGCCGCGCTGGAGGTAAATTCCGCTTTGCGGATCGCGCTCTCCGCGCAGCCACACGTACCCCATCAGCGCATAGACGACGCCAGACAGTCCGCCAAACCACGGGCCGCTAAATTTCTGCTGTACATAGCCGCTTAGCAGCGCACTTATCACCGTAATGACGATTAATTTACCGCTGCCCAGGCGCTTCTCTACCGCCCCGCCGAGATACCACCACCACAGCAGGTTAAAAAGAATATGCATCAGTGAGAAGTGCATAAAGATATGGGTGAAGTAGCGCCAGACTTCAAATTTTAAAACCGGATCGAACGGCCACGCCAGCCACACCATCACCGTCTGATCGCCGATGAGACTCATCGCGATATAGACCAGCACGCAGGCGAGCATCACGATCCAGGTAACAGGGCCGGCTCGTTCACGCAGCGTGGCGAGAAAGGGAAAACGGCGGTAGCGTAGCCCGCTGTTAGTCTGCCCGGACTGCCAGCTAGCCGCCAGATAACGCGGATCGCCGGGATTTTCTATAAACCGCGCCAGCTCGACCCGCACACGTTCGGCCTGCGATTCATCTGCCAACCAGATATCGCTTTGATTATGTTGCTGAATAGTAAGAATGACGCCCTGGGTGGCCATGTAATCAACAAATGCCTGCGCCACGCGAGGATTCGCAAAGGAAGTAATCATCAACATTATTGCTGTCGCTTAGTCCATACAAAAGAAGACAGTATATATACCCTTCTCGTCGGAGGCTGCATCTTTATGGGATTACGCGCCATTCGCGACATTGGCAGGGAAACGGCGATGCCAGGCCTCAAACCCGCCGTCAATGCTGTAAACCGCATCATAGCCTTGCTGGAGCAGATACTGCGCGGCGCCTTTACTACTGTTGCCGTGATAGCACATTACCATCACCGCGGTATCGAAACCATGCTCACGCATAAACGCGCCCAGCGTATCGTTAGTCAAGTGAAACGCCTGCGGCGCATGACCCATGGCATAACTTTGCGGATCGCGAATATCGACCAGCACCGCCGCGCCCTGGTGCAGTTTCTGATACGCCTCTTCTACAGTGATACATTCAAATTGTTCCATGAATCGCTCTTTCATTATTGCCGGTGAAGCCAATTAAGGCATTTTATCGCCCAGTGTACGTTGACGGAGTAGCTTAACGCCATAATGTTATACATATCACTCTAAAATGTTTTTTCGATGTTACCAATAGCGCGTTTCTTTGCTATTATGTTCGATAACGAACATTTTTGAACTTTAACGAAAGTGCAAGAGGGCAGCATGGAAACCAAAGATCTGATCGTGATAGGCGGGGGCATTAACGGTGCAGGCATCGCGGCTGATGCCGCCGGACGCGGTTTGTCCGTACTCATGCTGGAAGCGCAGGATTTGGCCTGCGCGACCTCTTCCGCCAGTTCGAAACTTATCCACGGCGGCTTACGCTACCTTGAGCACTACGAGTTCCGTCTGGTCAGCGAAGCGCTGGCAGAACGTGAAGTGCTGTTGAAAATGGCGCCGCACATCGCCTTCCCGATGCGTTTTCGTCTGCCGCACCGCCCGCATTTACGTCCGGCCTGGATGATCCGTATCGGTCTGTTTATGTACGATCACCTCGGCAAACGTACCAGCTTACCCGGTTCCACCGGTGTGCGGTTTGGCGCAGATTCGGTGCTCAAACCTGAAATCGTGCGCGGATTCGAATATTCCGACTGCTGGGTAGACGATGCGCGTCTGGTGCTGGCTAACGCACAGATGGTGGTGCGTAAAGGCGGCGAAGTCCTTACCCGTACTCGCGCAACCGCCGCTCGTAGGGAAAATGGCCTGTGGATTGTCGAAGCGGAAGATATCGACACCGGTAAAAAATATGTCTGGCAGGCGCGCGGACTGGTTAACGCCACCGGACCGTGGGTCAAACAGTTCTTCGACGAAGGGATGCACCTGCCGTCGCCGTATGGCATCCGCCTGATCAAAGGCAGCCATATCGTCGTGCCGCGCGTCCATAATCAGAAGCAGGCGTATATTCTGCAAAACGAAGATAAGCGTATCGTCTTTGTCATTCCGTGGATGGAAGAGTTTTCGATCATTGGCACAACCGATGTCGAATATAAAGGCGATCCGAAAGCGGTAAAAATTGAAGAGAGCGAAATTAATTACCTGTTGAAGGTTTATAACGCGCACTTCCAGAAACAACTGGGGCGCGATGACATCGTCTGGACGTACTCCGGCGTCCGTCCGCTGTGCGATGATGAGTCCGACTCACCGCAGGCGATCACTCGCGATTATACCCTTGATATTCATGATGAAAACGGCAAAGCGCCGCTGCTTTCCGTGTTTGGCGGTAAGCTCACGACCTACCGTAAGCTGGCCGAACATGCGATGGAAAAACTGGCGTCTTATTATCCAGGCATCGGCCCGGCATGGACCAAAACGTGCGTACTGCCCGGCGGCGACATCGACGGCAGCCGCGAAGATTACGCGGCGAAGCTGCGTCGTCGTTACCCATTCCTGACGGAATCGCTGGCGCGCCACTATTCGCGCACTTACGGCAGCAACACGGAGTGGATTCTCGGCGAAGCCACGTCGCTGCTTGATTTAGGCGAAGATTTCGGTCATGAGTTTTACGAAGCGGAACTCAAGTACCTGGTGGATCACGAATGGGTGCGCCGTACTGAAGACGCTATCTGGCGTCGCACCAAAGAAGGCATGTGGCTGACCGCCGAACAGCAGTCCCGCATCACCCAGTGGCTGGCGGCGTATGTTGAGAAACACCAACTTTCACTGGCGTCGTAATAAAATCCGGGGCGGTTTATACCGCCCTTTTCGCCACATACCGCATTCACTCGCCGGGTTTTGTACAGCCGGGCATATGATTAGTGATACGGTAGCGATCGACACTTATTTTGGTAATAAAGAAGGGTTTTGCCCGCGCTTCGCTATTCCAGAGAGTTTTCCCCGTTTTACACCAGCTTTTATGAGTAAAGTTGGCATAATGAACCACGCTCTCCTCCCCCAGCACGCTTTCAAAATGCGCGCGTTTATCACCGTCGGCCACGCTAAAGTCAGCATAAAAAAGATTGCTGTCCAGGTTAAACGTCATTTCTATTTCACTGGCGGACGATGGAAAGAACACAGGTAGCCAGGTCCAGATACCGGACTGCTCGGGTATGGCGGCATAATCAGGAAAATAGCTTACCTGGCGATCATCGCAGGCGGTCAGCACAGCGACGATGATTAATGCCGCGCCACACCGGAGAACCTGATTAATCAGCTCAGCAACAATATCTTTATGCCACGAAGTGGATTCACGCCGTGCAATACGAATATCCGCGCCGCTGGCCGGGTCTACGCCTACCCGTTCCACATATAATTTAACATCTTCCATTTAGTCCCTTTATTTCGCGGCCGGATACAGCGGCACATATCCCACATCCTGCACCAACTGCTGCCCCTGCGGGCTTAGAAACCAGTCCACCAGCTTTTGTGTTTCCGCTGTGGGGTGTTCACGGGTGACCATATAAACATCAACCGTGTACGGGTAACTGCCGTTACGAATATTTTCAACCGTCGGCGCAACATCGTTTATCGCCAGTAATTTAATCTCTTTATTGCTGTGCATCTGCGTAGCGTAATAACGAAAGGTATAGCCAATGGCGTTGTGCGTATTGCGATACTCAGCCACGATATCCACCATTTCCCCCATCGCGGTTGCCACTGATGTTGTTTGCGCTGGCATCAGCTTCGTTTCTTTCATTACCTTCGCCAGCATCGCCGTTTGGCTGCCAGAGTTTTCCGGTCGCTGCCAGGGCTTAATGTCGATTGCCTCTCCGCCTACCTCATTCCAGTGGGTGATTCTTCCGCTAAAAATGCCGCGAATTTGTACATCACTCAACGATGACACGGGATTGTTTTGGTTGACGATAAACACAAACGCTTCACGTGCAAAGGGGGTGTAAACCAGTTTTACGCCACTGGCCTCGGCCAATTGCTTTTGAGCAGTGGAAGGCTGGGCGACAAAAATAAGATCGGCATTACCGTTAAGGATATTTTGATAGGCTTCAATGGTTCCCTGGTTTTCAAGGTAGTCTTCAGGGCAGATATCATCCGGAAAGCGCGTAAGCGCATAAAAAGCCGAGGCGTATAACGGCAAGCCAGCCGTTGCGCCATCAAGCCGCGGCCAATTTTGGGTGAGCAAAAGTGTCGGTTCATCGCGCAGCCCGGTTAGCTTGTTGCCCCATGTGTGCGCCTGATAATCGCGGAAATAAAGATATTCACTGCTCTCGGGAGCGGGATACTTCACGGCATAAAGATGTGACTGGTATACGGCACAGCTCCCGAAAAACAGCAGGCAAATCACCAGCAGATTACGACAAGTGTAGCCCGCACCGCCGCGTAGCACTCCCCAACGCGCACCGCCATACCCTAATGCAAAACAGAGCTGCGAGCCAACCGGGATGAGCAACACTGCCCATACCCAGCCGTTGAAAAAGGATATTACGCTGGGTACTAACCAAAGCGTTTGCACCACCTGGGCGATGGGTTTACGCCCTATCGCGCGAATATTAAGATCGGTGAGAAACATCAGGATGACCCACCCCATCAGCACCACCAGAGCGGGCATAAGCAGGCAGCAATCACGCCATTCTGGATTTACCTCTGATGCATTTCCCTTTCCCCATATTCGGCCACAAAGAAAAATTAACCCTGCGCCCAGAAGCGCTACCGGGATAATGGTCGCCTTCTCAATAGATTGCGCGACGGGGATACTATTTTCAAGAACGCTAATGCACGCCCACATTCCCCCCACGATAATCGTAATAATGTTCACCAGCAGCGGCACGCCGATAAACGCCATCACCAATGATGTTAAGCTCCTTTGCATCTTCATATTTTGCTTCACCCATCCCTGTATCAGCGCAAAGTATAAACCTGCAGATATCTCCCCCTTCTCCCGCACTTTTCCGAAATACACGCATAAAAAACGGGGCCCGCAGGCCCCGTCGTGAGAGAACGCGATTTACAACCGCACCGGATCAATATGCCAGATATTTTCGGCATACTCTTTGATGGTTCTGTCCGATGAGAAGTAGCCCATATTGGCAATGTTGAGCATCGCTTTCGTCGTCCACTCTTCCGGGCGACGATACAACTCATCCACCTTATCCTGGCAGTCCACGTAGCTGCGGTAGTCCGCCAGCACCTGATAGTGATCGCCAAAGTTAATCAGCGAATCTACCAGATCGCGGTAACGGCCTGGCTCTTCCGGATTAAAGACGCCGCTACCAATCTGCGTCAGTACCTGATGTAGCTCTTCATCTTTTTCATAATAGTCGCGAGGCTTATAACCCTGCCTGCGCAACGCTTCCACCTCTTCTGCAGTATTACCGAAGATAAAGATATTCTCCTCGCCGACATGCTCCTGCATCTCTACGTTCGCGCCATCCAGCGTACCAATGGTGAGCGCGCCGTTCAGGGCAAATTTCATATTACTGGTGCCGGAAGCTTCTGTCCCTGCCAGCGAAATCTGCTCAGACAGGTCGGCAGCGGGAATGATCACCTGCGCCAGGCTGACGCTGTAGTTCGGGATAAACACCACTTTCAGCTTGTCGCCAATCTGCGGATCGTTGTTAATCACTTTCGCTACGTCGTTGATCAGATGAATAATGTGTTTTGCCATGTAATAGGCGGAAGCCGCCTTACCGGCAAAAATATTCACCCGCGGCACCCAGTCGGCCTCCGGATTTTCTTTAATGCGGTTATAGCGGGTAATGACATGCAGTACGTTCATCAACTGCCGCTTGTATTCGTGAATACGCTTAATCTGCACGTCGAATAACGCTTTAGGGTTCACCACCACATTCAGTTGTTGCGCTATCACTACCGCCAGCCGTTTTTTATTTTCCAGCTTCGCCTGACGCACCGCATGATTGACCAGCGGATAATCACAATGCTGCTTCAGCTCGCTGAGCTGACTAAGATCGGTACGCCAGGTACGACCAATATTCTCATCCAGCACGTCAGACAGCGGCGGGTTTGCCAGCGCCAGCCAGCGGCGCGGCGTAACGCCGTTAGTGACGTTACAAAAACGGGTCGGAAAAATCTTCGCAAAATCCGCGAACAGCGACTGCACCATCAGGTTGGAATGGAGTTCAGAAACGCCGTTGACTTTATGGCTGACCACCACCGCCAGCCAGGCCATCCGTACCCGGCGACCGTTCGACTCATCAATAATCGACGCGCGTCCAAGCAGGCTGGTATCGTTGGGATATTGCTCCTGCAACGTTTTCAGGAAATAGTCGTTAATCTCGAAGATAATCTGCAGGTGACGGGGCAGAATTTTCCCCAGCATATCGACAGGCCAGGTCTCCAGCGCCTCGCTCATCAACGTATGGTTGGTATAAGAGAAGACCTGACAGCACACCTCAAACGCGTCGTCCCAGCTAAATTTATGTTCATCAATCAGCAGGCGCATCAGCTCAGGAATTGACAGCACCGGATGCGTATCATTGAGGTGAATGGCGATTTTATCCGCCAGATTCTCATAGGTTTTATGCAGTTGATAATGACGGTGCAGGATATCCTGCACCGTCGCCGAGACCAGAAAATACTCCTGGCGCAGGCGTAGCTCTCGTCCGGAATAGGTGGAATCGTCCGGGTAGAGCACCCGTGAAACGTTCTCAGAGTGGTTTTTATCTTCCACCGCCGCAAAGTAGTCGCCCTGGTTGAATTTACCGAGGTTGATTTCACTACTGGCCTGCGCATTCCACAGCCGCAGTGTGTTAGTGGCGTCGGTGTCGTAACCGGGGATGATCTGATCATACGCGACGGCCAGAATCTCTTCCGTCTCAATCCAGCGCGCTTTTTTACCTTCCTGCTGAATGCGCCCGCCAAAAAGCACTTTATAGCGCGTATTGTGGCGCTTGAACTCCCACGGGTTGCCATATTCCAGCCAGTAATCCGGAGATTCTTTTTGCCGCCCGTCGACAATATTCTGCTTAAACATGCCGTAATCGTAGCGAATGCCATACCCGCGACCCGGTAATCCTAGCGTCGCCAGCGAGTCCAGGAAGCAAGCCGCCAGCCGTCCTAAGCCGCCGTTGCCAAGCCCTGGGTCATTCTCTTCATCGATCAGCTCTTCGAGATCTAAGCCCATGGCCTCCAGCGCGCCTTTAACGTCATCATAAATGCCCAGCGAGAGCAGCGCGTTAGAGAGGGTACGACCAATCAAAAACTCCATCGACAGGTAATAAACCTGCCGGGTTTCCTGCGATAATTGGGCTCGATTAGAACGCAGCCAGCGCTCCACCAGACGATCGCGCACCGCGAACAACGTGGCGTTCAGCCATTCATGTTTATTGGCAATGACCGGGTCTTTACCAATCGTAAACATCAGCTTATAGGCAATAGAATGCTTAAGCGCCTCAACGCTGAGTGTGGGCGATGCATAAGTAAACGGAGCATTCATATAAATGATTCCTGGATGACTATTTCAAGCGATAGTACAGCTCGCGGTATGATTTCGCGGCAACTTGCCAGCTAAAATCCATCGCCATCGCCTGCCGTTGTACAAACCGCCAAAGCGAAGGCCGTGACCACAACACAAAAGCACGCCGAATCGCGCGTAGCAACGACCAGGCGTTACTGTCTTCGAAGACAAAACCGCTGGCGATACCGTCCGCCAGATTTTCCAGCGAACTGTCGGAGACCGTATCGGCCAACCCCCCGGTACGCCGCACCAGAGGCAGCGTGCCATACTTTAAGCCATATAACTGCGTTAAGCCGCACGGTTCGAAACGACTGGGCACCAGAATAACGTCCGCGCCGCCCATAATGCGATGCGAGAAAGCTTCGTGATAGCCGATCTGTACGCCAACCTGCCCTGGGTGTTCCGCCGCCGCCGCGAGGAACCCTTCCTGAAGCACCGGATCGCCCGCGCCGAGTAGCGCCAACTGCCCGCCCTGCTCCAGCAGCCCCGGTAACGCCTCCAGCACCAGATCCAGACCTTTCTGGTTGGTCAGACGGCTTACCACGGCGAACAGCGGCACTTTGTCGTTAACCTTCAACCCCATCGCAATTTGTAGCTGACGTTTGTTTTCCGCCTTCTCTTCCAGGGTATCGCGCGTGTAGCGCGACGCCAGCAGCAGATCGGATTCCGGGTTCCAGATCTTCTCATCCACGCCGTTCAGTATGCCGGACAAGCGCCCTTCCAGATGACGCTGGCGCAGCAGGCCTTCCATACCATAAGCAAACTGCGGTTCGGTAATTTCACGCGCATAGGTCGGGCTCACCGCCGTAATATGGTCGGCATAGTACAAACCGGCCTTCAAAAAGGAGAGTTGTCCGTTGAACTCCAGCCCATGCATATTAAAGAATGACCACGGCAGTTCGATGTCATCCATATGCTTTGCATAAAACATGCCTTGATAGGCCAGGTTGTGTACGGTAAAGACCGATTTCGCCGGCCGCCCGCGCGCCGCCAGATAGGCGGGCGCCAGCCCGGCGTGCCAGTCATGGGCGTGCACCACGTCGGGGCGCCAGAATGGATCAAGTCCGCAGGCCATTTCACAACCGACCCACCCTAACAGGGCAAAGCGCAGCACGTTATCGGTATAGGCATATAAATTCGTATCGTGATAGGGACTGCCTGGACGCTCGTACAGATGCGGCGCGTCGATCAGATAAATGCCCACGCCGTTATAATGCCCGAACAGCAGCGATATCTTACCTGCGAAAGTATCGCGGCGGCTCACCACATGCGCGTCGGATATCCCCCGACGGATATCGGGAAATCCTGGAAGCAGAACGCGAACATCAACACCATCCGCAATTTGTGCCGCAGGCAACGCGCCTATCACATCCGCCAGCCCCCCAGTCTTCAGCAGGGGGAACATCTCTGAACATACATGTAAAACCTGCATTATCGCTCCTGTTTGACCTGCAGTTTGCGCAGCATTTCACGCGTGACCAGTACAATACCTTCTTCTGAACGGTAGAAACGACGAGCGTCCTCTTCCGCATTTTCACCAATCACCATGCCTTCCGGGATAATACAGGCACGGTCAATAACACAGCGACGTAAACGGCAGGAGCGTCCTACCCAAACCTCAGGTAACAACACTGCCGAATCAATATTACAAAAAGAATTTATTCTCACCCGTGGGAAGAGCACAGATTGCACCACCACCGAACCGGAGATAATGCAGCCGCCGGAGACCAGCGAGTTCAGCGTCATACCGTGGCTACCGGAGCGGTCCTGCACGAATTTCGCAGGCGGTAGCGATTCCATATGCGTACGGATAGGCCAGTTCTGGTCATACATATCCAGCTCCGGCGTCACCGAGGCTAAATCCAGGTTCGCCTTCCAGTAAGCTTCCAGCGTACCTACATCGCGCCAGTACGGTTCGGCTTGTGGATCGGACTGCACGCAGGAGAGCGGGAAAGGATGCGCGTAAGCCATACCTTCGCGGGTGATTTTGGGGATAATGTCTTTACCGAAATCGTGGCTGGACGCGTCATCTTTATCGTCTGCCGCCAGCAATTCATACAGGTAATCGGCGTCAAAAACGTAAATGCCCATACTGGCCAGCGCTTTGCTGGCGTCACCAGGCATTGCGGGGGGATTCGCCGGTTTTTCGACAAAATCAATAATCTTGTCGCTTTCATCGACCGCCATCACGCCGAACGCCGTCGCTTCTTTGATCGGCACCGGCATACAGGCCACCGTGCAACGCGCGCCCTTTTCAACGTGATCGATCAACATACGCGAGTAGTCCTGCTTGTAGATATGATCGCCTGCCAGGATGACGACATATTCCGCTTTATAGCGACGAATAATATCCAGGTTCTGGGTCACCGCGTCTGCCGTGCCGCGATACCAGTTTTCGCCCTTCATACGCTGTTGGGCTGGCAGCAGATCGACAAATTCGTTCATCTCTTCGCTAAACAGTGACCAGCCGCGCTGAATATGCTGCACCAGCGTATGGGACTGATACTGAGTGATCACGCCGATACGGCGAATCCCGGAGTTCAGACAATTAGATAAGGCGAAATCGATGATGCGGAACTTCCCACCAAAGTGGACGGCTGGTTTGGCGCGTTTGTTCGTTAAATCTTTTAGACGCGTGCCGCGGCCGCCGGCCAGGATTAGGGCAACAGATTTCAATGGCAGCTGGCGCGCCAACATTACACGATCGTTCTTCTCTAAACTCACCATGATTAACTCCTTTTTTATCCTCTCTGGAACACACACAGTCCATGCGCAGGTCCCTGCCAGACCGCCGTTATCACCGGATTATCCTCTCCAGCGAATGGGGGAACGGCGCGCCATTCCCCTTCGGGTAAAACTATATCTGTCACCTCAAGCGTGGCATTTATCGCAATCAGAAAACGGTCCGACAACAGAATTTGCATCAGCTTAGGCCCGTTTTGCCACTCATCCGCACTCAAGGGTTGCGCGTTTTTATTCAGCCAACGCACGTTGCCATCGCCTTCTTCCCACCAGCTATTGTCGGTTAAAGCCGGTATCTGCTGACGCAAACGAATCAGCGCGGCGGTAAACGTGGTTAACCCACGATTTGCCTGCTGCCAGTCCAGCCAGGTTAAGGCATTATCCTGACAGTAGGCGTTATTGTTGCCGTGCTGGCTATGGCCGTGTTCATCGCCTGCCAGCAGCATCGGCGTTCCCTGAGAGAGCAGTAGCGTCGCCAGCAGGGCATGAATGCTGTCGCGCCGCCGCTCCATTAAATCAAGCGGACCGCCTAATCCTTCTTTACCATGATTGTCGCTGTAATTGCTGTTGGTGCCGTCGCGATTTTCCTCACCGTTCGCCTCATTGTGTTTCTGATTGAAACAGACGCAGTCCCGGAGCGTAAAACCGTCATGCGCCGTGAGCAGATTGACAGAGGCGCCGGGCGCGCGGCCATTGCGTTTAAACACATCGCTGGAAGCGGCGAAACGACAGGCAAACTCCCCGGTCGTCAGGTTACGCGGCAACCAGAATCGGCGGGCCGCATCGCGAAAATGGTCGTTCCACTCGGCAAACGGTGGCGGAAAATTCCCGACCTGATAGCCGCCCTCGCCAATGTCCCACGGTTCAGCAATCAGCTTGACCGTTGATAACACAGGACACGCTTTAATCGCGGCGAACAGCGGCGCATCCTGGCGAAACGTCGGCGTGCGCCCCATGACGGACGCCAAATCAAAACGAAAACCATCGACATGACAGGTTTCCACCCAATAGCGCAAACACTCGCACGCGTATTCCACCACGCCGGGATGGCTTAAATTGAGCGTGTTGCCGCACCCCGTCCAGTTGTGATAATCGCCATCGTCCCTTATCCAATAATAGCTACGGTTATCAATTCCGCGCAGGGAGAAGGTTGGACCGTCCAGATCCAGCTCGGCGCTATGGTTTAATACGATGTCCAGAATGACCTCAATCCCCGCGCGATGCAGCGCTTTCACCGCATCGCGAAACTCGTCCAGCGCCGTCTCGGGCGAACTGGCCCAGGCGGGATGCAGCGCGAACATCGCCATCGGGTTGTAACCCCAATAATTGGTCAGTCCCATACGTTGCAGGCGCGGCTCGCTGGCAAACTGCGCCACCGGCAACAGTTCCAGCGCCGTAATGCCAAGCTGTTTGAAGTACGCCACCATGACCGGATGGCCGAGCGCTTTATAGGTGCCGCGTATCTCCTGGGGGAGCTCCGGATGCAGGTAGGTAAGCCCTTTGACATGCGCTTCATAGATGACCGTTTTTCCCCACGGCGTGCGCGGCGCGGCGTCATCTTCCCAGTCATAATGGTCGCTGATTACCACGCTTTTCGGCGCCACCGCCGCGTTATCGCGGTAGTCCGGTTCATCGTGTCCGCCGTGCAACAGCGGATGATCTTTTAGTTCGCCCTCGACCCGGCGCGCATAAGGGTCAAGCAGTAACTTCGCCGGATTAAACCGATGCCCCTGCGCTGGCTGCCACGGGCCATGTACGCGATAGCCATAGCGCAAACCTGGCCTGGCGCCTGCCAGATAACCATGCCAGACATCGCCGCGACGTCCTGGCAGGTCATAGCGACGCTCATTCCCTCGGGAATCAAAAACGCACAGCTCTACGCGCTCCGCATGGGCGGAAAAGAGCGTGAAATTCACGCCATGACCGTCATACGTTGCGCCATGCGGCGTTGCTTCGCCGATCGCAAGCTGCGTCATTCCCCCTCCCGCATCAGCCAGATCGTCGCCAACGGCGGTAACGTCAGGCTAAGAGAGTGCTGACGGCCATGGCTTTCGATCTCATCGCTGTGCACCACGCCGCCGTTGCCGGTGTTGCTACCGTGATAATGAATCGAATCAGTATTGAGAATTTCACGCCAGCGTCCCGGCTGGTTGATGCCAAAGCGGTAGTCGTGGCGAGGAACGGGCGTAAAGTTGCTGGCGACGATGATCTCGTTACCGGCTTTATCACGGCGTACAAAAATCAGTACCGAGCGTTCATTGTCATCGACCACCAGCCACTCAAAGCCGTAAGCATCAAAATCCAGCTCATGCAACGCTTTATGGTGGCGATAGGTGTGGTTGAGATCGCGTACCAGACGCTGAACCCCGTGGTGCCAGTTATCGCCCCCCTCCAGCAGGTGCCAGTCGAGGCTGGCGTCATGGTTCCACTCGCGTCCCTGGGCAAACTCATTCCCCATAAATAGCAGTTTCTTGCCGGGGAAGGCCCACATCCAGCCATAGTAGGCGCGCAGGTTGGCGAATTTTTGCCACGCATCGCCCGGCATACGATCGAGAATGGATTTCTTGCCGTGAACCACCTCATCGTGCGACAGCGGCAGAACAAAGTTTTCGGTATGGTTGTACAACATACCAAAGGTCAGCTTGTCGTGATGATACTGGCGGTACACCGGGTCCAGCTTCATGTAGTCCAGCGTGTCGTGCATCCAGCCCAGATTCCACTTGTACCAGAACCCCAGACCGCCCGTTTCCGGTGGACGCGTCACGCCAGCGAAGTCTGTCGACTCTTCCGCCATGCTGACCGCGCCGGGCACCTGCTCGCCAATAATGCGGTTGGTATTACGCAGAAACTCAATGGCTTCCAGGTTTTCACGACCGCCGAACTCGTTCGGTATCCACTCGCCCTCTTTGCGGCTGTAGTCGCGGTAGATCATAGAGGCCACCGCATCGACACGCAGCGCATCAATCCCAAAACGCTCCATCCAGTACAGGGCGTTACCCACCAGATAATTACTGACTTCACGACGACCATAGTTGTAGATCAGCGTATTCCAGTCCTGGTGATAGCCCTCGCGCGGGTCGCTGTGCTCATAGAGGTGGGTGCCGTCAAACTCCGCGAGGCTAAATTCATCGGACGGGAAATGGCCCGGCACCCAGTCGAGAATGACGTTAAGGCCCGCCGCATGGGCCGCATTGATGAAATAGCGGAAGTCGTCCCGCGTACCAAAGCGGCGGGTCGGCGCGTAGAGGCCGGTCGGCTGGTAGCCCCAACTGCCGTCAAACGGATGTTCGTTGACCGGCAAGAGTTCAAGGTGCGTAAAGCCCATCCATTTGGCGTAAGGCACAAGCTGATCCGCCAGCTCACGATAGCTCAGCCAGAAATTGTTATCCGTATGGCGGCGCCATGAACCTAAATGCACCTCATAAATCGAGATCGGCGCATCAAACTGATTGGCTTTTTGTCGTTCTTCGCTTGGCGTCACTTTCTCCGGCAGTCCGCAAATCATCGACGCCGTTTCCGGACGCATCTGCGCCTCAAAAGCATAGGGATCGGCTTTAATGCGCAGATTACCGTTCGCATCAAGCAGCTCGAATTTATACAGTTGTCCATTATGCGCGCCGGGGATAAACAGCTCCCAAATACCGCTCTCTTTGCGCAGACGCATCGGGTGGCGACGCCCATCCCAATAGTTGAATTGCCCGACAACCGAAACGCGACGAGCATTAGGTGCCCAGACGGAAAAACGGGTGCCGGTGACGCCATCCATCGTATCGGCGTGCGCGCCCAGCGTTTCATAAGGACGCAGGTGGGTGCCTTCCGACAATAGCCAGGCATCCATTTCCTGTATTAATGGACCAAAACGGTAAGGATCGTCGATGAGGTTCTGCTGTCCGTGCCAGGTCACGGCGAGCTGATAGCGAAAGAAATTTTTACGTCGGGGTAAAACGCCGCAGAAAAAACCGCGAGCGTCGAGACATTCCAGTTTGCCGACTTTACGTCCGGTTTTGGGTTCAATCACCCATACATCGGTGGCGTCAGGTAATAGGGCGCGGACTTCTAGTCCGGCTTGGGTCTGGTGCATTCCGAGTACGGAAAAAGGGTCCGCAAAATGTCCTGCAATTAGCGCATTAATCACGTCTCTATCGATACGACTGGACATGGTTTGTCATCCTGTTTTGTGGCGTCACTCCATCTCACTGAATTCAACATCAGGTAGTGACACTTCTTTGACCTGAACGGCGCAGCACACTGTGCATCCTATCTGCGTCGTCCTACCTTCAGGTTAGGCTTAATACCCGTGGGATTAAGCTACCCTTAAAGAATAGCCAATGCTCTGCTTAACTCCTGATAAAAATGAAACATCTGCGTTTACTCCTGTATTACGCAAAAAAAAGGGTGACGATGCACCCTACATATCAATCTGACGTCTGCTTGCCGACTACGCCTTATCTGGCGGATATTGCCGGATGGCGGCGCTGACGCGCCTTATCCGGCCTACAGAACCACACGCAGGCCCGATAAGCGCTGCAATAGCCACTACGCCAACTGGCGCAGCATTCGACGCAGCGGCTCGGCGGCGCCCCATAACAACTGGTCGCCTACGGTAAACGCCGACAAGAACTCTGGCCCCATGTTCAGCTTACGCAGACGACCAACCGGCGTAGTCAACGTGCCGGTCACCGCCGCCGGGGTTAATTCGCGCATAGTGATATCACGATCGTTCGGTACCACTTTCGCCCACGGATTATGTGCCGCCAGCAGTTCTTCCACCGTCGGAATGGATACCTCTTTTTTCAGCTTAATGGTGAACGCCTGGCTGTGACAGCGCAGCGCGCCGACGCGCACACACAAACCATCAACCGGAATCACAGAGGCAGTATTGAGAATCTTGTTGGTTTCCGCCTGGCCTTTCCACTCTTCGCGGCTCTGGCCGTTATCGAGCTGTTTGTCGATCCAGGGGATCAGGCTTCCCGCCAGCGGTACGCCAAAGTTATCCACCGGCAGCTCGCCGCTGCGGGTCAATGCCGTAACTTTGCGTTCAATATCAAGAATTGCGGAAGACGGCGTCGCCAGTTCATCGGCGACATGGCCATACAACTGACCCATCTGGGTTAACAGCTCGCGCATATGGCGCGCGCCGCCGCCGGAGGCGGCCTGATAGGTCGCGACGGATACCCAGTCAACGAGATTATGGGCAAAGAGACCGCCCAGCGACATCAACATCAGGCTAACGGTACAGTTACCGCCCACAAAGGTCTTCACGCCATTGTTCAGGCCGTCGGTAATCACGTCCTGGTTGACCGGGTCGAGAATAATAATGGCATCATCTTTCATGCGCAGCGTAGAAGCCGCGTCAATCCAGTAACCCTGCCATCCGCTCTCGCGCAGCTTTGGATAAATTTCGTTGGTATAATCGCCGCCCTGGCAGGTCACGATGATATCGAGCGCTTTTAGCGCATCCAGATCAAAAGCGTCCTGTAGCGTGCCGGTGGAGGTGTCGCCGAAGGTGGGCGCCGCCTGTCCAAACTGGGAGGTAGAAAAGAAAACAGGGCGAATAGCGTCGAAATCGCGCTCCTCTACCATGCGTTGCATGAGAACAGAGCCGACCATTCCGCGCCAGCCGATAAAACCAACATTTTTCATAGCGTTTTTTTCCTGCAAAGAGATGTGCTGTGTATGCGCGCCAGTATCCTGTGGCGCATCCTTCACCATACAAAAAGCAGCCAAAGTCGCAAGTGAAATTAATCAATGATAGCGAAGCCATCAGTAATGCGACTTATCCTGCCTTACCGCGCAAGCAGAAAGTCCAGTGGCGATTATCAGGGAATTTGCGTTAGGAAGGGAATCATTTCCGTCGCTGTTTTATTGATCCTAATTATGGATCAGCGTAGAAATTTGCCTGCTTTTATGCGCGTACTGAAACATGGCGAGGCAAAACGTCGTTGGGCGATTGCCATGCACACCTCAATAAAAAAACCGGGTAGCGATTACGCCTTACCCGGCTTACGGTGTCGATATGTGCCCGTTTCCAGGCCCGGTAAGCACCGCGCCACCGGGCAACAAGACTCAGCTCAGCAGTTGGAAAGCAATCATCCCGACAATCGCGCCGACCGTGCCGAGGATAGTCTCCATCATCGTCCAGGTCTTCAGCGTCTGTGCTTCGGTCGCGCCGGTAAATTTACCGAACAGCCAGAAACCGGCGTCGTTAACATGAGAAACCACAATTGAACCGCCGGCGATACAGATAGAGAGCGCAGCCATCTGCGCGCCGGAGAAATTCAGTTGCTCTATGACCGGCATCACCAGACCGACCGCGGTTAAACACGCCACGGTCGCGGAACCCTGAATGATGCGCACCGCCGCCGCCAGCACAAAGCAGGTAATGGCAATCGGCAGTCCCATACCGGTTAACGCTTCGCCCAGCGCCGGGCCGACGCCGGAGTCAACCAGTACCTGTTTGAACACCCCGCCTGCGCCAATCACCAGCAAGATAATGCCCGCCGGTTGCAGCGCGTGGCCGCAGATTTCCATCACTTTGTCTTTCGGCATCCCCTGACGCATCGCCAGGCCGTAAATCGCAACCAGACAAGCGACCAGAATCGCAGTGAAGGGGTGGCCGATAAACTCAAACCATTCGTAAGCGGTGGAACCTTCCGGCACAAAACGCGCGGCGATCGTTTTCAGCCCTACCAGCACCAACGGCAGCAGGATCAGCGACAGGCTGAAGCCGAAAGAAGGCATTTTACCTTCACCCAGATGCGGCTCGGTAATGTCGTCAGGAATACGCAGCTCAACGTAGCGGCTGATAAAATTCCCCCACAGCGGCCCGGCGATAATCATGCCAGGAATGGCGGCGCACAGCCCAATCAGGATCATCCAGCCGAAATCAGCATGCATCTGGGAAGCCAGCAGCATCGGCGCAGGCCCAGGCAACAAAAACGCCGCGGCTGCCGCCACGCCCGCAAACAGCGGAATGACCAGCTTCACCAGGTTTGTGCCGGTATGACGCGCCATAGAGAACGCCACGCTTATCAGCAGCACAATCGCCACTTCAAAGAACAGCGGAAGCGCGCAAATCAGCCCGGCCAGGCCAATCGCATAGTGCGCGCGGTTATGGCCAAAGGATTTAAGCATTTTCACGGCTATCTGATCGACCGCGCCGGTTTCATGCAGAATCTTGCCGAACATCGCCCCCAGCGCGACCACAATCGCCAGGAAGCCCAGCGTGCCGCCCATCCCTTTTTCCATGGTCGCGGCGATTTTATCAAGCGGCATCCCTGAAAAAAGCCCCGCGCCCATTGAGACGACCATTAACGCGACGAAGGCGTGCATACGCGCCTTCATCACGAGAAACAGCAGCAGTAAGACGGAACCGACGGCGGTTAAAACCAGTGTTAATGTACTCACAGCGTACTGCCTTTATTGATGACCTCAATGGTGCTCGCCACGACGTCTTCCAGCGGCTGGTCGATATCCACCACCAGAACATCGCGTTCGTCGGCACCCGGCTCTTGCAGCGTTTCAAACTGCGTCACCAGCATCTGGGTTTTGAAGAAATGACCTTTGCGCGCTTTCAGACGGCTTTCAATGACGTCGAAATCACCTTTCAGATAGATAAAGGAGAGGTTCGGGTTTCCCTCGCGCAGCAGGTCGCGATAATGTTTTTTCAGTGCGGAGCAGACGATCAGCGAGATTTTATTGGTACGCTGCATCGCGAAAGCGGCGTCGTTTAGCGCCTGTAACCACGGTTTGCGGTCATCATCATTCAACGGCTCGCCGGAAGCCATTTTTTCAATATTGCAGCGCGGATGCAGAAAATCGCCGTCCAGAAACGCGGCATGAAGCTGATGCGCCACGGCGCTTGCGACAGCGGATTTACCGCTGCCTGATACGCCCATCAGAACGTAAACGTGGTGATCATGATTAGTCGTGCTCAAAGCGGGCCCCCACTCTACAAGTTGCAAAATTTGTTACGGGTAACTGTTATCGGTAACATTGTCCAGCCGCACCATTCACGACGCAATGACCATTCGTGCCAAAAGTGAATAAGTGTGAGCTACTTCAAAGTTGTCAGACTAAATAGATCCGCCCGGTGACAAGGTGAAACCTAAATCTAACATTTTCGGCGTGACCGTTTCGCCGCGAATGCGGGCCAACAGACGTTCCGCGCCAATGCTGCCCATTCGCTCGCGCGGCGTCAGGACGCTTGCCAGACGCGGTTCCATCACCTGGCCGATGTCATGACCGTGGAACCCGGCGATCGCCATGTCGTCCGGGATTTTTAGCCCCAGGCGCTGGCATTCGAAGGCCGCCCCCACCGCCAGGTCATCGTTGGTGCAAAAAATACCGTCAAGCTGTGGGTATTCGCGTCGCGCCTGGCGCATGAGTTCGATACCGGAAGAGTAGGATGAAGATTGCTCCATCATCACACTGTAAGGAACCAGGCCTGCGTCCCGCATCGCCTGTTCATAACCCTTCTGCTTGATGATAGTACGTTCGTCGAGGCGCGCCCCCAGATAGGCGATATGACGATGACCACGCGCGATAATCGCGGCGGTCATCTGACGGGCGGCCTCGAAGTTGTCAAAACCGACGGCAATATCGAGACACGGCGACTGGCTGTCCATCAGTTCCACCACCGGAATCCCGGCGACTTCGATCATTTTTAAGGTGCGCGGCGTATGGGTACGCTCAGTGAGGATCAGGCCGTCGATATTCCAGGAGAGCATCGATTCCAAGCGCTCCTGCTCCATCTCCGGTTTATAGCCGTAGTGCGCCAGCATGGTCTGATACCCGTGGGCATCGGTGACGGCCTCAATGCCGCGTAACACTTCCGCAAAGACCTGGTTGGTTAAAGACGGCAGCAGAACGCCAATGGCGCGGCTGGTGGCGTTGGAAAGAATGTCAGGCGCGCGATTAGGAATGTACCCGAGCTCATCAAGCGCAGCCGCAATTTTACCCCGCAGCGCGACGGAGACCTGCTCCGGATTACGCAAAAAACGGCTGACCGTCATTTTGGTCACGCCCACACGGTCGGCCACATCCTGAAGTACGGGTCTTTTCTTTTTCATCGTCCTGAAAGGTATAAAAGGGATAGATTTGCCCAGTTTACCACGGACGTGCGGAATTAATGACAAACGATGAAAAGCCGGATGGCAACGCTTTCGCGTCTTATCCGGCCTACAAAAGGTTACAGCACGTTAGACTGGCGGCAAGTCAAACAACAACACTTCACTGTCGCTGTCGGCATGAATCGAGATTGCCTGCTCATCCCAAATCGCCAGGCCGTCGCTGGTCGTCGCTTTGGTACCGTTAATGGTCACGTTACCTTTTACCACCTGGATCCAGACGCGGCGCTCAGCGGCAATCTGATGCACCGACTGCTCATCTTTGAGCAGCGCCCAGCGGTACAGCTCCATATCCTGGTGGACCTTCAGCGAACCATCACGAGCATCTGGCGAAAGCACCAGTTGCTTGCCCTGCGCGGCGTCGAAGCGGCGCTGTTCGTAGCGCGGCGTGATGCCGGTTTCTTGCGGAATGATCCAGATCTGGTACAGCCGCAGACGATCCGTTTTGCTCGGGTTGTACTCGGAGTGGCGAACGCCGGTCCCGGCGCTCATAATCTGGAATTCACCGGCCGGAACCTGTTCTTTATTGCCCATACTGTCCTGATGCTCCACCGCGCCTTCCAGCACATAAGTCAGGATTTCCATGTCTTTATGGGGGTGAGTACCAAAGCCCTGACCTGCGTCGATCACGTCATCGTTAATCACGCGCAGCGCCGAGAACCCCATAAAGTTCGGATCGTAATAATCGGCAAAAGAAAAGGTATGCCAGGAGTCAAGCCAGCCATGATTCGCATGACCGCGGTCGTTTGCTTTGCGTAAGTAGATCATTGTGTTCACCCCCAGATGTTTTCGATGGAATAAGTGTGGACTCATTCCGTCCGGGATCATAGAGGGTGAAAATTGACTCCTCTGTTCAAAAAATATGAATAAGCGCAGAGGAGTCTGTAAGGGCTATTTAGCCAGGGTTATCGTCGCAGGCGTTGCCTGTTCGAAGGCACGTTCGAGGATTTCCAGGTTGGTAAGAACTTCAGATTCCTTGACGTAATTAGGCGTACCGACGGTCAACGTCTGGTACAGCGCATCATAGACGCGACCATAGTCACCCGTTTCCGGTTTCACCTCTTCTTTCACGGTCACGCCGTCATCGTTAACATATTCCAGCACGCCGACGGATTCGTCAGCGGCAAAACCCGGCTCGCCAGGCATAATGTTCGCTTTCAGGCTGGTTTCTTGTTGATCGATACCGTATTTCACAAACGAACCTTTGGTGCCGTGAACAATAAACTTCGGATAGTCGATTTTCACCAGATGGCTGGTTTTAACGATAGCCTTCAAATCGCCATAAAACAGTTGCGCTTCAAAGGTGTCATCCGGATTCGCTTTATTACGCAGGCTACGAATGTCATACGCGACATGATCCGGGCGGCCAAATAGCGAAATAATTTGATCCATAGTGTGGACGCCAAGTCCATAGAATGCACCATCCTGCGGCAGGCCCGGTTTGGTTTCTGCTACCGGGCGGTAATAATCGAAATGGCTTTCAATTTCGACAATCTTGCCCAGTTTGCCGCTCTCAATCGCTTTTTTAGCCGTGAGAAAACAGGAATCAAAACGCCGATTCTGATACGGCGTGACGGTCAGTCCTTTGCTTCGCGCCAGGTCGAACAACACTTTTGCCTCCGCCAGCGTCGGCGTGAAAGGTTTCTCAACCAGCACATTTTTACCCGCTTCCAGCGCGCGTTTGGCGTATTCGAAATGGCTGTCAGCATGCGTACAGACGATCACCAGTTTTACCTGCGGATCGCCCAACACCTCATCCAGATCGCTGGTGAAATGAATATGCGAATACTGCGGCGCCTGCTCTTCCGGTTTAGCGTGACGACGGAAAATATGCGCGACATGCCAGGTATCCTTCCGATTCAGAACATAGGGGAGATGGTAACGGGTGGTACTTTTGCCGAATCCAATAAATGCGCAGTGTAAGGTCATGAGACGATCCTTTTGAAGATGATTGTCTACACCATAGCGCAAAGCGTGAGGAGACTGAATCCATCCTGCCATCGAGCCGGATGTGGCGTTGCCTTTTCGGGCCTACAAAAGCAGATGCCTCAAGATCGGCCGTCGGCGTCGCGGTCAGTTTGTTCACGGCAAGCGCGCAGGGCCCGGAGCGTACTAAATGTACGTGAGGAGCACGAGCACTTCCCGGGGACAAAATGACAAGTAAGCCAGGCTGAAACAAAACCCAAAAAAAAGCCAGCAAAAGCTGGCTAAAGTAATACTGGAAGCAATGTGAGCAATGTCGTGCTTTCAGGTTCTCCGTAGGGTTCCCCTGAATGCAAGGCAATAATAATCATTCTCATTCGCACTTGTCTACTTCTTTTTGCAAAAAAATGCGGTTGACGGAATTTTCTTTCTCAGCGAGTGTAAATACACAATTACCCCTGCAGGAGATAAGGAATGAGTGAAATAGTGATACGCCACGCTGAACCGAAAGATTACGACGCCATTCGTCAGATCCACGCCCAGCCGGAGGTGTACCACAACACGCTACAGGTTCCTCATCCTTCCATGGAGATGTGGCAAACGCGACTCGCCGATCAGCCGGGGATCAAACAGCTGGTGGCCTGCATCGATGATATCGTCGTGGGGCATCTTTGCATTGCTGTTGCCCAGCGCCCGCGCCGCAGTCACGTCGCTGATTTCGGTATTTGCGTTGACGCTCGTTGGCAAAACCGCGGCGTCGCCAGCGCGCTGATCCGCACGATGATCGACATGTGTGACAACTGGCTGCGCGTCGAGCGTATTGAGTTAACGGTGTTTGTTGATAACGAGCCCGCGGTGGCGGTGTATAAGAAGTACGGCTTTGAAATCGAAGGCACCGGTAAGAAATACGGCCTGCGCAACGGTGAGTACGTTGATGCGTACTTTATGGCGCGCGTGAAATAGCGCTTCCCCGCCCCACCCTGTGGGGCGAAACGTCACAAACCTTCACAACATTCCAGTTATTGCAGCCTACTTCCCCTATATCAAAACAATAACCATCTGAATTTAATGGTTATTACCACTTTAAGCTTTATCACCGTTTTTTCCGTAATTTTAGCAATATTAATATTACATTTTTGTTTTTTTTTGGTTTCTGCCATCACTTTATGGTGACAATCACAACAATATACTCCTCCCGGGACTAATTTAACCACGGTGAGGTAAAAAATGAAATTTGAACGCCATCATAGAATATTGAAGGAACTCAGTATTTCGGGAGTTGTAAAAGTTTCAAATCTGGCGAAAAGTCTCAAGGTAACAAAGGAAACTATTCGTTCAGATCTCAATGAACTTGCCGGACAGGGATATCTTACTCGCTGTCATGGTGGTGCATTTATTACCCTTGATTCTCTTGATAACGTCGCAAAAAATGAAATTGCTTATGTGCTGGAAAAATATGAATCAGCGCAGAAAATAAAAAAAGGTCTCTCTGCCATGAAAAATAATGTATGTGTTATTGGCTCGTTCAATGTTGATATTATCAGTTATCTACCGAGATTACCCTCAACGGGAGAATCATTGCTGGCCGATAAATTTATTTTTTCACCCGGCGGTAAGGGATGTAATCAGGCATTAGCAGCAAGCTATGCCGATTCTGATGTGCATTTTATTACTAAAGTAGGCTCAGATCATTTTAGTGATTACGCCATTAATTTTATAAACTCATCAAAAATCCATAAAAGTGTTATCTACCAGACCAAAGAAACACAAACAGGTACAGCAACCATCATGGTGAATGGAGATACCGGAGATAACGTCATCGCTATCTACCCTGGCGCCAACATGACAATTTCCCCTGATGAAATCACCATTCAGAAAGAAGCCATTGTTCATTCAGATATTGTTCTTGTCCAACTGGAGACGAATTACGAAGCGCTGCAGCAAACAATTCGTCTCGCACAAAAAAATGACATACCGGTCATCATCAATCCAGCGCCATACAATGACATGGTTAACACCATCATTGATAACATTGATTATATTACGCCAAATGAAACGGAAGCAGGCCTGCTGGCCAATATGGCGGTTAATGATATCGAATCAGCCAAATGCGCGGCCAAAATTATTCATCAGAAAGGCGTCAAAAATACCATTATTACATTAGGTAGCAAAGGTTCGCTTGCTTATGATGGCACACAATTCATCTATTCCCCGGCATTTCCGGCAGTTGTAAAAAATACGGCGGGAGCGGGTGACGCTTTCAATGGCGCCCTCGCATCTGGTCTTGCAAAAGGAAAGTCACTGGCATCCGCATTGTGCTACGCCAGCGCATTTGCCTCACTTGCGGTTGAAACGCCTAATGCCTCTGATATGCCGGAAAACGACTCCGTTCTTCATCGTATTCAGGGTTCACATTACAAACAAACTATCTCTACTCACTAAATCAAGGAGCAGACTATGAACAATACGCAGAAAAAACTAAAGGTGCTCTTTATTGGAGAATCCTGGCATATTCATATGATTCATTCAAAAGGTTATGACAGTTTCACCTCCAGTAAATATGAAGAAGGCGCTACATGGTTACTGGAATGCCTGAGGAAAGGCGGCGTTGATATTGATTACATGCCTGCCCACACGGTACAAATTGCCTTTCCAGAGAGTATTGACGAATTAAATCGTTACGATGTGATTGTTATTAGCGACATTGGTAGTAATACCTTCCTGTTGCAAAACGAGACATTTTATCAGCTAAAAATAAAACCAAACGCTCTGGAGTCCATTAAAGAGTACGTCAAAAATGGCGGTGGACTACTCATGATTGGCGGTTATCTGTCATTTATGGGTATTGAGGCAAAAGCCAATTATAAGAACACCGTTCTTGCTGAGGTTCTGCCAGTTATTATGCTTGATGGCGATGACCGGGTAGAAAAGCCCGAGGGTATCTGTGCTGAGGCTGTCTCACCTGAACATCCTGTTGTTAACGGGTTCTCAGATTATCCGGTATTTCTTGGATATAACCAGGCCGTCGCCAGAGACGATGCCGATGTCGTATTAACAATAAATAATGACCCATTGTTAGTGTTCGGTGAATACCAACAGGGTAAAACCGCCTGCTTTATGAGTGACTGCTCCCCACACTGGGGAACCCAGCAGTTTATGTCATGGCCATTTTATACCGACCTGTGGGTCAACACGCTTCAATTCATCGCCAGAAAATAAAAAACAATGGAGTAACGAAAGTTACTCCTTTTATAAAATATAAGGATTAATGTATGAACAAGAATAAGTACTCAACCCCCTTACTGATGCTTGCCACCATCTTAGCCGGTATGCTTTCCCCGATGCAGTCTGCCGTTAATGGGCAGTTAGGACATTGGTTACAAGACGGTAATGCTTGCGCAGTAATCTCGTTTGCCAGCGGTCTGGTCGTCATGTTTTTTATTATTATTGCGCGCAAAGAAACACGCCAGCAATTCGCCGCAATCCCTACTCTGATTAAAAAGAGAAAAATCCCGCTATGGAATTGGTTTGCAGGATTATGCGGGGCTATGGTCGTATTTTCTGAAGGCGCATCCGCCAGCGCGCTGGGCGTTGCCACCTTTCAAACAGCATTAATTTCCGCCCTGCTCCTTTCCGGCCTGCTGTGCGACCGTTTTGGCGTCGGTGTGGAGGAGAAAAAATATTTTACGCCATGGCGCATTACTGGCGCATTGTTCGCCGTTATCGCCACCATTTTTGTCGTGTCGCCACAGTGGCACTCAACCTCGTTTATCCTGCTCGCTATCCTCCCCTTTTTGGCAGGGTTACTCGCTGGCTGGCAGCCTGCGGGAAATGCGAAAGTCGCCGAGGCAACGGGCTCCATGCTGGTGTCCATTACATGGAACTTCATCGTCGGCTTTTGTGTCCTGGGCGCGGCGCTGGCGATACGTATCGCATTAGGCCATGTCACCATTCAGTTACCCGATACATGGTGGATGTATCTCGGTGGTCCGCTGGGTCTGCTGTCCATCGGGCTAATGGCGATTCTGGTGAGAGGCTTAGGGCTATTGATGCTGGGCGTAGCGTCAACAGCAGGCCAACTGCTTGGCTCAGTGCTGATTGATGAATTGATCCCTTCATTAGGCAATACGGTCTACCTGGTCACCATCATCGGTACGCTGTTCGCGGTAGTCGGTGCGATTGTGACCACCATCCCTGAATACAGAGCATCCAAAATGGCGCAAAGAATGGAGGTGTCAGAATGAAAGGTTTCCTGCAAACCGTAACAGGCCCGGTGGCGCATACGGATATGGGGCTGACGCTACCGCATGAACATCTGTTTAACGATCTGTCTTCGGTCGTAGACGAGCCACATTATGCTTTTTCACAGCAACTGGTGGGAAAGAAAGTCAGTGCTGACCTGCAGTGGGGGCTGAAACACGACCCATACTGCTGCGCCGATAACATGGACCGCAAAGAGATTGATGATGTTATCTTCGAAATCAATAACTTTATGGCTTTAGGCGGCAGGACGATTGTCGACGCCACCGGATCAGAATCCATTGGACGGGACGCCTCAGCGCTGCGAGAAGTTGCCTTAAAAACGGGTTTGAATATCGTTGCGTCATCCGGACCTTATCTGGAGAAATTTGAAAGTACCCGGATCCATAAACCTGTTGAGCTGTTAGCCTCACTCATTGATAAAGAACTGAATCAGGGTATTGGCGAGACGGATATTCGCGCTGGCATGATCGGTGAAATCGGCGTATCTCCCGCGTTTACCCAAGCGGAGCGTAACAGCCTGCGGGCAGCGTCTCTGGCACAATGTAACAACCCCCACACGGCGATGAATATCCATATGCCAGGGTGGCTGCGACTGGGTGATGAGGTGCTGGATATCGTGCTGGAAGAAATGAACGTCTCTCCGGCAAAAGTCTCGCTGGCGCATTCGGACCCTTCAGGAAAAGATGTCGTCTATCAACGTAAAATGCTCGACCGTGGCGTATGGCTTGAATTTGACATGATTGGTCTGGACATCACCTTTCCAAAAGAAGGTGTCGCGCCGGGCGTTCAGGAGACCGCAGATGCAGTAGCGAATCTGATTGCACTGGGTTACGCCGACCAAATCGTTTTAAGCCATGATGTTTTTCTCAAACAGATGTGGGCGAAAAATGGCGGAAATGGCTGGGGGTTTGTCCCGAATGTCTTCCTCGCCTATCTGGCTGCTCGCGGAGTAGACAACGATACTCTGCGCAAGCTTTGTATTGATAATCCAGCCCGATTACTCACGGCATAATCTGCAAATAGCCCGGTGTCTGACACCGGGCCTGGAATTAAAAATCAGTATCCCGCCGTTAAATCATCCACCGAACGCGGGTCAGACGCACCGTACAGTTCGCCATCCGGTCCAACCATAATACTTTGGGTACTGCCCATCGCTTCTTTCAGCGCCACTTTCTGCCCTTTCTGTTCCAGCAACTTCAGCGTATCGGGACTGAAGCCCTTTTCTACCCGCAGTTCGTCCGGCAACCATTGATGATGGAAGCGCGGCGCGTTGGTCGCTTCCGCGACGTTCATGCCAAAATCAATGCTGTTCACTACCATTTGCAGCACAGTAGTGATGATTCGACTCCCGCCAGGACTGCCGGTCACCAGCCAGGTTTTGCCCTCTTTAACGACGATAGTGGGCGACATCGACGACAGCGGACGCTTCTTCGGACCGACCGCGTTAGCATCGCCGCCCACCAGGCCATAAACATTAGGTACACCGGGTTTAGCAGAAAAATCATCCATTTGATTATTCAGCAGAATACCGGTATTTCCCGCCACAATTCCTGTGCCGAAGGTGGTGTTCAGGGTATAGGTCACCGCCACAGCATTGCCGTCTTTATCCACCACCGAGAAGTGGGTGGTCTGGTTGCTTTCATACGGGGCGAGCTTGCCCGGTTTTATCTGGCTGGAAGGTTTGGCCTTGTTGATATCAATTTGATCGGCCAGCGTTTTCGCATAGGCTTTGTGGGTCAGCGCCTGCCACGGCACTTTCACAAAGTCCGGATCGCCCAGATACTCTGAGCGGTCAGCGTAGGCGTATTTTTCCGCTTCCGCCATGATTTGCATGGCATCGGCGCTGCCAAAGCCGTACTTCTTCATGTCGAAATTTTCAAGAATATTAAGGATCTGTACGATGTGAATACCGCCCGAGGATGGCGGCGGCATGGAGAAGACCTGATACCCGCGATAGTCACCGCTGATTGGCGTACGCTCAACGGCTTTATAGCTGGCTAAATCCTCTTTGGTCATCAGACCGCCGTTCTTCTGCATTTCCCCGGCAATCTGGTCGGCAATCGCCCCTTTATAAAACGCAGCCGGGCCGTTTTCGGCAATCATTTCCAGGCTTTTCGCCAGATTCTTCTGGATCAGCTTATCGCCTTTTTTCAGCGGCTCGCCGTCTTTCCAGAAAATAGCTTTGCTGTTCTCATGATTAGGGATCACTTCGCTGCCGTAAGTTTTTAAGTCGTCGGCCAGCGCATCGTTAACCACAAAACCCTCTTCCGCCAGCTTCATCGCCGGACGCACCACTTTATTCAGCGGCATCGTGCCGTATTTCTCCAGCGCCAGCGAGAACCCCGCCACGGTACCCGGCGTACCGGATGCCAGATGCGACGTCAGCGACTTTTTCGCATCGGCGTTACCCTGATCGTCGAGGAACATATCACGGGTCGCGCCAGCCGGCGCCATTTCACGAAAATCGATCGCCGTGGTAGCGCCATCTTTAGTGCGCAGCAGCATAAATCCCCCGCCGCCCAGATTCCCGGCTTGCGGATGCGTGACAGCCAGCGCATAGCCCACGGCGACGGCGGCATCCACGGCATTACCGCCCTGCTTTAAGATATCCACGCCAACCTGCGTCGCCATTGCATCCACCGAGGCCACCATCCCTTGCGTCGCCCGCACAGGATGAAAGACATCTTCTTCAACACCATAGGAGACTGGCGGCGCGACGGGAGGATTGGCCACCGCGCTAAACGTCCCCCCGGCCAGCAGAGCGGCGATCGCCACCCAGCGCATAAACGTTGGTTTCATCGTTGTTTTTCTCCAGATAAATGGGTGTATGTCCCGTTTAATCCTGGCCCACAACGCTTAAAAAATCATCATCATGGCGAAATAGAGGTACACTTAAAAAGAGGCCTCATCGGGAGGAGACGACAATGAAACGCTTACTACTTATTACGGCTTTGTTACCCTTTGCTGTATTGGCCCAGCCAATTAACACTATGAATAATCCTAATCAGCCAGGTTATCAGATCCCCAGCCAGCAGCGTATGCAGACGCAGATGCAAACGCAGCAGATTCAGCAGCAGGGTATGTTGAAACAACAGATGCAAACGCAGGCGCGCAGCCAGCAGCAAAATCTACAGTCGCAGTTGAATGCCAATACGCAGCGGGTTCAGCAGGGACAGCCGGGCAACGGTATGCTCGGTCAGCAAACGCTGCCCAATACGCAGGGCGGAATGCTCAGCGGCAGCGGAAATCCGGACCGGATGCTAAACCATTCCCAGCCAATGTTGCAGCAGGGCAGCGGGACGCCGCAGCCTGACATCCCGCTGAAAACCATCAGCCCTTAAAACTGACGGCCCTTAAAACTGAAAGTGAGGGCCGATGTCATCAATGCGATCGGTGCAGATACAATCCACGCCCCAGCGCAGCAGCTCTGCCGCCCGCTGGGGCTGATTGACGGTATACACCAGAATCCGCAGACCCGCGGCCTTAATCTCTTGCACTCGCGTCTCATCGAGTAATTTATGGTTGAGATGGAGGGAAACACAGCCCAGACGGGTCGTCAGTTCACGCCAGTCTTCACGCCATTTATCCAGTAGTAACCCGCGCGGCAGTTCAGGTGCTGCCGCCTGCGCCGCTTCCAGCGCCTCTATCTCAAAGGAAGAAAGCAGCGGCGGCGTCATCCCGGCCCACAGTTCGCGGGCGGCCAACGCCACGACACGTCCTGTTAGCCTTCCGCTCCCCGTTGTCGGTTTGATCTCAATATTCGCCATCATGCCGTGTTTACGGCAGCGCTCCGCCACCTGCGAGAGCAGCGGCAGCGGCTCGCCTTTAAATTCGCCGCTAAACCAACCGCCAGCGTCCACACGCAATAAATCCTGCCAGTTCAACTCGCCCGCCACGCCCCAACCGTTGCTGGTGCGCTCCAGGTTATCGTCATGCAGCAGGAAAATTTCGCCGTCTTTCGACAGCTTGGCATCAAACTCAATCATGGTGTGCCCGTATCGCGCGCCCACGTCAATCGCCGCCAGAGTGTTTTCCGGCGCCAGTTTACCGCCGCCGCGATGGGCGACAATGTGGGGATAAGGCCAGTTACTCATACACGTTGTCCTGTTTCGCCATCAAAAAGATGCCGCTGATGTTCCGGCAGATGCAGCCATAGCGTACTGCCCGCCACCGGGCGCTGCTGATGCGCCAACCGCACCACCAGTTTCTGATCGCCCCAGCGCCCATGCGCCAGATTATCCGCGCCCAGAATCTCCAGCGTGTCTACCGTTAGCGGCACGCCGCCTTCCGCCTGCGAGCTTAACGCAATATGCTCCGGGCGAATACCCAGCGTCATGTTACGTCCGGCATGACCCCGATAGCCCGCACCAATCGGCAACGCCAGACCGCCAGGCAATTCGAAACGGTCGCCGGAAGCGCTGATAACGCCGTCCAACAGGTTCATCGCCGGGCTGCCGATAAAGCTCGCCACGAAGCGACTGGCCGGTTTTTCATACACCTCTACCGGCGTGCCAATCTGTTCTGCGACGCCTTTATTCATCACCATCACCCGCTGGGCCAGCGTCATCGCCTCTACCTGATCGTGAGTAACATAGAGCGAGGTGGTACGAAGACGACGATGCAGATGTTGTAACTCCAGACGCATCTGCACGCGCAGCTTGGCGTCGAGGTTAGAGAGCGGTTCGTCGAATAAGAAGACTGCCGGCTCGCGGACGATCGCGCGCCCCATTGCCACGCGCTGCCGCTGACCGCCGGAAAGCTCGCGTGGACGGCGTTTAAGCAGGCCGTCCAGCTCCAGAATGCGCGCCGCCTCCCGCACGCGTTCTTCAATATGCGCTTTGCTCATACCGCGAATTTTTAGTCCCCACGCCATGTTCTCCTCTACGCTCATATGGGGATAGAGAGCATAGTTCTGAAATACCATCGCGATGCCGCGATCTTTGGGCTCCATCTCGGTGACCCGTTTGCGATCAATCCAGATATCGCCGCTGGTCACGCGTTCCAGACCGGCCACCATCCGCAACAACGTTGATTTGCCGCAGCCGGACGGCCCGACCATCACAATAAATTCGCCATCCGCCACGTCCAGCGTCAGCGGTTGAATGACCTGGGTTTTGCCGTCCCAGCTTTTGGTTACTGCCTGTAGTTTTAAACCAGCCATTTTTATTTCTCACTGTCCACTAAACCACGCACAAACGCCCGTTGCATGGCTAACACAATTACGACCGGGGGAATCAGAGTCAGCAGCATCGCGGCCATCACCTGGTTCCATTGCGTGGTACCTTCGCCGGTGGCGATCATCCCTTTGATACCCGCTACGGCAGTGCCAAGATTCACGTCGGTGATAATCAACAGCGGCCACAGATACTGGTTCCAGCCGTAGATAAAGGTGATGACGAATAACGCCGCCAGGTTGGTTTTTGACAGCGGCAACACGATGTCGCGGAAAAAGCGCATCGGCGACGCGCCGTCAATACGGGCCGCCTCCACCAGTTCATCCGGAAGCGTCATAAAGAACTGACGAAACAGGAAAGTGGCGGTAGCGGACGCCATCAGCGGTAGCGTCAGACCGGCATAGCTGTCGAGCATTTTCAGGTTGGCGATCACTTCCACCGTCGGGAAGATACGCACTTCAACCGGCAACATCAGGGTGATAAAAATCATCCAGAAGAACAGGTTACGCAGGGGAAAACGAAACCAGACGATGGCGAATGCGGAAAGCATAGATACCGTGATTTTGCCTACCGTAATGCTGAACGCCATAATGAAACTGTTAAGCATCATCAGCCAGAATGGCGCGCTATTAACACCGACGCCGTTGACCCAAATAGTTTTGATATTCTCCAGTAACTGCGTGCCGGGAAGCAGCGTCATCGGCGTCTCAAACACCGCGCGGTCGTCCAGCGTCGCCGCGACAAACGCGACATACAGCGGAAACAAAATGACCGCGATCCCCAGAATCAGCATGGTATGGCTGAATATTGTCAGCCCGCGACGATTCTCTATCATTGGTAACGCACCTTACTTTCCACATAGCGGAACTGCACCACCGTCAGAATGATGACGAGGAACATCAACACCACCGACTGCGCGGCGGACGCCGAGAGATCCAGGCCGGTAAACCCTTCGCGATAGATCTTATAAATCAGCGTCGTGGTGGCTTGTACCGGCCCGCCGGCGGTCGCGGCGTCGATCACCGGGAAGGTGTCGAAAAAGGCGTACACCAGGTTGACCACCAGCAGGAAGAAACTGACCGGCGCAATAAGCGGCAAAGAAAGCCGGAAGAAACGACGAATCGGCCCGGCGCCGTCAATGGCCGCCGCTTCCACCAGCGAGCGGGGAATGGATTGCAGCGCGGCAAAGAAGAATAAAAAGTTGTAACTAATCTGCTTCCAGACTGACGCAAATACCACCAGGAACATCGCCTGACCGCTGTTTTGCGCGTGGTTCCAGTCATAGCCGAATTCGCCAAGGAAATGGGTGATTAATCCCCGCCCCGGGTTAAACAGGAAAATCCACAATACGGCGGCGACGGCGGGCGCGACGGCATAAGGCAGCAGCATCAGCGTCTGATAAAAACGGCTGCCGCGCACCACGTAATCCACCAGGGCGGCGAAAAACAACGAGACCAGCAGGCCGCTAAATGTGACCAGCGCGCTGAATTTAATCGTCGTCCAGAAGGCGTCGAGATAATAACTGTCGTGAAAAAGCGCGACAAAATTCTCCAGCCCGACAAATTGGCTGGAAAAACCAAACGGATCGACGCTTTGCAGCGAATACCACAGCGCTTCGCCCGCAGGCCAGATAAAGAAAATAACGGTGATAACCAACTGCGGGGCAACCAGTAAATACGGCAGCCAGCGCGAGCGGAACACCGGACGGGATGATGACATGAAGGTTCTTTTCCTGGAAGGTGCCGGATGGCGGTGCAAGCACCTTATCCGGCCTACAAACGCTGTAGGCCTGATAAGCGCAGCGCCACCAGGCACTTATACACTTAAGATTTGCTCGCTTTCTCAAAACGACGCAGCAACTGATTCCCGCGATCCACTGCGGTATCCAACGCCTGTTGTGGGGTTTTCTTCCCGGTCCAGACGCTTTCCAGCTCTTCGTCCACGATGGTACGAATCTGCGGCATATTGCCCAGACGCAAGCCTTTGGTGAAGGGTAACGGCGGCTTATTCAACATCTGGCGAGTGGCGATATCCGCACCAGGGTTTTTATCGTAATAACCCTGCTCGCGGGTCAGCTCGTAGGCGGCGGTGGTAATCGGCAGGTAGCCGGTTTTTTGATGCCATTCAGCAGCGTTTTCCGGTTTTGCCAGGAAGTCGAGGAATTTGGCGACGCCGGTATAGGTTTCTTTATCTTTACCCTGCATGACCCATAGGCTGGCTCCGCCGATAATGGCGTTTTGCGGCGCGCCCTTGATATCAGCGTCGTACGGCATCATACCCACGCCATAGTTAAATTTGGCATACTGGCGGATATTGGCGAGCGAGCCGGAGGACGCGGTTGTCATCGCGCAGTCACCGTTATAAAACTTCTCGGTAGACTCGTCCTTACGCCCAACATAGCTAAAATCGCCTTTTTTATTCATCTCTTCCAGCAGCGCGATATGTTTCACCTGCTCTGGCTTATTAAACTCCAGCACCGCATCTGTACCGTCAAAGCCATTGTTTTTACTGGCGAAGGGGAGACCGTTCCAGGCGCTGAAGTTTTCCAGTTGGATCCAGCCTTGCCAGCCGCTGGCGTAACCGCATTTCATGCCTGCCGCTCTCAGTTTCGCGGTATAGTCAGCCAGCTCCTGCCAGGTTTTCGGCGGCTGTTCCGGATCTAAACCGGCTTTCTTAAAGGCGTCTTTGTTGTAGTACAGTACCGGCGTGGAGCTGTTAAAGGGCTGGGAGAGCAGATGCCCGCTTTTAGCATCGGTGTAGTAGCCTGCAACGGTCGGTACAAACTGGGACTCGTCAAAGTTAATACCGGCGTCTTTAAACACTTCATAAACCGGCTTAATAGCTTTCGAGGCCATCATGGTCGCTGTCCCAACCTCATAAACCTGCAATATTGCCGGCGCGTTGCCGGTACGGAATGCCGCGATCCCGGCGCTCAGGTTCTGCTCATAGTTCCCCTTATAGACCGGAACGATTTTGTAATCCGGATTGGCCTGGTTGAAACGTTGCGCCAGTGAATCAACTTCTTTGCCTAACTCCCCTTCCATTGAATGCCAGAATGGAATAGTGGTGACGGCCAACGCCTGACCCGTAAATGCCAGACTCAGCGCCAGTCCTAAAGCTGTATGTCGTAACGATATCATCGGTTATCTCTCTTTTTGTGCCGGGATGCGCGATATCACGCGTTTTATGTTCGCGGGGGTAACATGACATGCTCGAATGACAGAAAAATAACTTTTTTATTACAAAAAAAAGATAGTAAGGCGACAGAGAGATGGCAAGGCAGTGAAAGCGCCGGAAAAGAAAAGTGGGAGCTACGGCACGGATAGGTACGACATTATTCCCGGGGGCGGCGCACATGCCGTAACTCAACCAGGCGGAGCGTCGCCGGGATTAACGTCTCAGGCGCGTAAGCGAACGACAATTTGCTCCAGCGTAAGCCGCCCTGCCGCCGCATCGACTGTCATATCGACAAAATCCGGATTCGCAGCGAGTGAGATCCCGTTACGCTTTAAAAACAGCAGCGTAATAAATAAGGCGGTACGTTTGTTACCATCATTGAAGATATGCCCACGGGATATAGCGAGCAAATGCATTGCCGCCAGCAGCCACACGTCGGTCACCCCTTCATATTCGATTTGATTGAGTACCCGGTACATTAGCGCTTCCGCGCGCCCAGGATCAGGCATGCCTGTTACACCAGGCGTAACGCGGAGAAGCCTGTCGTGAAACTGAATTATCTCTTCCGCTGAGATAAGTTGTAGGGTCATTTATCCGCCAGCTCCCTGAGCTCATTGCCATGAACCGCCATAATGGCAGCAAACTCATCATCCATTCGCGCCGTCTGATAACGCTCAAACTCCTCGGCGCTGATGATCACTGCGGACTTATGCCCACGACGCGTGATGGTGACAGGGCCCCCCGTCACCGCACTTTCCAGGACTTCGGCCAGATTTTGCCGCGCTTCGCTATAGTTAACCGTACGCATAAACACCTCCCCAGTTGTACATGTTTATTGTACAACAAACATGTACAAAAAAAGAGCCATCAGGCTCTTTTGAAAAATTTTACCGCTTGCCGTTACCGGGGGCGGCGCACGCGCTTCCCCCCTGGCACAGTCTAACCGCCCAGATAGGCGCTGCGCACCGCTTCGTTCGCCAGCAGTGCATCACCGGTATCGGATAGCACCACGTGGCCGTTTTCCAGCACATAACCGCGGTCGGCGAGCTTCAGCGCCTGGTTGGCGTTCTGCTCGACAAGGAAGATGGTCATACCCTGCTCGCGCAACTGCTCAATGGTGTCGAAGATCTGCTGGATGATGATCGGCGCCAGCCCCAGCGACGGTTCATCCAGCAGCAATAGCCTCGGCTGGCTCATCAGCGCGCGGCCAATCGCCAGCATCTGCTGTTCACCGCCGGACATGGTGCCCGCTCGCTGGATACGGCGTTCATGCAGGCGCGGAAACAGCTCGTACACCCATTTGATACGCCCCTGAAACCGATCGCGCTCGGCAAAAAAACCGCCCATCGCCAGATTCTCTTCCACCGTCATCCGCGAGAAGACGCGCCGCCCTTCCGGCACTATCGCCACCGCTTCACGCATGATTTTCGCCGTCTGCCAGTCGGTGATGTCTTTACCGTCAAACACCACCCGTCCGCTGGAGGCACGCGGATCGCCGCACAAGGTGCCAAGCAGCGTCGTTTTCCCCGCGCCGTTAGCGCCAATCAGGGTAACGATTTCCCCCTGGTTGATGTGCAGACTGACGTCGTGCAGCGCCTGAATCTTGCCGTAGTGGGCGCTGACTTTTTCAAACGTTAACATCGTTTTTTCCATCTTATGCCTCACCCAGATACGCGCGGATAACATCCGGGTTGTTGCGGATCTCTTCCGGCGTGCCGTTAGCCAACGGCGTGCCCTGGTTCACCACGTAGATACGGTCGGAAATGCCCATCACCAGCTTCATATCGTGTTCAATCAGCAAGATAGTGGTGTTGTGATGGTTACGTAGTTCGGCAATCAGCTCATCCAGCTCTTTGGTCTCTTTCGGGTTGAGGCCGGCGGCCGGTTCGTCGAGCATCAGAATTTCTGGCTGCGTCACCATGCAGCGGGCAATCTCCAGCCGGCGCTGGTCGCCGTAGGCCAGATTACTGGCCTGGCGGTTGGCATGTTCCAGCAGGCCAATACGCTCAAGCCAGGTCGCCGCGCGGTCCAGCGCTTCGCTTTGCGCGCGGCGGAAAGCGGGCGTTTTCAACAGGCCGGAAAAGAGGCCCGTTTTCAGTTGCTGGTGCTGCGCCACCAGCAGGTTTTCAATCACCGTCATTTCGCGAAACAGGCGAACATGCTGGAAAGTACGTACCACGCCCATGCGGGCGATCTGCTGGCCCGGCAATCCTTCCAGATGCCGCTCGCGCAACGTGATCGTACCGCCTGTCGGCTTATAAAAACCGGTCAGGCAGTTAAACACCGTCGTTTTACCCGCGCCGTTAGGGCCAATCAGCGACACAATTTCCCGCTCACGCAATTCCAGCGATACATTGTTGACCGCCAGCAAACCGCCAAAGCGCATCATCAGGCCGTTAACCGCTAATAATGGCTGACTCATGCCTGCTCTCCTTTCGCCTGACCACTTTTCAGCTTCAACTGCGGACGCGTCATCGGCAGCAATCCCTGCGGGCGCCAGATCATCATCAACACCATCAAACCGCCGAGCATCAACATGCTGTATTCGTTGAAATCGCGCATCAACTCGCGCGACACCACCAACAGAACCGCCGCCAGGATCACCGCAAACTGCGAGCCCATTCCGCCCAGCACCACAATCGCCAGCACGAAGGCGGATTCGGCGAAGGTGAAAGATTCCGGGCTGACAAAGCCCTGGCGGGCGGCAAACAACGTCCCGGCGAAACCGGCAAACGCGGCGCTGATAGTAAAAGCGGTCAGCTTGATGCGCGTCGGGCTTAAACCTAATGAGCGACAGGCGATCTCATCCTCACGCAACGCTTCCCACGCCCGGCCCAGCGGCATACGCAGCAGGCGGTTAATGACAAACAGCGACAGGACCACCAGCAACAGGGCCACCAGATAGAGGAAAATGACCCGGTCGGATGGGTCGTACTTCACGCCAAAGAAATTGCTGAAGGTATCCCAGCCGCCTTCGCGGGTGTTGCGGCTAAACTCCAGACCAAACAGCGTCGGTTTGGGGATCTGACTGATGCCGTTCGGGCCGCCGGTAATTTCAGTGTTGTTGAGCAGCAGGATACGGACGATTTCGCCGAAGCCGAGCGTCACAATCGCCAGATAGTCGCCGCGCAGACGCAGTACCGGGAAGCCGAGCAGGAAACCAGCGGCGGCAGAGACCAGTCCCGCCAGCGGCAGGCAGGTCCAGAAACCCAAACCGTAATAGTGGTTGAGCAGCGCAAAGGTATAAGCGCCGATGGCGTAAAAGCCGCCGTAGCCCAATACCAGCAGGCCGGACAGCCCTACCACCACGTTCAGCCCCAGACCGAGGATGATATAAATCATGGTCATAGTGGCGATATCGACGCTACCGCGCGACACCATAAACGGCCACGCCACAGCGATAACCAGTAGCGCCATCAGAAACAGCTTTTGCTTAACGGTAGAGCCATCGATCGCCGGCAGAATAAACTTCGGTCCGGAGACGTGCTTCACCGCTTTCTGGAACATCGGACGCAGCAACTGAAAGAAAAAAACCACTGCCGTACCGATAAAGATCCACTGCCAGCGGATGTCGGCGGCGGTATCCACCACCAGTTTGGTGCCGTCCAGCTCCAGTTGTACGCCCATGAAGACGCCAGCCAGAACGAAGAACATCGCCGCAGAGAACAGAGCCATCGCAATATGCATCGGTTTCATACTTTCTCTACCTCCGGACGCCCCAGGATACCGGTCGGCATCACCAGCAGTACCAGAATCAGCAGAGCGAACGATACGACATCTTTATATTCGGTACTTAAATATGCAGACGAGAGCGCTTCGGCAACGCCCAAAATCAGACCGCCGATCATCGCGCCCGGAATGCTGCCAATACCGCCCAGCACCGCCGCGGTGAACGCTTTCATCCCGGCCATAAAACCGATGTAGGGGTTAATTACGCCATAGAACTGACCGAGCAGCACGCCCGCCACCGCCGCCATTGCCGCGCCGATAACAAACGTTAGCGCAATGACACGGTCGGTATTAATGCCGAGCAGGCTGGCCATTTTCAGATCCTCCGCGCAGGCGCGGCAGGCGCGGCCCATCCGGGAGTAGCGAATGAAAATGGTGAGCGCCAGCATAGCCAGAAAGGTGACTATCCAGATAACCGCCTGCATGGTGGTGATGGACGCGGAAAAGTTTTCGCTGCTGCCCACAATCCACTGGCCGTTAAACAGGCTGGGTAACGCCACGTCGCGCGAACCTTCCGTCAGGCTGACGTAGTTTTGCAGGAAGATGGACATCCCGATGGCGGAAATCAGGGCAATCAGGCGCTTGGAGTTGCGCACGGGCCGGTAAGCGACTCGCTCGATACTCCAGCCGTAGGCGCTGGCAATAATAATCGCGCCGATAAATCCAGCGGCCACCAGGAGCCAACTGGTGTCTATTCCCATCATCATTAGCGCGGCGATGATCATAAAAGAGACGTAGCTGCCGATCATATACACCTCGCCATGAGCGAAGTTGATCATGCCGATAATGCCGTACACCATCGTATAACCGATAGCAATCAGCGCGTAGGTGCTCCCCAGCGTGACGCCGTTAAACATCTGCTGCAAGAAATAGAGAAACTGCTCGGACATAAGGTAACCTTTTTAAACCCGCCCGGCGTGCGGGCGGTGGGATAACTTATCTTCTGGCATTACTTCGCGACGGTTGACGAGCCGTCGGCGTGCCACTGGAAGACGCCAAATTCAAATCCCTTAAGATCGCCTTTTTCATCCCATTTCAGCGGCCCAATAACGGTATCAGCCCCGTTCGCTTTAAGATCTTTCACCAGATCCAGTGGAGCATGGCTGGCGCTACGCGTCATTGCGGTCGCCAGTGACTGGACGGCGGCGTAGGTGATCCAGACATACGGACCGCTGGGATCTTTCTTGTCGGCTTTCAGCGCCTCAACAATCGCTTTATTCGCCGGGTCCTGGTCATAACGTTTTGGCATCGTCACCAACATGCCTTCCGCCGCACCGCCCGCAATATTGGACAGCGACGCGTTACCAACGCCTTCCGGCCCCATAAATTGCGTTTTCAGGCCATTAGCCCGCGCCTGGCGCAGCATCTGCCCCATTTCCGGGTAGTAGCCGCCGTAATACACAAAGTCGATATTCTCTTTTTGCAAGCGAGCAATCAGGGCGGAGAAATCTTTTTCACCGGCGGTAATACCATCAAAAAAGACAATATTGGCATTGCCCTGCTTCAGGCCATCCTGCACGGAGCGCGCCAGTCCTTCGCCGTATTGCTGTTTATCGTGAATGATAGCGATGCGCTGCGGTTTCACCGTTTCCAGGATGTATTTCGCGGCCGTTGGCCCCTGGGAGGAGTCCAGGCCGGCGGTACGCATAATGTACTGATAGCCGCGCTGGGTCAGCTCCGGGTTAGTCGCCCCCGGGGAGATCATCAGAATACCTTCATCTTCATAGATATCGGATGCTGGCTGAGTAGAAGAAGAACACAAGTGACCAATAACGTACTGAATACCGTCGTTAACGATTTTGTTGGCCACCGCCACCGCCTGTTTTGGATCGCAGGCATCATCGTACTCTACGCCGACCAGCTTATCGCCTTTAATACCGCCTTTAGCGTTGATGTCTTTAATGGCCTGGCGCGCGCCGTTAAATTCCATATCGCCCCATTGCGCTACCGGGCCGGACATCGCCCCGACTATGGCGACTTTAATATCATCTGCCATTGCCCCCTGCGAGACTGCTAATGCAACAATCCCTGCGATTATTGTTTTCGCTTTCCGTTTCATGTGCCTGTATCCCCATTCGTGATGTTATATGTTTTGTTTTTTGCTGGTTAAAAAGCAGACTGTACTTTTTATAAATGGTGCGCTTTTTACTGACTCATTAATGAGTTAGCGCAGCATTTAAAGCATAATAAGATTAAAATCTCTATTTTTCAGTCTATTAAGAAAAGATAATATTCTGCTTTTCGCTATAGATAA
This sequence comes from Salmonella sp. SAL03688, assembly GCF_046551895.1. Lineage (NCBI taxonomy): Bacteria > Pseudomonadati > Pseudomonadota > Gammaproteobacteria > Enterobacterales > Enterobacteriaceae > Salmonella > Salmonella sp. SAL03688. The sequence continues at coordinate 127,576 of NZ_JBGDVI010000003.1, forward strand.
ACAAAAAAAAGCATGCTTGTCAGCATAAAATAACGGCATATTAAGCGGAATAATTCACTAGCATTCAGGGAATTATGCTGCCTGTTTTCCATTCTCTAATGCTTCAAACTGTAATTATCGTTGTTAAAAAATTAATAACCTGGTAAATGACACAAAAAAGAGAAAGCATCTGGCCTGCCTGTTTCGGTACACTGATCGCATCTTTTGAAATCGGGACAAGCCGTCGATGAAGCTGACCATTCTTCGTTTAGAACACTTTAGCGCTCAGGATCAGATCGATCTGGGCAAAATCTGGCCGGAATATTCCGCCTCCTCATTAAGCGTAGATGAAACGCACCGGATTTATGCCGCGCGGTTTAATGAGCGTTTGTTGGGCGCCGTAAGAGTGACGCTGAGCGGAACGCAGGGCGCGCTGGATTCCTTACGCGTGCGTGAAATCACCCGTCGCCGCGGCGTCGGGCAATACCTGGTAGAAGAAGTCATCCGCGATAATCCCAACGTCTCGTCGTGGTGGATGGCGGATGTCGGTGTTGAAGACCGCAGCGTGATGGCCGCGTTTATGCAGGCGTTAGGTTTTACCGCCCAGCATGACGGCTGGGAGAAGCGCTAAAAGAAAGCCGGATGGCGCTGACGCTTATCCGGCCTACATGCCGGGAGAAAAGATAAAAACCACCTCGCAATTTTCCAAGAATTTCGCGTTGCAGGCAGGCGGCAAGTTATGAAATCCCCGGGAGCTTACATAAGTAAGTGGCCGGGGTTGAATAACGTAGCCAACGCACCTGCAGCGCGAAAGGCGCCAGGAAAATTACTTAGCGTCTGTCGCCGTACCATTCGCATGCCAGTCAAACACGCCGAACTCAAATCCTTTCAGATCGCCCTTCTCATCCCACGACAGCGGTCCCATTACGGTGTCGACCGTGGCGCCTTTCAGGTATTTGGCGATTTCCGCCGGATCGTCAGACTGGTTCAGACCCGCCTGCAACGATTGCAGCGCGGCGTAGGTGGTCCACACGAATGCGCCGCTAGGATCTTGTTTCTTGGCTTTGATGGCATCCACAATCGGTTTGTTCGCCGGGACCTGATCGTAGTTCTTCGGTTTGGTGACCAGTAAGCCTTCCGCCGACTCTCCGGCGATGTTAGACAGCGAGACGTTCGCCACCCCTTCCGGCCCCATAAACTGGGTTTTCAGCCCTGCGGCGCGGGACTGGCGCAAAATCTGCCCCATTTCCGGGTGATAACCGCCGTAGTAGACAAAGTCGATATTCTCTTTCTTCAGGCGCGCAACCAGAGTGGAGAAATCTTTTTCGCCAGCGGTGATGCCGTCAAAGAATACGACGTTAACGCCGCCTTTCTTCAGACCGTCCTGCACCGCGCGCGCCAGCCCTTCGCCGTACTGCTGCTTATCGTGGATAATCGCGATGCGCTGCGGTTTTACCTTCTCCAGAATATACTTTGCCGCCGTTGGCCCCTGGTCAGAGTCCAGGCCGGTCGTGCGCAAAATCAGGTTATAGCCGCGTGCGGTCAGCTCCGGCGCGGTCGCCGCCGGGGTTATCATCAGGATACCTTCGTCTTCGTAGATATCAGAGGCTGGCTGTGTGGAAGAGGAGCATAAGTGTCCGATAACATACTTGATGCCGTCGTTCACCACTTTGTTAGCGACAGCTACCGCCTGTTTCGGGTCGCAGGCGTCGTCATATTTCACCGCGACGAGCTTATCGCCTTTAATACCGCCTTTCGCATTGATATCGGCAATTGCCTGCTCCGCACCGGTAAATTCCTGGTCGCCATACTGCGCCACCGGACCGGACATCGCGCCGACAACCGCGACTTTAATGTCCTCTGCGAATGCCATATGGCTTAATGACAGGGCGATACATCCTGCCAATAACGTTTTACCCTTCATATTCATCCTGATAATCCCCATTATTCTGGTTGTTACGTGTGTTGTGGTGTTATTGTTCAGCACTTTATTTCGATTATTGGCTAGCTACCCGTGCTTTAGCAGCATACTCTGCTAAAACATACCCGATTTTTATTATTTTGGAATAGCTAAATTTACATCCAGATAACAGATTTGTGTCGGTGGGGGAGAGGAAGGGCCCGTAGGCCCGATAAGCGAAGCGCCATCGGGCCTACGTGTTGCCGGATGGCAGGGTAAACGCCTTATCCGGCCTACAAAAAACAAAACCCCCGAATTCACATTCGAGGGTTCATTGGCAATTCGCGAAGATTACGCTTCGATCGCAGCGCGAAGCTTTTTCATGGCGTTCTTTTCAAGCTGGCGCACACGCTCAGCGGAGACGCCGTAACGATCGGCCAGCTCCTGCAACGTAGACTTATTGTCTTCGTCCAGCCAGCGAGCGCGGATAATATCCTGGCTACGCTCGTCGAGCCCCTGCATCGCATCGGTCAGTCGGTTGGCGGCCTGCTCTTCCCAGTTATCGTCTTCAATGCCGTCGGCAAAGTTAGACGATTTATCCTGCAGATACAGCACCGGCGCCATTGGCTGGCTGTCGGACTCATCGTCCGAAGACATGTCAAACGTCATGTCCTGCGCCGCCATACGCGACTCCATCTCACGCACGTCTTTACTGGAAACACCCAGTTCGCGCGCCACCATTTCAACCTCATCCTGATTAAACCAGCCCAGACGCTGCTTGGTTTTACGCAGATTAAAGAACAGCTTACGCTGCGCTTTCGTGGTTGCGACTTTAACGATACGCCAGTTACGCAGCACGTATTCGTGAATTTCTGCTTTAATCCAGTGTACGGCGAAGGAGACCAGGCGCACGCCTACTTCCGGGTTAAAACGACGTACGGCTTTCATCAGGCCGATGTTGCCTTCCTGGATCAAATCCGCCTGCGGCAGACCATAGCCCGCATAGTTACGAGCAATATGAACAACAAAGCGCAGGTGAGACAGGATCAGCGTTTTAGCTGCTTCCAGATCGCCCTGGTAATGCAGCCTTTCAGCCAATGCCCGCTCCTCGTCAGCCGATAACATCGGCCACGCGTTCGCTGCCCGGATATAAGATTCCAGGTTGCCAACAGGGGCTAAAGCTAAATTTTGCATTTCTTTGGTCATTCAAATCCTCTCAATCAGTATTGCCTGGCACCGTCAGCGAGCAACAACCGTGCCAAAGCCGATGAGCAACGAGAATATCACCCACTCTTTTATCAGACAGTGATTTTATCCACAAGTTCAATGTAACACTGTGCATAATTTGCACAAATCTTGTGACATAAAGATGACGCGCGGGGAAGAGACAACAGGGACTCTTTCCCTGCGAACGGAAGCCCATTGCAGGGAAAGATTATACCACGATTTTATCAATCGGGAGTAAAGTGACGTAAATGTTGCACCGTGGCCAGCCAGGCGGCGATCCAGCCAATCATGGAACAGACCAGCAGCAGCAACAGGCACTCATCGAACGATAAGCCATTGAGATCAAACTTCGTGCCGAAGACCTGCGCCACTTCAGTCACCGCCGATGATAAACGCATCACCAAAATTTCAGACAATATCAGTGAAAGAAACGCGCCGGAAAAACCGAGCAACGCGCCGCCATAGAGGAACGGACGCAGGATAAAGCCATCGGTCGCGCCAATCAGCTTTTGCACGTTAATGGTATCGCGACGGGCAAAAATGCTCAGGCGCACGCTGTTGCCGATAACGAGGAAGACCGCCGCGACCATCAGCACGCCGATCATCGCCGACACGCGGCCCACCAGCCCGGTGAGCGCCGCCAGGCGCGCAAACCAGCTATCATCCATGCGGACTTCGTCAATGCCGTTAATCTGCGAGATACGGTCGCGCAGCGTATTAAGCGAGGCGGTACTCTGGAAGTCCAGCTTGGGGATCACCACCGCTACCGCCGGCAGCGGGTTCTCTTCCAGCATGTCCAGCGCGCCGCCAAAACCCGACCAGTTGCGGAATTCTCCCAGCGCGTCCTCACGGGACAGGTAGTTGACCTTTTCAACGCCCTGCTCGGCCTGAAGCTGCCCAACAACCCGCGCCGCCGCATCATCATCCAGCGTTTTTTGCAGATAAACGGTGATCTGCGGCGACGGATAATACTGAGTCGCCGCCTGGTTGACGTTCTTATAGACCATGTAACAGACGCTGGGCAGCGTCAGGGAGATGGCGATCACCATCACCGTCAGAAACGTCGCCAGCGGTTTGCTTTTCAGATCTTGCAGCGCGCCGTGCCAGGCATAGCGCACCTGTTCATTAAAGACATTCGTTTTACGTGAGTTCGGTTTCGGCATCGGCTTCTGGCGTCCTGGCGCGTTGCGCCCGCCGCCTGTTCCGCCGCGAGACTTACGCAGTCGATCCAGCCGTCCGCCGAACTGCCTGATTTGGTTAATCGCGTCGCGCCTATTCATTGGCCAGGCCTCCATGCAGATGTCCATCGCTCAGGACGAGCTGCCTATAGGAACGACGGGAGATAAGTCCAATATCGTGCGTCGCCATCAGTACCGTCACCCCTACGCGGTTAAACTCTTCAAACAGACGTAAAATCCCTTCCGACAACGCGTCGTCCAGGTTCCCGGTCGGTTCATCCGCCAGCAATACCGCTGGCTTATTGACCACCGCGCGGGCGATGCCCACGCGCTGTTGTTCGCCTCCGGAGAGTTGAATCGGGAAGTTTCTCGCTTTGTCCAGTAGTCCAACCTTATCCAGCGCCGCCGACACACGACGACGGATATCATCGCCGCTGGCACCGGCAATGATTAACGGTATCGCCACATTGTCATAGACCGTGCGATCCATCAGCAGATGGTGATCCTGGAAAATCATCCCAATCTGGCGGCGCAAAAACGGCACTTCGCGGTTTTTCAGACGCGTAATATCATGCCCGCTGAAGAAGATTTTGCCGGCGCTGGGCCGCTCAATCCCACAGATTAGCTTCAGCAGGGTACTTTTCCCCGCGCCGGAGTGGCCGGTCAGAAACGCCATCTCGCCTGGCCGCATATGGAATGTCACTCCCTGCAGCGCTTGTCTCCCGCCGAGATAGGCCTTGCTGACATGTTCAAAGCGAATCATTGTTAATCCTCTCGGGCAAAAAGTGCCTCAATAAAATCGTCCGCCTTAAACGGACGCAAATCCTCGATACGTTCGCCCACGCCAATGTAACGGATAGGAATGCCAAACTGGTCAGCTACCGAGAAAATCACCCCGCCTTTCGCCGTACCGTCCAGCTTGGTCAGGGTAATACCGGTTAAGCCTACCGCTTCATGGAACAGTTTGGCCTGGCTTACCGCGTTCTGTCCGGTGCTGGCGTCAATGGTCAGCATAACTTCATGTGGCGCTTCTTCGTCCAGCTTTTTCATGACGCGAACGATTTTTTTCAGCTCTTCCATCAGGTGCGACTTGTTCTGCAGACGCCCTGCCGTATCGGCAATTAACACATCCACATTACGCGCCTTCGCGGCCTGGATAGCGTCAAAAATCACCGAGGCGGAGTCCGCGCCGGTATGCTGGGCGATAACCGGAATGTTGTTACGCTGTCCCCAGACCTGTAGCTGTTCGACCGCCGCCGCGCGGAAAGTATCCCCCGCCGCCAGCATCACTGATTTACCCTGCTGCTCAAACTGGCGCGCCAGTTTACCGATAGTGGTGGTTTTACCCACGCCGTTCACGCCAACCATCAGAATAACAAAAGGCGTTTTACCTTCAATATTAAGCGGTTCGTCTACCTTCGCCAGAATCTCGCCCATCTCGTCTTTCAACAGACCATACAGCGCCTCGGCATCTTTAAGCTGTTTGCGGCTGGCGCCTTCCGTCAGATTAGCGATAATCTTACGCGTGGTTTCCACCCCGACATCAGCGATGAGCAACTGCTCTTCCAGCTCCTCGAACAAATCATCGTCGATTTTCTTGCCGCGGAACAGACTGATAAATCCGGAACCGAGATTTTCTTTGGTTTTCAGCAGGCTGCGTTTCAGGCGGGCAAAGAAACCTTCTTTAGTCGGTTTTTCCTGCTCCTGAACGATCGCTTCCACCGGCTCGTCTTCTTCCGCTGGCGGAACAACCATCACCGCCTCTTCCGCCGCCTGAGCGGCCAGCGCCTGCGCTTCCAGCTCTTCGTCGGTGAATTTCGCCGCGTTTTCGCCCTCTTCTTCTACCGCGGCAATGACCTCTACGGTTTCCGCTTCGGCCTGCCACTCTTCCGGCGAGATAGCCTCGTCTTTGACCTCTTCCGGCAGCGGCAATTCCTCGCGTTCCACCGCGATCTGCGGCGCTGCCGTCTCAATGGCCGCCGCGGGCTCCGGCTCTACCGGCTGCGGTTTTTCGCTCTCCTGAACTTTCTCAGTAACGTCCACCACCTCTTCCGCAAAGGCTTCGGTTTCTGCTTTGCTGTGTGCGGGCGTTTGCGCGTCTACGTCTGCCGCCGTTTCAACAGGGGGCTCAACCGGTCGTTGTTCCTCAACAATCTGCTGTTCTTCGGTCTGTTCCTGCTTCTGCTCTTTATCACCGAAGCCCAACCAGGAAAAGAAGCCACGTTTTTTCTGTTTTGCCATCTGCGACTACACCCCTCGCGGCGCTATATACATGGAAGCTAAAAAAATGATGAAATAGTCTATCACTTAACTTAATTCACATCACCGCCTGGAATAACTTGCAACAGGCGGTTCGAGCAAGAGAAATGAAAAAACCGACTCACTCTGGCAGCGGCCAAATCCGCATTATTGGCGGGCAATGGCGTGGCCGTAAATTACCGGTTCCGGACAGCCCGGGTCTGCGTCCCACCACCGATCGCGTGCGCGAAACGTTATTTAACTGGCTGGCTCCGGTAATGGTAGACGCCCATTGTCTGGATTGCTTTGCCGGCAGCGGCGCGCTGGGTCTGGAAGCGCTATCGCGTTATGCGGCCCAGGCAACGTTACTGGAAATGGATCGCGCCGTATCGCAGCAGTTGCAAAAAAATCTGGCGACGCTGAAAGCCAACAATGCTCGCGTCGTCAATACCAATACTCTGGCCTTCCTCAGCCAGCCGGGGACGCCGCATCACGTCGTCTTTGTCGACCCGCCGTTTCGTAAAGGGCTGCTGGAAGAGACGTTACAATTGCTGGAAACCCAGGGATGGCTGGCCGACGACGCGCTAATCTACGTAGAAAGCGAGGTGGAAAACGGTCTGCCGCCCGTTCCGGCGAACTGGACATTGTATCGAGAAAAGGTGGCCGGACAGGTCGCTTATCGTCTGTATCAGCGCGACGCGCAAGGAGAAAATGATGTTGATTAATCTGGGCCGCTTATTAATGCTCTTCGTGTGGGCATTTTTGATTCTTAATCTGGTGCATCCCTTCCCGCGCCCGCTCAATATTTTCGTCAACGTGGCGTTGGTGTTCATGGCGCTGATGCACGGTATGCAACTGGCGCTGCTGAAATCAACGATACCGAAAGAGGGTCCGCAGATGACGACGGGAGAAAAAATCCGCATTTTCCTGTTCGGCGTGTTTGAGCTGCTGGTCTGGCAGAAGAAGTTTAAGAACAAAAAATAACGTTTGCTGCCGGATGACGGTTTATTCGTTATCCGGGGTACGGCTAACAAACCCGACGAACCGCGTTCCCTTATAGCTCAGCGTACCTTGATCGCCCACCGTCAAAGCGTGGTACTGCTGCGCTTGTAAACGGAACGTTTTTTCCAGACCGCCATTGAGCGGCTTAAAACTGACCTCATAGCGCATACTGGTTCCCGCCGGGCTCACTTCCTGCTGGCGAGAGCGTCGGTCGTTAACCGGCTTCTCCCGTTTATTGCTAACCACGACCAGCTTTTGCTGTAACGGCGCCGCCTCATTAGCGGCTTTTTCCCGCCGTTGCTGAACGAAGCGAAACGACGCGGCAACTACGATTAATGCGATGATTATAATGAAGAAAAGCGGTGGCTTACTCATACTGTTAACCTGTCAGAAAATGCGGAAATAAGCATACCCTGCCCGTTATAGTGTTGTCATCTGACCGTCACGGCCTCTACACTGAATAATAGAGCCGCAAGCATACCGTTTGCGAAAAAATAACGAATTCAAGGAATTAAGATGCTTTGGTCGTTTATCGCTGTCTGCCTGTCCGCATGGCTGTATGTGGACGCCTCCTATCGCGGGCCAGCCTGGCAACGCTGGGTTTTTAAGCCCGTCACGTTATTACTATTGCTGTTACTGGCCTGGCAAGCGCCGATGTTTGACGCCATCAGTTATCTTGTGTTGGCCGGACTGTGCGCCTCGCTGGTCGGCGATGCGTTAACGCTCTTGCCGCGTCAACGCCTGCTGTACGCCGTCGGGGCATTTTTCTTATCGCATCTGCTCTACACCATTTATTTTGCCAGCCAAATGACGTTGTCGTTCTTCTGGCCGCTGCCGCTGGCGTTACTGATAGTCGGCGCGTTGCTTATCGCCGTTATCTGGACGCGACTGGAGGAGCTACGCTGGCCGGTATGTACTTTTATCGCCATGACTCTGGTCATGGTCTGGCTGGCGGGCGAACTGTGGTTCTTCCGCCCAACGGCGCCAGCCCTTTCGGCCTTTACCGGCGCGACGCTGCTGTTTATCGGCAATATCGTCTGGCTGGGTAGCCATTACCGCCGCCGTTTCCGGGCGGATAACGCGATTGCCGCCGCCTGCTACTTTGCCGGACACTTCCTGATTGTTCGCTCGCTGTACCTGTAAATAATAGCGCTTGACTCTGGAGTCGACTCCAGAGTGTATCCTCCGGTTAATGAGAAAATTATCATCAACCGGAGGACGTTATGTCGACCCCTGATACCGATGGCAAAAAAGTCCCGCCCTTTACCTCCTTCAGATTAGCCCCGGCAATACAGAAGGCCGATAGCTGCTGCTGCGAAGAACATTGCGCGTCCAGCGCGCCTGTTTCTACTGCCGTGGCAGGCACGCGCTATACCTGGAAAATCTCCGGCATGGACTGCGCCGCCTGCGCCCGAAAAGTGGAGAATGCGGTCCGCCAAATTCGTGGCGTCAACCAGGCGCAAGTGCTGTTCGCCACCGAAAAGTTAGTGGTCGATGCCGACGCCGACCTCCGCGCGCAAATTGAACGCGCCGTACAGAAGGCGGGTTATACCTTGCGTAGCGAAGATTCGCGCGACGCCGCGCCTGAATCTCGTCTTAAAGAGAACCTGCCGCTTATTACGCTGATCATTATGATGGCGATAAGCTGGGGGCTGGAGCAATTTAACCACCCGTTCGGCCAACTGGCCTTTATCGCCACCACCCTGGTCGGTCTGTATCCTATTGCCCGCCAGGCGCTGCGGCTGATGAAAAGCGGCAGTTGGTTCGCTATTGAAACGCTGATGAGCGTCGCCGCCATTGGCGCGCTGTTTATTGGCGCGACGGCGGAGGCGGCAATGGTATTGCTGCTGTTCCTCATCGGCGAGCGCCTGGAAGGATGGGCCGCCAGCCGCGCCCGTAAAGGCGTCAGCGCGTTAATGGCGCTTAAACCGGAAACGGCGACCCGTCTGCGCGACGGCGTACGGGAAGAGGTCGCTATTAATACCCTGCGACCGGGCGATATTATCGAAGTCGCCGCCGGGGGGCGTTTACCCGCCGACGGTAAACTGGTTTCCGGTTTCGCCAGCTTTGATGAAAGCGCGCTCACCGGCGAGTCTATCCCGGTGGAGCGCGCAACGGGCGACAAAGTCCCGGCAGGCGCGACCAGCGTTGACCGTCTCGTCACCCTGGAGGTGCTATCTGAACCTGGCGCCAGCGCGATTGACCGTATCCTGACGCTGATTGAAGAGGCGGAAGAGCGCCGTGCGCCCATTGAGCGGTTTATTGACCGTTTCAGCCGCATCTATACGCCAGTCATTATGGTCATCGCGCTGCTGGTGACGCTTATTCCGCCGCTGATGTTCGATGGCGGCTGGCAGGAGTGGATTTATAAAGGGCTGACGCTGCTGCTCATCGGTTGCCCGTGCGCGCTGGTGATCTCCACGCCCGCGGCCATTACCTCCGGGCTGGCGGCGGCGGCACGGCGCGGCGCATTGATTAAAGGCGGCGCAGCGCTGGAGCAACTGGGCCGTATCACGCAGGTCGCCTTTGATAAAACCGGTACGTTGACCATTGGTAAACCACGGGTGACGGCGATTCATCCGGCAAGCGGTATCAGCGAGGCTGAACTGTTGGCGCTGGCGGCAGCCGTAGAACAAGGCGCTACGCACCCGCTGGCGCAGGCTATTGTCCGCGAAGCGCAGACACGCGATCTGGCGATCCCGACGGCGGAATCGCAGCGAACGCTGGCCGGCACCGGAATTGAAGCGCAGGTTAACGGCGAACGTATTCTGATTTGCGCGGCGGGAAAACAGCCTACGGCAGCGTTTGCCGGGCAAATTAGCGAACTGGAAAACGCCGGGCAGACGGTGGTTCTGGTGCTGCGTAACGAGACCGTTGTTGGCGTCCTCGCCCTCCAGGATACGTTGCGTGACGATGCGCGCGACGCCATCCGCGAACTGCATCAGTTAGGCGTTAACGGCGTGATTCTGACCGGCGATAACCCACGGGCGGCGGCAGCGATTGCCGGCGAGCTGGATCTGGCGTTTAAAGCCGGACTACTGCCGGAAGACAAGGTGCGGGCAGTCACCGCCCTTAACCAACAAGCGCCGCTGGCGATGGTGGGCGACGGCATTAATGATGCGCCCGCGATGAAAGCCGCCAGTATCGGAATTGCGATGGGCAGCGGTACTGACGTCGCGCTGGAAACGGCTGACGCCGCCCTTACTCATAACCGTCTGCGCGGGTTAGCGCAGATGATTACGCTGGCGCGCGCTACCCACGCGAATATCCGGCAGAACATCACCATTGCGCTGGGGCTGAAAGCTATTTTCCTGGTGACGACGCTACTGGGTTTTACCGGGCTATGGCTGGCAATCCTGGCGGATACGGGAGCCACGGTATTGGTGACCGCCAACGCGCTACGTTTGCTGCGTAAAAACTAATCTTCTCCCGCCCGGCGGCGTCGTGTCGCCGGGTTATCCCGCGATATTCCTTTCTTTGTACATATTATTCACGCGAAAATTATTTATTTTCTATTACTTATCAAACCATTAATCAGAAATAGCGTGATTTGATGTAAGGTTAATATTTATCCAACCGATATTGATCATACCGTCTACAAAATAAGGAATGTTAGGCACTATGAAAAATATCAAAGTCATCACCGGCGTTATCGCGACGCTGGGCATATTTAGCGCCTTATTGTTGGTGACAGGAATACTGTTTTATTCCGCCGTCAGCAGCGATCGGCTGAATTTCCAGAATGCGAGCGCGCTGAGTTACCAACAACAGGAACTGGGCGGCAGTTTTCAGACATTGATCGAAACCCGCGTCACCATTAACCGCGTGGCGATACGCATGTTAAAAAATCAGCGCGATCCCGCCTCACTGGACGCCATGAACACGCTGTTAACCAACGCTGGCGCGTCGCTCAACGAAGCGGAAAAGCATTTCAACAACTACGTGAACTCCGAAGCGATCGCGGGCAAAGATCCTGCGTTGGATGCCCAGGCCGAAGCCAGCTTTAAGCAGATGTATGACGTTTTGCAGCAGTCTATCCACTATCTTAAAGCCGATAATTACGCCGCCTATGGCAACCTTGACGCGCAAAAAGCGCAGGATGACATGGAGCAGGTATATGACCAGTGGCTCTCTCAAAATGCGCAATTAATAAAATTAGCCAGCGATCAGAATCAGAGCAGTTTTACCCAGATGCAATGGACGCTGGGGATAATTCTACTTATCGTGCTCATCGTGCTGGCGTTTATCTGGCTGGGGCTGCAACGCGTTCTACTCCGCCCGCTGCAACGGATTATGGCGCACATTCAAACGATCGCCGACGGCGATCTTACCCATGAGATAGAGGCCGAAGGACGCAGTGAAATGGGCCAACTGGCCGCCGGTCTTAAAACGATGCAGCAGTCGTTAATCCGTACCGTCAGCGCGGTGCGCGATAACGCAGACTCTATCTATACTGGCGCAGGCGAAATTTCCGCCGGCAGCAGCGACCTCTCTTCCCGTACCGAACAGCAGGCCTCGGCGCTGGAGGAGACCGCCGCCAGCATGGAACAGTTAACCGCCACGGTACGGCAAAACACCGATAACGCACGCCAGGCGACGGGTCTGGCGAAAACCGCATCAGAAACCGCGCGTAAAGGAGGACGCGTGGTGGATAACGTAGTGAGCACCATGAACGATATCGCCGAAAGTTCGGAAAAAATCGTGGACATCACCAGCGTGATTGACGGTATCGCCTTCCAGACTAATATCCTGGCGCTGAACGCTGCGGTAGAAGCCGCCCGCGCCGGCGAACAGGGGCGAGGATTCGCGGTTGTGGCCGGAGAGGTACGCACGTTGGCCAGCCGTAGCGCGCAGGCCGCCAAAGAGATCAAAGTGCTGATTGAAAACTCCGTGTCGCGCATTGATACCGGCTCTACGCAGGTACGCGAAGCGGGAGAAACCATGAAAGAGATCGTTAACGCCGTGACCCGCGTGACCGATATTATGGGCGAAATCGCCTCTGCCTCCGATGAGCAAAGCAAAGGCATTGAGCAGGTGGCGCAGGCGGTATCGGAAATGGACAGCGTGACGCAGCAAAACGCCTCGCTGGTAGAGGAATCCGCAGCAGCAGCGGCGGCGCTGGAAGATCAGGCTAACGAACTTCGTCAGGCGGTCGCCGCGTTCCGCATCCAGAAACAACCTCGTCGGGAGGCGTCGCCGACGCCGTTAAGCAAAGGTTTAACGCCGCAGCCCGCCGCAGAACAGGCGAACTGGGAAAGCTTCTAATCAGAATAGTATCTGCCGTGCGGTTAATGCGCTTTACGCAATAAATAGCGGTACGGCAGCCCCTCCGTCTCTTGCGCCAGCAAATCGTGTTCCATAAAGGTACAGAACCCCGGAATATCACGCGTCGTCGCCGGATCGTCGGCGATAATCAGCAATGTTTCGCCAGTTTGCATGTTGCGCACCGTTTTGCGCACCATCATTACTGGTTCAGGGCAACGCAGCCCCAGGGCGTCAAGCGTATGGTCAGGGGAGGAAAACAGATCGCTCATCTTCGTCTCAATGGTAGAAAAACGGCGATATTTTACGCCCATCTTCGTCAGTAAGCCAGGCAGGTTAACGATTGCGTGAAAATTAGCCATTGCAATGCCAGCGCAAAACAGTATTATGCGGCGGTTCTTTATTGGGTTCCCTCACCCCATCCAACAAAAAGGTCACAATATGACTCCGTTTACACAATCACAGCGCATAAAAGCGTTGTTCTGGCTATCGCTATTCCATTTACTGGTGATCATTTCCAGTAACTATCTGGTGCAGCTCCCCATCACTATTTTTGGTTTCCACACGACCTGGGGCGCGTTTAGTTTTCCTTTTATTTTTCTCGCCACCGATCTTACCGTGCGTATTTTTGGCGCACCTCTGGCGCGCCGCATTATCTTCGCCGTCATGATCCCTGCGCTGCTGGTGTCGTATGTGGTGTCATCGCTGTTCTATATGGGCGCCTGGCAAGGTTTCGCCGCGTTGGCGGACTTTAATCTGTTTGTCGCCCGTATCGCCGCCGCCAGCTTTATGGCCTACGCGCTGGGACAGATCCTTGATGTCCATGTGTTTAACCGCCTGCGCCAAAATCGTCGCTGGTGGCTGGCGCCGACTGCTTCAACGCTGTTTGGCAATATCAGCGATACCCTTGCCTTTTTCTTCATTGCGTTCTGGCGAAGCCCCGATGCGTTTATGGCCGAACACTGGATGGAAATTGCGCTGGTGGATTATTGCTTTAAGGTGCTCATCAGCATTATTTTCTTCCTGCCGATGTACGGCGTTCTACTGAATATGTTGCTGAAAAAGCTGGCAGATAAATCTGAAATTTCCCCATTACCGGCAAGTTAAAGGTTCGTTTTCCGAGTTGTGATAAGATGGGCGAATGAGCCGTTATGGCCGTTTATCGAAAGGAAGAAGTCAATGCGCAATTTGGTTAAATATGCCGGTATTGGCCTGCTGGTTATGGGGCTTGCGGCCTGTGATAACAATGATACAAAAGCGTCGGCAGAAAGCGCCGCCGCAGAAAGCCAGGCCTCCGGTCAGCCCATCAGTCTGATGGATGGCAAACTCAGTTTCTCACTGCCGGCGGATATGACCGATCAAAGCGGTAAGCTGGGCACCCAGGCGAATAATATGCACGTTTATTCTGACCCGACGGGCCAGAAAGCGGTGATTGTTATCGTCGGCGATAATACCGATGAAGCGTTGCCGGTGCTGGCGAACCGCCTGCTTGAGCAACAGCGTAGCCGCGACCCGCAGCTTCAGGTCGTCACCAATAAGTCTATTGAGCTCAAAGGCCATACGTTGCAACAACTGGACAGCATTATCTCCGCGAAAGGCCAGACGGCGTACTCTTCCATCGTGCTGGGCAAAGTGGATAACCAATTGCTGACGATTCAGGTCACGCTGCCTGCGGACAATCAGCAAAAAGCGCAAACCACGGCTGAAAACATCATCAATACGTTAGTTATTAAGTAACCTTTACGATGATGATGCGGCCTCCGGCAGTGCAGACGGAGGCCGTTTTTTTAAGCGCCAGGTCAGCAATAGCGCCATCGCTACCAGCCCGGCTGCCGCCAGATAAATCACCGGCACGCCCGCCCAGGTCATCACCAGCCCCGCCAGCGGCCCGGTAACCCCCAAAGACATATCCATAAAGACGGTATAGGTCGCCAGCGCCGCGCCCTGGTTCTGCGGCGGCACGGCTTTGACGGCCACCACGCCCAGCGCCGGAAAGACCAGCGAAAACCCCATCCCCGTGAGTAAAACGCCGATTTTTGCCATCCACGGCATGGCTGCCGTCCCCACCAGTAACAGACCAATAATCTCCACGCCAAAGCAGATCATGGCGACATTCAACCCGCCTAAACGATTGATGCCGTTAGGGAACAGCAAACGCGTGCCGACAAACGCGACGCTAAATAACGTGAGCGCAAAGGCGGCACCATCCCAACCTTTAGCATCATAAAATAAGGTAATAAACGTCGCGATGACGCCAAACCCTGCCGAGGCCAGCGCCAACGCCATACCATACAGCCAGACACGCCCCAGCACCGCGCGAAACGGCAGCGGCTTGCCTTTGTTCGCCTTCACCGACGGACGTGGAAGGGCTAACAGTACCGCCAACAGCGCCACGCCCATCACCGTTAGCGCCAGTCCCTGTAACCCGCCCCAGGCATAACACAGCACGCCCAGCGGCGCGCCCATCGCCATTGCGCCGTAGGTGACGATACCGTTCCAGGAGATGACCCGACCAATATGCAACGACCCGACGACGCCGACGCCCCACAGTGTCGAACCGGTGCCGGCAAAACTTTGCCCAATCCCCAAAATCACGCGACCCAGCCCCAGTAGCAACAAACTGATCATCGGCCAGGCGCTGGCGATATCCGCCAGCAGGTAGCCGAGTCCGCTTAAAAAACAGCCGCATAAGCCAAAGACAACGATTTTTTTCGGCCCTAATACATCCGCATACCGCCCGGCATGGGGACGGCTTAACAGAGTGGCGAAGTATTGCAGGCTGATAATAAGCCCCGCCCAGAACGCGCTGAATCCCATCGCATCATGCACATAGCCTGGCAAGACGGCGAGCGGCAGGCCGATGGTCAGGTAGCTGGCAAAGTTAAACATCACAATGGAGACAATACGCAGATTGAGGCGCAATCCGTTTAGCGCCGGTTCAGCGACGGGTTCGGGCATGAGTATCACCGCATTTTTACAACATGTTTTCTTTTCTATCATGGCGCGCGGTGAAAATCAGTAGTGAGATTCAGATTATCGGTATCAGGGCAGCCGCTACACTTAGAAAAAAACACAACAAGGAAAACTTCATGGCAACCGCTCAACCCGACAAAACGGGTATGCATATTCTGCTGAAACTGGCCTCCCTGGTTATTATTCTCGCCGGGCTTCATGCCGCGGCGGATATTATTGTACAACTCTTGCTGGCGCTCTTTTTCGCCATTGTTCTTAATCCATTAGTGACCTGGTTTATTCGCCGGGGCGTGAAGCGACCGCTGGCGATTACTATCGTGGTGGTTGTCATGCTGATCGTGCTTACCGCGCTGGTGGGTGTGCTTGCCGCATCGCTTAATGAATTTATCGCTATGCTGCCTAAATACAGCAAGGAGCTGACGCGTAAGGTCTTACACCTTCAGGAGTTAATGCCCTTCCTGAATTTACATATGTCTCCGGAACGTATGCTCCGCGGGATGGATTCCGATAAAATCATGCTCTTCACCACAACATTAATGACCGGCGTATCGGGCGCGATGGCAAGCATTGTGCTGCTGGTGATGACCGTGGTTTTTATGCTGTTTGAGGTGCGTCACGTGCCTTATAAATTACGTTTCGCGCTAAACAATCCACAAATCCATATTGCCGGCCTGCACCGCGCCCTGAAAGGCGTCTCGCATTATCTGGCGCTGAAAACGCTGCTCAGTTTATGGACGGGCGCGATTATCTGGCTGGGACTGGCGTTAATGGGTATTCAGTTTGCGCTAATGTGGGGCGTACTGGCCTTTTTGCTCAATTACGTTCCTAATATCGGCTCGGTGATTTCCGCCGTTCCCCCCATGATTCAGGCGCTGTTATTTAACGGTTTTTACGAGTGCGTACTGGTCGGCGCGCTCTTTTTGGTGGTCCATATGGTGATTGGCAACATTATGGAGCCACGCATGATGGGCCATCGTCTGGGAATGTCCACGCTGGTGGTATTTCTTTCGTTACTGGTCTGGGGATGGCTATTAGGCCCGGTCGGGATGCTCTTGTCCGTTCCTTTGACCAGCGTCTGCAAAATCTGGATGGAAACCACTAAAGGCGGCAGCAAACTGGCGATCTTACTGGGGCCAGGCCGACCGAAAAGCCGTTTACCGGGATGAGGCGACAGATGCTACAATCTCCTCTTCTTCATAGGCAACGTTGGTCCTGATATGTACCAGGTCGTTCTGGGAAAAGTGTCAACATTAAGCGCAGGTCAATTGCCCGACGCGTTAATCGCTCAGGCGCCGCAGGGCGTTCGCCGGGCAAGCTGGCTGGCCGGGCGCGTGCTGCTTTCCCGTGCGCTCTCGCCGCTACCGGAGATGGTGTATGGCGAACAGGGTAAACCGGCTTTTTCCGCCGGAACGCCGCTGTGGTTTAACCTCAGCCATAGCGGCGACACTATTGCTCTGTTGCTTAGCGACGAAGGTGAAGTCGGCTGCGATATTGAAGTGATCCGCCCGCGCGATAACTGGCGTTCGCTGGCAAATGCGGTATTCAGCCTCGGCGAACATGCTGAAATGGAAGCGGAACGTCCGGAGCGACAACTGGCGGCCTTCTGGCGTATCTGGACGCGTAAAGAAGCCATCGTAAAACAACGCGGCGGCAGCGCCTGGCAAATCGTCAGCGTGGACAGCACGTTGCCCTCTGCCTTGTCGGTCAGCCAGTGTCAGCTCGATACGCTCAGTCTGGCAGTCTGTACCCCCACACCGTTTACGCTGACGCCGCAGACGATAACAAAAGCGTTATGACACATTAATTTTTCCCTCTGGCGGCGGACGTGTGTTACAAAATGCGGAGCTTCCCATGCGCCGACGCGCCATACCAAAAGGTTTAAGTCAGATGCAACGTGTCACCATCACCCTCGATGACGATTTACTGGAAACGCTGGACAGCCTGAGCCAGCGACGCGGCTACAATAATCGCTCCGAAGCGATCCGTGATATTCTGCGCGGCGCTCTGGCGCAGGAGGCCACCCAGGAACACGGTACACAGGGTTTCGCGGTACTTTCATATGTTTATGAACATGAGAAACGGGATTTAGCCAGCCGCATCGTCTCCACCCAGCATCATCATCATGATTTATCCGTCGCCACGCTGCACGTCCATATCAACCACGATGACTGTCTGGAGATCGCCGTTCTGAAGGGCGATATGGGCGACGTACAGCATTTTGCCGATGATGTTATCGCCCAGCGCGGCGTGCGCCACGGCCACTTGCAGTGTTTGCCGAAAGAAGACTAACGCCGGGGGCGCTTCGCTTGCCCGGCCTACGCTCGCACGTCTGTCGTTTGTAGGCCGGATGAGGCGCAGCCGCCATCCGGCAATAATGTTTACGCCATTGTGCCAATCGTTTTTCTGAAGCGTAACAGCGCTATCAGGAAGAACACGCCGCCTATCGCCAGCAGGGTCAGGAACTGCGGCCAGACGATACTCAAACCTGCGCCGCGATAAAGAATAGCCTGGGCAAGGCTGACAAAATGCGTCGTCGGCATGGTCAGCATAATATCCTGCACCGCCTGCGGCATACTTTCGCGCGGCGTGGAACCGCCGGAGAGCATTTGTAGCGGCAACAGCACCAGAATCATTAATAACCCCAGCTGCGGCATCGAACGGGCGATGGTGCCCATAAAAATCCCAATTGAAGTGGTGGCGAACAGGCTCAGCGCCACGCCCAACATAAACAATGGGATCGATCCTTCAATCGGTACGCCAAGCACGCCTTTCACCATCAGCATCAAAGACAAACCGGAAACCACCAGCACAACCAGCCCCATCGACCATACTTTTGCCATCATGATCTCAAAGGGCGTGACCGGCATCACCAACAGATGCTCTACCGTGCCGTGTTCTCGCTCGCGGATCAGCGCCGATCCGGTCAGCACTATCGCCAGCATGGTAATGTTGTTGATAATCGCCATCACGCCGCCAAACCACGCCGGGTCCAGATTTGGGTTAAAGCGCATCCGAATCTCCAGCGACACCGGCTGAACGCTATCTCCCCGCGCGCGCGCCACAAAGCTGTTGACCTCGCCGCTAATAATATTCTGGATATAACTGTTGCCGGTAAACGCCTGACTCATGCGCGTCGCATCGACGTTAACCTGAATATCAGGCTGACGTCCGGCCAGCACATCACGCTGGAAATTCGGCGGAATATTGACCGCAAAGGTATAGCGTCCGGCATCCAGTCCGGCATCCATTTCCGTTGCCGTAATCATCTCCGGCGGCAGAAACCACGGGCGGTAAAAACTATTCACAATACGGTTCGACAACTGCGACTGATCCATATCGGCGATGGCGATAGGGGCAAGATGCAACGAACCGGGCAGGACGGTAGCAGAGGAGTAAACCGAAATCGTAAAGGCGAAGACGATCAGCGCCAGCATCGCTTTGTCGCCCAGCAGACTGCGCAGTTCTTTAACGCCGAGGTTATAAATATTACGTAATCCGCGCATTACCCCTCCTGTTTTTTCAGCAGCAGAATGCTCAGACCCATCACCACCGGGACGGCAATCAGTAACGGCATAAATAACGGCCAGAGATCGGACAGATCCAACGCTTTGGAAAACGTCCCGCGCGCGATCGTCAGAAAATGACTGGTCGGGTAGATCTCGCCGATCCATCTTCCCGGTCCTTCCAGCGAAGCCACCGGATCGATCATGCCGGAAAATTGTGTTGCCGGAATGAGGGTAATAATCGACGTCCCAAAAATAGCGGCGATTTGGCTCTTCATAAACGTGGAGATCAGCAGCCCCAGACCGGTGGCGATGATGACGTAAAGTAGCGCCGCGAGGGTAAGCGAGAGAAAGCTGCCTTTCAGCGGCACGCCGAACACAAAGACCGACAGCGCGCACAGTAGCAAGAAGTTCAGCATACCCAGCGCGATATACGGCAGTTGTTTACCCAGCAAAAATTCGCTGCGCGTCGTCGGCGTTACGTACAGATTAATCATCGACCCCAACTCTTTCTCCCGCACCACGCTCAGGGCGCTAAGCATTGACGGGATCATCATGAGCAGCAGCGGAATGACCGCCGGAACGATAGCGGGCAGACTTTTCACATCCGGGTTATAACGATAGCGCGTTTCAATATTGAGCAGCCCGACCTGTTTAACCGGGTTCGGCTGACGACTTGCCGCCTCCTGCAGCCAGCTTTGGTGCATCGCCTGAACGTACCCCTTCACCGTCTCGGCGCGGCTGGGCATGGCGCCATCCACCCAGACGCCAATCTGCGCTGGCGTACCGCGAGCAATATCGCGGCCAAAATTAGGCGGGATCTCAATGGCAACCGCCAACTCTCCCGAACGCATCCGCCGGTCAAGCTCGTCATAGCTGGCGAGCGGCGGCTGTTCGATAAAATAGCGCGATCCCGCCAGATTGAGCGACCATGCCTGGCTGCTGACGGTTTGATCGCGGTCGAGTACGGCAAAACGCAGGTTCTCCACGTCCATACTGATGCCATAGCCCATAATCAGCATCAGAATTACCGTTCCCAGCAGCGCCAGCGTGGAACGTACCGGATCGCGGCGTAGCTCCAGCGCTTCGCGGCGACTGTAGCTGAACAAACGCCGGAAGCTCAATCCCTGCCGCGACGGTTTACCTGACGCGGCGGGCGTCTGGGATGGCGGTATTGGGGTTTCAGGCGCCGCTCCCGCAGCTTCCTGTAGCCAGGAAATAAACGCCGCCTCCAGATTGGCCGCGCCCCGCTGTTGCACCAATTCCTGCGGCGTACCGCTGGCGAGCACTTTACCGGCGTGCATCAATGACATTCGGTCGCAACGTTCCGCTTCGTTCATAAAATGGGTCGAGATAAAAATCGTCACCTTATCCTGACGCGAAAGATCGACCATAAGCTGCCAGAACATATCCCTGGCGACCGGATCAACGCCGGACGTTGGCTCATCAAGAATCAGCATTTCCGGGCGATGGATCACCGCTACCGCCAGCGATAAACGCTGGCGGATACCGAGCGGCAACGAAGCGGGGAGCGTATCTTCCACCTCCGTTAGCATAAAGCGTTCGATCATCTGCGCGACGCGCGCCGGGATCTCCGCTGGCGGAATATGAAACAGGCGGGCATGAAGTTCCAGATTCTGCCGCACGGTGAGTTCGTTATAGAGCGAAAAAGCCTGCGACATATACCCGACCCGGCGACGGGTATCGATGTCGTTCGGGTCTACCGGCTGGCCAAATAGCCAGGCCTGGCCTTCGCTGGCGGGAAGCAGACCGGTCAGCATTTTCATGGTGGTCGATTTGCCGCAACCGTTTGAACCGAGGAAGCCAAAAATCTCGCCGCGCGGAATGCGGAAATTAACATGGTCAACCGCGACGAACTTACCGAAGCGCATGGTCAGATCTTTCGCCTCAATGGCAATCTCTTCCTGCTCAGCGTGATACGGCGGGATCACCACTGGCTTATGCGCCTGGCGCTGCGCTTCTGGCAACAGGGCGATAAACGCCTGTTCCAGCGTCGCGCTATGGGTTTTTGCCCGCAGTTGCTGCGCGCTGCCGGTTGCCAGTATCTCGCCCGCATTCATCGCCACCAGCCAGTCAAAACGCTCCGCCTCTTCCATATAGGCCGTTGCGACCAACACGCTCATATTGGTCTGGCGCTGGCGGATACTGTCGATTAAGTCCCAGAACTGAGCGCGGGAGAGCGGGTCCACGCCGGTGGTAGGCTCATCAAGAATCAGCAATTCCGGGTCATGAATCAGCGCACAGCACAGCCCCAGCTTTTGTTTCATCCCACCGGACAGCTTCCCGGCAGGACGGTCACGAAACGGCGCCAGGCCGGTGCTGTTCAGCAGCTCGGTAATACGCGCTTCGCGTTCAGCTTTGTCATGACCAAAGAGACGAGCGAAAAAATCGACGTTCTCATAAACCGATAACGTGTGATAAAGGTTTTTCCCCAGCCCCTGCGGCATCCAGGCGATGCGCGGACAGACGTCGCGGCGATGTTTCGCATCGCGCATATCGCCGCCCAGGACGATAACGTTCCCTTGCTCAATCACCCGCGCGCCAGAAATCAGCGACAGCAGGCTCGACTTACCCACCCCGTCCGGACCAATCAGCCCGACCATACTACGGGCGGGAATGTCCAGCGTGATATTGTTCAGCGCGACCGTTTTTCCGTAATGCTGGCTCACCCCCTCAAGCTGCGCCACGGGAGGAACAGGCACCAGCGTCAGCGACGTCATTGCGACAGCCTCACGTTCAGATCGTCAGGCCAGGGCACGCGCTCATCCAGACGAACCCAGGCCATTCCCGGCAAACCGGTTTTGACATATTCCAGATGCTGTCGCAGCAGCTCTGGCGGAATACGCGCTTTGACGCGGAACATCAGCTTCAGCCGTTCATCGTGGGTTTCCACGGTTTTGGGCGTGAACTGCGCCACGCTGGCGACAAAACTGATCGTCGCCGGAATACGCAGATCCGGCGCGGCGTCCAGCACCAGTCGCGCTTCGCCGCCGATCTTCAACAACCCCGCCTGTTCGGTCGGCAGGAAAAATGTCATATAAACATCGCTGAGATCGACCATGTTCAACACCCGGCCGCCAGCCGATAACACTTCGCCCGGCTCCGCAACGCGGTACTGCACGCGTCCATCGCGCGGCGCTTTTAATTCGCTGTCGTCGATGTCGGCGACAATACGCCGCTCGGTCGCCTGCGCCGCTTCCACGCGCGTTTGCGCCTGGATAATACTGGTACGCGCCGCCTCAATCGCCGCTTTTGCCGCAGATACCTGCGCTTTGGCGGTCTCCAGGGCGGCGCGCGCGCTTTCCGCCGCCGCGCGATCGTCATCTAACTGTTGTACAGATACCGCGCCACGCTGCGACAGCGAACGGGAACGCACGTGACGTTTAGAGACGGAGTCCAGCTCAGCTTCCCGCTGTTTGACGACCGACTGCGCGGCGCGCATTTCACTCTGGCGTTGCTCCAGCAAGGCACGGGCGGCGGCAACCGCGCTCTCGGCCTCTTTAATCTGCGCAATCGCCTCCAGCCGCTGCTCCTGCAATACGCGGGTATCCATTTTCGCCAGCACCTCGCCCTGACGAACGAACTGCCCTTCCGAAACGAGGATGGTATCAATACGCCCGGCAATCTTAGTGGCAATATCCACTTCGGTGGCTTCAATTCTGCCGTTGCTGGCGGCAAATCCCTCCGGTATTCCCGCAGGGCGCAGCATCCACCAGGCTATCGCGGCCATCGCCACAAGAATCCCCGCTCCCCACCACACCAGATGACGCTTCATTTTGTCCATAATCGACCCGCCGTAATCCCTGTTGTCTAACCATGCGTGTCACAAAATCCGCCGGGCGTGCGCTCAGCGGGGGTTTCCATTCGGGATAAGAATGAAAAAAGAAAAGGGGCCAGACGACGAACAGACGCCGATGAAGCGCTCGCCGTCAAAGGGAGTGAATGATGTAGGTACCCGGAAAAGAGGGAGTAATGTTGTCATCATCAGCGTTCCTGGCCGTAAATGAAACACGCATACTCATAACTGCTATAAATCGATACTAACACCTCTGTCCGGGATGTCTATTCGCTTATTGTTTGTAATGGTACTTAGCGTTTTGCCGCCAAATCCTGCGCGCAGGCCCAGGCGCTCGACCACGCCCACTGGAAGTTATAGCCGCCCAACCAGCCGGTGACATCCATCACTTCGCCGATAAAATAGAGACCCGGCACGCGGCGCGCTTCCATAGTCCGCGATGATAGTTCGTTTGTATCCACGCCGCCCAGCGTCACTTCCGCTGTCCGATAGCCTTCGGTGCCGTTAGGCTGCACTTGCCAGGCCGTAAGCGTGTCAACCAACGCCTGCTGGTCACGAACGTTCAACTGCCTGAGCGATACATCCGGGATGTGCCCCAACTGTTGTAAACACTCCACCAACCGTTTCGGCAGATGCATCGCCAGCGTGTTCTTCAGACTCTGGTTCGGGTGCGCGTTACGCTGTTCATTGAGAACGTCTTCCAGCGAGAGGTCCGGCAATAAGTTAATGCTCACTAACTCGCCCGGTTGCCAGTAGCTGGAAATCTGTAAAACAGCGGGGCCGGACAGCCCACGATGGGTAAAAAGTAGGTTTTCCCGAAATACCGTGCCATTGCGGGCGGTAATTACGCAGGGCACAGAGACGCCAGACAGCGTCTGGAGCTGTTCTAACAGCGGCTTATGTAGCGTAAAGGGCACCAGCCCGGCGCGCGTCGGCAACACCTTGAGACCAAACTGTTCGGCGATTTTATAGCCAAACGGTGATGCGCCAAGCCCCGGCATCGACAGGCCGCCGCTGGCAATCACCAGCTTTTGCGTAGTCACCGTCTCGCCGTTCAACGCCAGTACGAAACCCGACTCATCACGCTCGACGCTCAGTACCTCGCTACGCAGGCGCATCGTTACGCCGCCTTTGTCGCACTCGGCAACCAGCATATCGACAATGCGTTGGGCGGAATCATCGCAAAAAAGCTGTCCCAGCGTTTTCTCATGCCAGGCTATCCCATACCTGCCGACCAGATCGATAAAGTCCCACTGGGTATAGCGGGCTAATGCTGATTTGCAAAAATGGGGGTTCTGGCTCAAATACGCAGCAGGCTCAACATAAAGATTAGTAAAGTTGCAGCGTCCACCACCGGACATGAGGATTTTACGTCCTGGCTTCTTGCCATTATCGATGAGCAGCACGCGGCTACCCGCCTGTCCTGCCTGCGCGGCGCAAAACATGCCCGCTGCGCCAGCGCCTATAATAACGGCATCAAACCTTTCCACGTCGCCTTCCTCTCTCAAATTCGGGCGGGAATTGTAAAGTTTCCTCAGTGGTCGCACCAGCGCGAAAAGCGCCTGAAAATGGTATTTATCTGAAATATATAAGATAATTCTTTAGTGATATCAAACAAAGCACGAAGTACATCAAAAAAAGTCTATATTTCACTTTGCCCGCGCCGCCAAAGTCACTGATAATGCGCCGCGTTCATGTCCTCAAAATGGCGTAACGTCCTATGCTACATTTGTTTGCTGGCCTGGATTTACATACCGGGCTTTTATTATTGCTTGCTCTGGCTTTTGTGCTGTTCTACGAAGCGATTAACGGCTTCCATGACACAGCCAATGCAGTCGCAACCGTGATTTACACCCGTGCGATGCGTTCGCAGCTGGCGGTTGTCATGGCGGCGGTGTTTAACTTTTTTGGCGTTTTGCTGGGGGGTCTCAGCGTGGCGTATGCCATTGTGCATATGCTACCAACGGATCTCCTGCTCAACATGGGTTCCGCGCACGGCCTCGCTATGGTCTTTTCCATGTTGCTGGCGGCGATTATCTGGAACCTCGGCACCTGGTATTTCGGGTTGCCGGCGTCCAGTTCCCACACGCTGATTGGCGCCATTATCGGCATCGGTTTAACCAATGCGATGATGACCGGCACGTCAGTGGTGGATGCGCTTAACATCCCGAAAGTTATCAATATTTTCGGTTCACTCATTATCTCCCCTATTGTCGGTCTGGTATTCGCCGGCGGTCTGATTTTCTTGCTGCGCCGCTACTGGAGCGGTACTAAGAAACGCGCCCGTATCCACCTGACGCCAGCCGAACGTGAAAAGAAAGACGGCAAGAAAAAGCCGCCGTTCTGGACGCGTATCGCGCTGATCCTCTCAGCTATCGGCGTGGCGTTTTCGCATGGCGCGAACGATGGTCAGAAAGGCATTGGCCTGGTCATGCTGGTGCTGATTGGCGTCGCGCCTGCGGGTTTCGTGGTCAATATGAATGCCTCCAGCTACGAAATCACCCGTACGCGCGATGCTATCAACAATGTCGAAACGTACTTTGAGCAGCGTCCTGACCTGCTGAAAGCCGTCACCGGCGTTGACCAACTGATTCCGTCTCCGGAACCGGGCGCGACTGAACCGACTGAATTCCACTGCCATCCGGCTAACACCATTAACGCGCTTAACCGTGCGAAAGGGATGCTGGCAAACGTGGAAAGCTACGACAAGTTAAGCGTTGAACAGCGTAGTCAGTTGCGTCGCATTATGCTGTGCATTTCCGACACGACCGACAAAGTCGTGAAATTGCCTGGCGTAAGCAGTGATGACCAGCGCCTGCTGAAAAAGCTGAAGACCGATATGTTAAGCACCATTGAGTATGCGCCGGTGTGGATCATTATGGCAGTGGCGTTGGCGCTGGGTATTGGTACGATGATCGGCTGGCGTCGCGTGGCGACCACTATCGGCGAGAAAATTGGTAAAAAAGGCATGACGTATGCGCAGGGAATGTCGGCGCAGATGACGGCGGCAGTCTCTATCGGTCTTGCCAGCTACACCGGTATGCCAGTTTCTACCACTCACGTACTCTCCTCTTCAGTGGCGGGAACCATGGTCGTTGATGGCGGCGGGTTGCAGCGTAAAACCGTGACCAGCATTCTGATGGCCTGGGTATTTACGTTACCGGCGGCGATTATTCTTTCCGGCGTGCTGTACTGGCTTTCCCTGAAGATTATTTAAGCCAAATGGGCCGGATAGCGCTGTCGCTAATCCGGCCTGTCAGAATGAAGCAACACAGGCCTGACAGGCCGCTACAAGCGGCGTCATCCGGGAGGCTTATCTAATACGAGCGGGTCAGGAAACTGGCCCGCTTTTTTCATTCAGTGCCAAATCATGAGCGCAATCAAGCTCACCACCACCAAACCGCATAACGCGCTGGTCAGCAGAAACTGGCGGCGCACGCGTTCACAACGGCGAATAAATTCTTCATCATGATGATCGCGATAGCGCTGAGCGTAGATATACCATACCAGGCGCACCTGTTTGTTGGGCTGACCATGCGTGGTAAAGAAGCCGCCGCCATCGACATATTGATAGAGCAAAGGATCGCAACCACGAAGTACCACTAACAGTGCGCGTAGCGATGAGAAATAGCGCGCCATATTAACAATGCAAACGACACATAAAGCCCAGAATAGTGAGACGGTGCTTATCATATCTCCTCCCCGGCGACCCGCCCACGGAGTTCCTCTCCGGGACTACCGCTCCCCGATACCCTGCCAGACAATCAGTGAAAGAGTACTACGAAAGCCGTCATATTAGCGCTCCGCATTCGAACGGCTCTTATACACATTGTAGGAGATCAGTTAATTTTTTTACCAGAAGGTTAATCACTATCAATGCAATTCCCTGAAAATTTTGTTTAACTAACTGGCAAGCAAGGCAGATTGACGGATTATCCTGGTCGCTATAATGTAAGGATAGTTATGGTAAACGGCTGAGCTAGCCCCGCGCATAGAGTTCGCAGGACGCGGGTGACGCGGCGGCATAAGAAACGCCAGTAGCTCAATGGTCATCGACAACTTATGGAAGGAGTAACACTATGGCTTATAAACACATTCTTATCGCAGTTGATCTCTCCCCGGAAAGTAAAGTTCTGGTTGAAAAAGCGGTCTCTATGGCGCGCCCCTACAACGCGAAAATCTCCCTCATCCACGTTGATGTGAATTATTCAGACCTGTACACCGGTCTGATTGACGTCAATCTGGGCGATATGCAGAAACGTATCTCCGAAGAAACCCACCACGCGCTGACCGAGCTGTCTACCAACGCTGGCTACCCTATCACTGAAACCCTGAGCGGTAGCGGCGATTTGGGCCAGGTGCTGGTTGACGCCATCAAGAAATACGATATGGATCTGGTCGTTTGCGGTCATCACCAGGACTTCTGGAGCAAACTGATGTCTTCTGCGCGCCAGCTGATCAACACCGTTCACGTTGACATGCTGATTGTGCCGCTGCGCGACGAAGAAGAGTAATACTTGCCGTACCGGCTGGCGGCTAAGACCGCATCTGGTCTATAGTCAATCAGGTTGGCCTGAACCATCAGGCAAATTCCGGCTATCAACAACAACGCCCGCTTATGTGGGCGTTTTGTTTATCCCCCCTTCTTCGCAGTACTCAGTACATCATTCCATCACACCAAACATAATTAGTGTGATCCACTAATTAGTTTGCGTATCATTTGTATAATAACCTATTGATCAGGCTAATAACCGCAGTCTATATCAGGGTAAGTCTTTTCGGCGCGTTTTGATATACGCGCTCATACGTTTCGGGATGGCATTAAAAGGCGAAGGAATATGAATACAACTGCACCTACGGGCTTGCTGCAGCAACCTCGTCCATTTTTCATGATCTTTTTTGTAGAATTATGGGAACGATTTGGCTATTACGGCGTCCAGGGCATCCTGGCGGTCTTTTTCGTTAAACAATTGGGTTTTTCTCAGGAACAGGCCTTTATTACCTTTGGCGCTTTTGCGGCGCTGGTTTATGGCCTGATCTCCATCGGCGGCTATGTTGGCGACCATCTGTTAGGGACTAAACGCACCCTGGTCCTGGGCGCAATTGTGCTGGCGATTGGCTATTTTATGACCGGCATGTCGCTATTAAATCCCGATCTGATTTTTATCGCACTGGGTACGATTGCCGTGGGCAACGGGTTATTTAAAGCCAATCCCGCCAGCCTGCTCTCTAAATGCTATCAGCCTAAAGATCCCCGGCTGGATGGCGCTTTCACCCTGTTTTATATGTCGATTAACATCGGTTCTTTGTTATCGCTATCGCTGGCGCCGGTGATTGCCGATAAATTTGGCTATGCGGTGACCTATAATCTGTGCGGCGCTGGTTTAATTGTTGCGCTTCTGGTGTACTTCGCCTGCCGTGGCATGGTGAAAAATATCGGTTCTGAACCGGATCATAAACCGCTACGTTTTCGCAATTTGCTGCTGGTACTACTCGGCACCGTCGTCATGATTTTCCTCTGCGCCTGGCTGATGCACAACGTTAAGATTGCCAATCTGGTGCTCATCATCCTTTCTATCGTCGTCACTATTTTCTTCTTTCGCGAAGCGTTTCGTCTGGATAAAACCGGCCGCAATAAAATGTTCGTGGCGTTTATTCTGATGATTGAAGCCGTGCTGTTTTACATTCTGTATGCGCAGATGCCTACCTCGCTGAACTTCTTTGCGATTAATAACGTGCATCATGAAATTCTTGGATTCGCCATTAACCCGGTGAGTTTTCAGGCGCTGAACCCATTCTGGGTGGTCGTGGCCAGTCCGGTACTGGCAGCGATTTACACCCGACTGGGTAGCAAAGGCAAAGATCTGACTATGCCGATGAAGTTTACGCTCGGCATGTTCCTCTGCGCGCTGGGTTTTCTGACCGCCGCCGCCGCCGGGATGTGGTTTGCCGATGCGCAAGGATTGACGTCGCCGTGGTTTATCGTGCTGGTGTATCTGTTCCAGAGTCTGGGCGAGCTGCTGATTAGCGCGCTGGGACTGGCAATGGTCGCCGCTCTGGTGCCGCAGCATCTGATGGGCTTTATTCTGGGAATGTGGTTCCTGACCCAGGCCGCCGCCTTCCTGCTCGGCGGTTATGTGGCGACCTTCACTGCCGTACCGGAAAACATCACCGATCCGTTGCAGACGCTGCCCATTTATACCGGCGTCTTTAGCAAAATTGGTCTGGTAACACTGGCGGTCACCGTGGTGATGGCCATTATGGTGCCGTGGTTAAACCGAATGATTAATACGCCAGGTACCGAACAGTAATACTCAGTGCCGGATGCGGCTTACGCCTTATCCGGCCTACAAATAATTGAGAATCGTAGGCCCGATAAGCGCAACGCCATCGGGCAATCCGTTACTCCGTCAGAGGGGTTCCGGCATAAATATCAAACCGATGCCCTTTGGTAACGATGGCGTTGGGCGTCGCGACATCCGCCAGCGGCGGCGCATAATCGGGACGTTTAACCACCACGCGTTTGGTCGCCAACTGACGCGCCGGCTCCAGCAGTCCGTCGGCGTCGAGATCCGGCCCCACCAACGACTGAAACACCCGCATCTCTTTCTTCACCAGCGCGCTTTTCTGCCGGTGAGGAAACATCGGATCGAGGTAGACCACCTGCGGGCGCGGCGTGATATCGGTTAACGCCGTCAGGCTGGAAGCATGAATCAACTGCAAACGCTCCTGAAGCCAGCCGCCAATATCCGCATCGGCGTAGCCGCGCGTCAGACCGTCATCGAGCAACGCGGCGACCACCGGATTACGCTCCAGCATCCGCACGCGGCAACCGACGGACGCCAGCACAAACGCATCGCGCCCCAGCCCCGCCGTGGCATCGACCACATCCGGCAGATAATCGCCTTTGATACCGACGGCTTTCGCCACCGCTTCGCCGCGCCCGCCGCCAAACTTGCGCCGGTGCGCCATCGCCCCGCCGACAAAATCGACGAAAATGCCGCCGAGTTTCGGTTCGTCGCGCTTGCGCAGCTCCAGATGTTGCGGCGTCATCACCAGCGCCATCGGGTTGTCTTCGTCATGCTCCAGTCCCCAGCGGGCAGCCAGAACAGATAAGGCGCCGTCTGTGGCGCCCGTTTCATCCATTAAGCAGATTTGCACGTAAAATCAGCCTTTAATCCCGTAATGCTCCAGCATCGCGTCCAGTTGTGGTTCACGGCCACGGAAGCGTTTAAAGAGTTCCATCGGCTCTTCAGAACCACCGCGAGTCAGGATGTTATCAAGGAACGACTGACCGGTCTCACGGTTGAAAATGCCTTCCTCCTCAAAGCGGGAATAAGCGTCCGCTGCCAGTACGTCGGCCCACAGATAGCTGTAGTAGCCTGCCGCATAGCCGCCAGCAAAGATATGGCTGAACGCATGTGGGAAGCGGCCCCATGTCGGTGACGGCACCACGGCGACCTGTTTTTTGATTTCAAAGAGCGTCTCAAGAATTTTCGCTCCTTGCTGCGGGTTAAATTCCGCATGCAGACGGAAATCAAACAGACCGAACTCCAGCTGACGCAGAATAAACAGCGCCGCCTGATAGTTTTTCGCCGCCAGCATTTTATCCAGCAGCTCCTTCGGCAACGGTTCGCCGGTCTCATAGTGGCCGGAGATAAACGCCAGCGCTTCCGGCTCCCAGCACCAGTTTTCCATAAACTGGCTTGGCAGTTCGACCGCGTCCCACGGCACGCCGCTGATACCGGAGACCCCGGCGGTCTCAATGCGGGTCAGCATATGATGCAGGCCATGACCAAACTCGTGGAACAGGGTGATCACTTCGTCATGGGTAAACAGAGCGGGTTTACCGTTCACCGGACGGTTGAAATTACAGGTCAGATAAGCGACCGGCTTTTGCAATGTGCCGTCCGCTTTACGCATCTGGCCGACACAGTCGTCCATCCACGCCCCGCCGCGTTTGTGTTCGCGTGCGTACAGGTCAAGGTAGAAGCTGCCGCGCAGCTCGTTATTTTCGTCATACAGTTCAAAGAAACGCACTTCCGGGTGCCAGACATCAACGTCAGTACGCTCTTTGGCGGTGATGCCGTAAATACGTTTCACCACTTCAAACAGGCCATTCACGGCTTTGTCTTCCGGGAAGTACGGACGTAGCTGCTCATCGCTGATGCTGTACAGGTGCTGTTTTTGCTTTTCACTGTAGTACGCGATATCCCACGGTTGCAGCTCCTCAACGCCAAATTCGGCTTTGGCGAAGGCGCGCAGCTGGGCCAACTCTTTCTCCCCCTGCGGGCGGGCGCGTTTCGCCAGATCGGTTAAGAAATCGAGCACCTGCTGCGGATTTTCCGCCATTTTGGTGGCCAGCGATTCATGGGCATAATTTTCGAAGCCCAGCAGTTGCGCCAGTTCATGGCGCAGCGCAAGAATTTCTTCCATCACCGGGCTGTTATCCCACTTACCGGCGTTCGGCCCCTGGTCGGAGGCGCGAGTGGAATAGGCGCGATACATCTCTTCGCGCAACGCCTGGTTGTCGCAGTAGGTCATGACCGGCAGATAGCTCGGGATATCCAGGGTCAGCAGGTAACCTTCCTGCTCTTTGGCTTCCGCCTGGGCTTTAGCGGCGGCGAGCGCGCTTTCCGGCATTCCCGCCAGTTCGGCTTCGTCGGTGATGAGCTTCGTCCAGCCCATGGTGGCATCGAGCACATTATTGCTGTACTGGTTGCCCAGCTCAGACAGGCGAGTGGCGATTTCGCCGTAACGCTGCTGTTTCTCTTTCGGCAGACCGATGCCGGACAGTTCAAAATCACGCAGCGCGTTATCGACCGCTTTCTTCTGCGCGGTATTCAGAGTGGCGTAATGATCGCCGTCGCGCAGGTCGCGGTACGCGTTGTACAGTCCTTCATGTTGCCCAACCCAGGTGCTGTATTCAGACAGCAGCGGCAGCGTCTGTTCGTAGGCTTCACGCAGCTCCGGACTATTTTTCACCGAGTTTAAGTGGCTAATTGGCGAGAAAATACGCCCCAGAACATCGTCGGCTTCCGCCAACGGCTGGCAGAGGTTTTCCCAGCTATACGGCGCGCCATGCGCCACAACGCCTTCTACCGCTGCCCGGCAATCGGCCAACGCTTTGGTGACCGCAGGCACCACATGCTCCGGTTTAATTGCAGAAAAAGGCGGCAGTGAAAAAGACGTTAGTAATGGATTGGTCATATGCGCAGTCCTGGTCTAAAAAAGAAATGAAGCGCTCTATCGCGCTTTCGCTATGGATCTAGAATGGGGGATAGTTGGGGGAATTTCAATGATGGTGGGCGCTCATTTCACCCGTGCAGCAACGCCAGCATCCGAACGTAGGCATTGCTGCTGAATCCAATTTTAACGACTGAAGATCAGTAGCTGTAGCGGCATAGTGACAATATCCAGCGCCAAAGTTACCGGCAGCAACACTCTGCCAAATTTTGCCCCGGACATACTGCGCTGATACTGATAGAACTCAACGGTGAAAGGATGGTAAAACGCTAGCTGCTGAGTAACGCTCTGATCTTTATTTTTCTGATGGATAGTCCCCTTCAGGTCCATGACGGATAGCGTGCAATTTACCGCGCCGTCTGCACAAATAAACCCATAGCCTACCGCCGCCAGTTTATCTTTCTCGTCCACCCAGGCGTAAGTCACATTGACTTCCCCCGTAAACTCCTTCTTATCTGTATCAATCAGGAATTTAACACCATCCTTTACTCGCATTTTATCCCGGCGAATAGTCGCATCTTTTAACAGCGCCACCACATTATCGCCGCCCTGGGTCAACAGGTAGTCAAAATGTTCGCCAACAAACACCCAGCCCGTTTTCCCGTTGCTATCTTTACCTAAGGAAAGCGCGGTAACGGTATCCGATTTCCAGGTAGACTGATGACGATTGCCATCTTTATCGGTGGCAAGTATCAGCCCAAATGAAAGACAGCCCGACAGCGAACAGCAAACCAGTAATAAAAACAGCGTGCGAACGACACATTTTCCATAATGGAACATCAATGAATCCTTTCTTTTCTATTATTAGCGCTATCATTTTAATCAATTAAACAAGGTAAAACCAGCACTATCATCATAATAAAAACGATTTCAGAATAAGACCCGGCAGGGGTAAGTCGGTGGACGCGTCGCGGCATAATTAGCGTTAAATTCAGATAGGCTTTTCATGGGCGTTTTTCTGAAAACAGGGCCGTGGCATCAATCGCTGTCATTTTTGCGCAAACTGCCCATGTATAATATTCTCAACTTTTTCGTTTCTGGAATACAAGGATTGTATATGACCACGTTATTATAGGTTATTGTACTGATATTTATTGTTTTCTTTATTTTCCCTGGGCGAAAAATTTTCCGTCGGAGTAAGCATCTGCAAGATGGCCGTAAATTAATTTCATCTTCTTCGCTGCTGCTGCGAAAATTTGGCAGCTCTCGCGGCTATAACGCGGATTACTACTTTGACATGCAGTACCTCTATGAAGTCTTCGTTGACGTTATTTACGCTCTGACGCCACAGCCTACTTGTTTTTCCTCCTGGCCAACGGCGATAAAAGCGCAAGAGCGGTAATCTCTACGGATCTGCGGTAAACTATCGGCTAACTTGTTTACTTCCCGGAATATCTGCATCCATGCTCAGTTATCGTCACAGCTTTCACGCTGGCAACCACGCCGACGTCCTTAAACATACCGTTCAGAGCCTGATCATCGAGTCGCTAAAAGAGAAAGAAAAACCGTTTCTCTATCTGGACACGCACGCGGGCGCGGGGCGTTATCAGTTGGGCAGCGAACATGCTGAACGTACCGGAGAGTATCTGGAAGGCATCGCCCGTATCTGGCAGCAGGACGATCTGCCCGCCGAACTGGAACCGTATATTAGCGTCGTAAAACATTTCAACCGCAGCGGGCAGTTACGCTACTACCCGGGCTCCCCGTTAATCGCCCGCCAGTTGCTGCGTGAGCAGGACAGTCTGCAACTCACGGAATTGCATCCCAGCGACTTCCCACTGTTGCGCGCGGAGTTTCAAAAAGACAACCGCGCCCGTGTGGAACGCGCTGACGGCTATCAGCAACTGAAAGCCAAATTACCGCCGGTTTCCCGCCGCGGTCTGATCCTCATTGACCCGCCTTATGAAATGAAAACCGACTACCAGGCGGTAGTCAGCGGCATCAGCGAGGGTTATAAACGTTTCGCCACCGGGACATACGCGCTATGGTATCCGGTGGTGCTCCGCCAGCAAATTAAGCGCATGATTCATGATCTGGAGGCCACCGGCATCCGTAAAATCCTGCAAATTGAGCTGGCGATCCGCCCGGACAGCGATCAGCGCGGGATGACGGCGTCCGGTATGATCGTGGTTAACCCGCCGTGGAAACTGGAGCAGCAGATGAACAACGTGCTACCGTGGCTGCACAGCAGGTTGGCGCCAAACGGTCACGGACACACTTCGGTAAGCTGGATCGTGCCGGAGTAATCACAGCCATCGGTGGAACCTTTCACCTTCAGGTATACAATCGCGAATATTTTGGCGGGTAGCGCAGAATCTATCCGTCCGACAACGAACATAAAGGAGCGGTCATGACCAAACACTATGATTACATCGCTATCGGCGGCGGCAGCGGCGGTATCGCCTCGATTAACCGCGCCGCTATGTACGGCCAGAAATGCGCGCTCATCGAAGCCAAAGAGCTGGGCGGCACCTGTGTTAACGTGGGCTGCGTGCCGAAGAAAGTGATGTGGCATGCCGCGCAGATTCGTGAAGCGATTCATCTGTATGGCCCGGACTACGGTTTTGACACCACGATTAATCAGTTCGACTGGAGCAAGCTGATTGCCAGCCGTACCGCGTATATTGACCGCATCCATACTTCATACGACAACGTGCTGGGCAAAAATAACGTGGATGTGATTAAAGGCTTTGCCCGCTTTGTCGATGCCAAAACCATTGAAGTGAACGGCGAAACCATCACCGCCGACCATATTTTGATCGCTACCGGCGGCCGTCCGAGCCATCCGAGCATTCCAGGCGTGGAATACGGCATTGATTCCGACGGTTTCTTTGCGCTGTCGGCCTTGCCGGAGCGCGTCGCGGTGGTAGGCGCAGGTTATATCGCCGTTGAACTGGCTGGCGTTATCAACGCGCTGGGGGCGAAAACGCATCTGTTTGTCCGTAAACATGCGCCGCTGCGCAGTTTTGACCCGATGATTAGCGAAACGCTGGTTGAGGTGATGAACGCCGAAGGCCCGCAACTGCATACTCACGCCGTGCCGAAAGCGGTAGTGAAAAACGCCGACGGCAGTCTGACTCTGGAACTGGAAGATGGCCGCAGTGAAACCGTTGATTGCCTGATCTGGGCCATTGGTCGCGAACCGTCGACCGACAATATTAATCTGGCGGCAGCGGGCGTGAAAACCAATGAAAAAGGTTACATCATCGTTGATAAATGGCAGAACACGAACGTAGAAGGCATTTACGCCGTTGGCGATAACACCGGCGCAGTGGAGTTAACGCCAGTCGCCGTCGCCGCCGGTCGCCGTCTCTCCGAACGCCTGTTTAACAACAAGCCGGACGAGCATCTGGACTACAGCAACATCCCGACCGTGGTCTTTAGCCATCCGCCTATCGGCACCGTCGGGTTAAGCGAGCCGCAGGCGCGCGAGCAGTACGGCGACGAGCAGGTGAAAGTCTATAAATCATCGTTTACCGCTATGTATACCGCGGTGACGACGCACCGCCAGCCGTGCCGTATGAAGCTGGTCTGCGTCGGGCCGGAAGAAAAAATTGTGGGTATCCACGGTATCGGCTTCGGCATGGATGAAATGTTGCAGGGCTTCGCGGTAGCGCTGAAGATGGGCGCTACCAAGAAAGACTTCGATAATACCGTCGCCATTCACCCGACCGCATCGGAAGAGTTTGTGACCATGCGTTAATATCTTGTACGCCCATCTTCAAGGGTGGGCGCACAAGCCTGCATGATTAATACGTACTGAAATAACTCTGGATCAGTTCCGGATTACGCGTCTGAGTTAATGCCGTCATCAGCAACACTCGCGCCTTCGCCGGGTTGAGCGAGTCAGACACCAGTCCAGGCTGCCCTTGCGCCATCGGCGCTGATTGCCGACGCGGGCCGCATTGCAGCGGTAAACACCACCGGTTTGTCGCTTTTCACGGTCAAATTAAGAGCCTATCCCAGTAGGCGTTATTGGCGCAGCCAGTTTGGACACGGACAGCGCGCAAAAACCGGAGCGTACACGTAGTACGTGAGGATTTTGAGCACTGCCCAGGACCAAAATGGCAAGTAAAATAGCCCTAATGGGATAGGCTCTAAGAAAGTAGGCGGTTTCATCGAGCGTGTCAGTGCCATGAGTAATAACCACACCGTCAACATCGTCCCGCGCCAATAACGCATTCACCTTCTGTGAAAGTTTCAGGATGATATCGCTGGTCATATTTTCGCTACCAATATTCGCCACCTGCTCGCCGTCAACGCGAGCGATATTATTCATTTCCGGCACGGCATTTATTAATGTTTGCACGCCAAGTTCACCAGATTTATATCCGGCGGTTTGCGTATTATTGGCTGCCGTCCCGGCGATAGTACCGCCTGTCGCGAGAATAACAATATGCGGTAGTGACGTTGTGCTAAATACACAGTGGCTGATGAGCAGCAACACGGTGGCCATGAAAACTCTAATTTTCATTTTCTTCCTCTGAATTAAAAATAATAAGTGACGTGTGCTATAAAAAATTTAATAACAATCAGGCCAGAACCATTTTTCCTATTAACAGCCCGACAATGACCGAGACAATCACGTTAACTAATCCCGGACGCATAAAACTATGGTTAAGCACATATTTGCCAATACGCGTCGTACCGGTATCGTCAAACGCCAGCGCCGCCAGACACTGCCCTGCCACCGGAATAAAGAAATAGCCGTTAACGGCAGGCCAGGAGCCGATTAACGCATAAGCGGGCAACCCTAACGCCAGCCCCAGCGGCAACAGAATTAACGTCGTTGCCGCCTGGCTGCTGACCATAGCGGACACGAAAAACATCATAATGGCGATAAGCCAGGTATGCTGTTGCAATAGAGTTTGCACTTCTGCCTTAATCAACGCGATATGACCATTCACGAACGTCTCACTCATCCAGGCCAGGCCGAAGGCGCAGACAATCGCCAGCGCGCCTGCCCGAAATACCGTACCGCTGATAATTTGATCGACCTGCGGCCGGCATAACAACACAATCAGGCAGGCAAAAGAGAGCATCGTAATCTGGATAGCGGCGGACATCGAAAGCGGTTGTAGCCCTTTCGCTGTCTCCACCATGGGCCGCAGCGCCGGAA
This sequence comes from Salmonella sp. SAL03688, assembly GCF_046551895.1. Lineage (NCBI taxonomy): Bacteria > Pseudomonadati > Pseudomonadota > Gammaproteobacteria > Enterobacterales > Enterobacteriaceae > Salmonella > Salmonella sp. SAL03688. Next base: position 165,020 of record NZ_JBGDVI010000003.1, read on the forward strand.
TCAGTCCTAACAGAACGATAACGATCGCGCTGGTCAGAAATAACGCCACCGACAATTTGGCGCGCGAAGTGACCACCGTATTTTTACTTTCTTTCTGCGCAGGTTTAATTAACCCTTCAGCAAGCCGACGTTGATATTCCGGATCGTCTTTTAACTCTTTTCCTTTATTAAAGGTCGCTATTGCCCCCATCGCTACGCCGATTAACGTGGCGGGCACGCAAATCATCATAATGGTTGAAATAGAGACGCCCAACGGCGCCATTAAACCAATCATCGCCGCCATGGCGGCAGATATAGGACTGGCGGTGATCGCCTGTTGCGATGCGATAACGGAAATAGATAAAGGACGTTCCGGTCGAATACCAGAATCCCGTGCGACTTCAGAAATAACCGGTAACAAGCTATAAACGACATGCCCCGTTCCTGACATAAAAGTGAAGATATAACAGATAAACGGCGCTAATAACGTAATGTAACGCGGGTGGCGACGCAGAATTTTTTCCGCCAGTTTGACCAGTAAATCCAGCCCGCCGGAGGCCTGTAAAGAAGCGGCCGCCAGGACAACAGAAAGAATAATCAGAATAACATCAATCGGTGGCGTAGAAGGCGTCAGGCCAAAAATAAAAACCATCACGCCGACGCCTAACCCGCCGACCATCCCTAAAAATACGCCGCCGATCCTGGCGCCTATCATCAGGGCCACCAGGATAAAACATAATTCCGTCCAAAACATACTTCCTCCTGGGTTATCTGGAGTGAGTGTCGCTTTACATTGAGGGACGTAACCTATTGTGCAAACGGTTTACCAAAACCAAATGCGCCGTAATGAGATAACACCTGCGCCGCCGATTTCCCGCCCTGCCGCATGGCGCGTAACACGCTTTCTTTATCGGGTTCCGCCATACCCGATTGCAAAATGGAAAGCAAAAAACCGGTTAAGAAGGCGTCGCCTGCGCCCAGCGTATCGACAGGTTCGATATAAGCAGGTTGCCACTCCAGATAATCCGCGCCGGAAAAATAATAAACTTTTTCATGCCCGCAGGTGGCAATAATATGCCGACAGCCATAACGATAAAGTTTATTGAGTTTTATTTTGATTTCATCTGGCGATAACCCGCTACAGGAGACAAATCCATAATCTACCCACGGGCATACCTTTTCAAAATAGTCGTCTGTACCGCGCCCGGAAAAATCAAAAGAGAGTAAGACGGTTTGTTGTTTAATTTTCTCCAGTTCCGATTCCAGGTGGCCGTTAATACTGGAATGGACTAAGGTAAATTGTGATATATAGCGAAGATCGTCGTCAGACAGACTAAAAGGATGTTCCCGCAATACGCCGTTTTTGTTGCTGGCGACAAATTGTCGATCACCATGCGAGAGACGGATACAGGCATACCCATTTTCGCCGGTATAATGGCGGCTGTGAGAGATGTCTATCTGTAGCTGGTGTAATACATTCTGTACGTGCTGCGCGGCGTCGTCATTGCCAAACGCCCCCATAAACGCGCTGGGGATGTCTGCTAATTTCGCATAGACAGCAAAATTTAATGCATTACCGCCGGGGTACATGATGCCGGAATGCAGGTATTTATCGACAACGTTGTCGCCAATACCCAATACGCTGATGCTCATCATTATTCCTTGTTTGTCTTTACAATAAAAAGCGTCCCTGCTTTTTTATCCATCCTGATGTAATTAATATTCCACTTTCCACATATAGCGGCGCGTCGTTAACGGATGCTGACGCTCCTCAGCTAACGCCCGATTGTAAACGGGATAAACGTTATTAAAGAGAGAGTGGTTAAAGTAATCAATAACCGTGGTTTTAATGGTCGATAGCCCCAGCTCTTTCGCATCGACAACTTCAATCCGGCGGCCATATTTTTTCAGGAAGTTTAACGCGCGTTCATCCACCGTCCGCGTATTGCCCTCGGAAAACTGGAAGAAGAAAGGCGTATTCGCATCGGTAATTTCAAACGGCCCGTGGAAAAACTCACCGCTATGAATACAGGCGGAATGTATCCATTGCATTTCCATAAAGATACAGATGCTCTGTAGGTAGGCTGCGCCATAGCCCGCGCCGCTGGCGACGGTGTAAATGACTTTATCGTCTTTATATTCCTGCGCGAACGCCTGCGCACGCTCCGCAACCTGCTCGCAAGCGCGCCAGACGATACGGTTGATTTTGCTGACGCCATCCTGAAAATCGTCGTAGTGCGCATACCCTTCCGTCTGCTGGAGCAGTTCGACCGCACTCAGCAGGCCTTTCATCGTTTTCTCTCCGGCAATATCTTTACCGTCGCCAAACGTGTACGTTTCCACATAGTCGCAATGCGCCACCAACGGTGAATCCATTATCCAGGTTAAACCAATGACCGGCGCGCCGTGCTGACGGGCGATTTCAGCCGCTTTAATTGTCTCTGGCGTATTACCTTTGTGAGAGGCGACAACCACAACGGCATTTTCTCCCAGCGCTACCGGCGGGTTGTTAATAAATTCTCCGCTGTTATACAGACCGACAGTCAACGCTTTCGCTTCTTTTTCTAAAAATGCTTTCGCCGGATAGAACGCCGCATAAGAACCGCCGCACGCCACATAATAGACGTGTTTAATGCCTCCTTTCTCTGCCTGGCTGGTCACAATATTGCTAACTGTCTCTTTCATACCCATCATGCTTTCCTCTGGTTCCATCAATGATACAGGCGAGGATTCGCCATAAATGACTCATAATGTATTATTATTTTTATATGACATTTAAAGACATTTTATCAAGATGGAAACCAAAAAAAATCGGGATCCGCGATCTGGATCCCGATTCAGCCTGCTCTTCGTTAGCGTAATGCTGACATCATACGGTAAACCGTATTTTATCGCCGACAATCAACTGTTGCGAAACGCAGGAGAGTTCTCCTTTGTTATCAATCATTTCACTTTTTATCAGGATCAGCGGATAACCCTCGTTGACGCCAAGATAATGGGCGACTTCAAAGCTGGCATAAACCAGTTCGATCATCTTACGGGAGTGGGTAAACCATAAGTGGTGTTTCTCGCGTAAGCATTCATACAAAGAGTGATTATTAAGATCTTCGTCCAGCAAAAACGCAAAACGTGGGGGAAGATGTACGGTTTCCAGCGATACCGCCACATCGTCGGCATAGCGGATACGTTCAATGACGACCGCTTTTTCGCCATCGTTCATATTCAGTAACGCTTTTGTCTCATCGTCTACCGATTCAAAAACGGATTTGATAGTGCGTGACCCCGGGCGACGTCCCTGGGACTGGCATAACTCGCTGAAACTCATGATGCCGGTCATACTGCGCTGAAATTTCTCACCAGAGACAAAGGTGCCTTTGCCGGAGACACGGGTCAGCAAATTTTCACGCGTCAGCGCATCCAACGCCTTACGGACCGTGACCCTGCTCACCTGCCAGCGCGCGCTCAGTTCATTTTCCGTCGGGATCTGCTGGCCTGGTTTATACTCTCCACGCGCAATGGCCTCTTTTAAGGCGGCTTCAAGCTGCTTATAAAGCGGTTTGGCGCTTTTACTGTCGGGTTGCTCGATCATTTGTATCCATTTGTATTATCATGATGCCATAGCTTGTATTATAACTATTTACGTTACCTTTGCTTGTGAATCCACGCCATGCGACGACGTAGTGATACCGCTATGAAACGAATGTTCTGATTTTAGGTCTGGGGCGGGCGTCATGAAAATAGGATTTTCGCAATACTATTCAGTAAGTTATGAAGTGTTTTTCTTGAGAGACAAATTGCAAAATGTGATCTATCGCACACTTTGCCACTCAGGTATCGAAGCGAATGTCTACGCTTAATAGACAGCCGGGCAACACCCGTATCTTTTACGACGCAAGCCGGAGGTCCTTGTCATTATGCTCAACCAGAAATTAAACCCCACGCCTTCTGAAGATCTGACTATTGATGTCGATCTGCTTTATGAAACAGACCCGTGCGAGTTAAAGCTGGATGAAATGATCGAGGCGGAGCCGGAGCCGGAGATGATCGAGGGGCTTCCCGCCTCTGACGCCCTGACCCCTGCCGATCGGTATCTCGAACTGTTCGAGCATGTACAGTCAACAAAACTGTTTCCAGACAGTAAAACGTTCCCGGACTGCGCGCCGAAGATGGACCCGCTTGATATCCTGATCCGCTACCGTAAGGTCAGACGCCACCGTGATTTTGACTTACGCCGCTTCGTCGAGAACCATTTCTGGCTACCGGAAACCTTATCCAGCGAGTATGTCTCTAACCCCGAAAACTCGCTCAAAGAACATATTGACCAGCTTTGGCCGATACTGACGCGCGAACCGCAGGATCATATTCCGTGGTCTTCGCTGCTGGCGCTGCCGCAATCCTATATCGTGCCGGGAGGCCGTTTTAGCGAAACCTATTATTGGGACTCTTATTTTACCATGCTGGGTCTGGCGGAAAGCGGGCGCGAAGATTTACTTAAATGTATGGCGGATAATTTCGCCTGGATGATTGAAAACTATGGCCATATTCCCAACGGCAACCGGACCTATTATCTGAGCCGCTCGCAGCCGCCGGTTTTCGCCCTGATGGTTGAACTGTTCGAAGAAGATGGCGTGCGCGGCGCGCGGCGTTATCTCGACCATCTCAAAATGGAATACGCCTTCTGGATGGACGGCGCCGAATCGCTGGCGCTCAACCAGGCTTATCGCCACGTTGTGCGGATGCCGGACGGTTCCCTGCTGAACCGCTACTGGGACGATCGCGACACGCCGCGCGACGAGTCCTGGCTGGAAGATGTCGAAACTGCAAAACATTCTGGTCGTCCGCCCAATGAAGTCTACCGGGATTTGCGCGCCGGGGCGGCGTCCGGCTGGGACTATTCTTCACGCTGGCTACGCGATGCGGGCCGGCTTGCCAGCATACGTACGACCCAGTTTATCCCTATCGATTTGAATGCTTTTCTGTATAAACTGGAGAGCGCTATCGCCAATATTTCAGCGCTGAAAGGCGAACGTGACACCGAGGCGCTATTTCGCCAGAAAGCCAGCGATCGACGCGCCGCCGTAAACCATTATCTGTGGGATGATGAAAACGGCTGTTATCGGGACTATGACTGGCGACGCGAAGAAATGGCGCTCTTTTCCGCTGCCAGTATCGTGCCGCTGTATGTCGGTATGGCGAACCATGAGCAGGCCGACCGTCTGGCAAATGTGGTACGCAGCCGTCTGTTAACGCCCGGCGGGATTATGGCGACCGAATACGAAACCGGCGAACAGTGGGATAAACCGAACGGCTGGGCACCGCTGCAATGGATGGCGATCCAGGGCTTCAAACGGTATGGCGACGATATGCTGGGCGATGAAATCGCCCATAACTGGTTAAAAACGGTGAACCATTTTTATCAGGAGCACCATAAACTGATCGAGAAATACCATATTTCCGGCGGTACGCCCCGTGAAGGCGGCGGGGGCGAGTATCCGCTACAGGATGGGTTCGGCTGGACCAATGGCGTGGTGCGCCGCCTGATTGGCCTTTACGGAGAGCCTTAACCTGCTCCGACCTCAGTGAATCGCATCATAAATGGCTGACTGAATTTTCAGCCATTTTTTATTGTCTGCGCTGGGCCGGGCCTGAGCGCGCAATCGGGCCTGCTCCGTATCGTGCTGCTGGCGCGTCACAACAGCCGGAACGGTGCAAAACGTTTGCAAATAGGTTTTATGCATCGCGGTCAGCGGCGCGCCGCTCGACATGTCATGACTTAACGTTGTGATAAATCGTCGGCAGGGTTTGACCTCATCCATCAGCGCGGGATAACGCAACAACAGTTGCAGCACCTCGGTATGTCCTGCCGCAAACGCCTGCTCCGTCCACGCGAGCTGCCAGTTCATTCCGCCCTGGAGGAACAGCGCCGTCACCCGCGTATCATTGCGCTCTATCGCCGCCCGCATGGTAAACGCATCCCAGGTAATCCCCATATGATTGAGCGTTTCCCGCGCGGAAGGCGCCTCGCGCGGCGGTTCATCCTGCGCCATTGCGGGAGTTTGCCCGTTATCGGAGCCTGGCGACGGCGAACTAAATAGCCAGAACGCGCCCGCCAGTATCGCCAGCGTCATGACGCCAACCCCGGCCCACAAAGTGCCGGAAATAAGTTGCTCACGCTCTTCAGGCGTACGCGGAGGCCGCTTACGCGGTGGTTCTATGCTCTCGCTAATCTCATGCTTATCTCCCCCGGCCTGCCGATCTTTAAGCCGCGCGGTTTCCCAGAACTGGCGCAATTCACGTTCATCCGCCAGCAGAAACGAAGCGGGATTCACGCGAGTACGTTTTTCGGCATAGGCGCGCTGGATGGGCCGAACGATTTGCTGATACTGAACGTTTAGCAGCATAAGCTGCGCTGAGGTGAGCGGCTGCCTGGCGATAACCTCGTTTCGCGCGAGGCGGCAATCATCCAGAAACATACGCAGGGTGGTGCGCGACTCGGCGAACAGCGTTAACGCTGAGGCGTCATTAAAAATTCTGACGTAATGACGGGCAAATAATTTTTTATCGACCACCATAAGCGCCAGTTCGCTGAACAACATGCCTTCCAGCGCATGTTGATCTTCTCCCTGTTTTAACCACTGGCGCAAACGGTCCGGGCCAAAATTTTGCTTGAGGTAGTGATTCAGCGACGCCCGATCCGGCCATGCGCGCGCAATAAGCGCTTTTAACGTCAGTTCTATCGCCCGAAGCTGACGCTGCGCCTCAAGATGCGCCTCCTGGTCGGGGTCTTCCAGCTCAGTTTGATACGTCAGTAGCGGCTGCTGCTGACGTAGATGTTCCAGCGAGGTGACAAAACGCAACGCGGCAAGGAGTTGATTTTCGCTCACCTCTTGCCCGCTGTCATACTGGGGAACATGCTGCTGAAGGTGACGCAGTTGCAGCATAAACTGGCTCAACTGCGCGTCATTTATCCGCAATTTTTTCGCCACCGCGCCCCAACCGCCCAGGTTAAGACGCGCCTGCTCAAGTTGTTCCATGAACCACCGGGGCTCTTTTCCCTCGGTGGTATGAATACCCAGCAGCAGCAGGATTTCTATTGATGCCTGGCGGATAATCCCCAGGCTATGTTCAAAAGGCGCACGTGTCGCCTGCGAAGCGCTATTCGTCATTATCTTCCCTAAAAAGACGATCCCGCGACGAGATCTTCGTTTTCTTTTAATTATGTTTTTTCATAGATATAACAGATTTAGCCACATTTCAGTGACTTAATCTTAATGATTGCAAATTTATAAGAAGATCGGTTACTAACCAAAAACATCAGTTTTTCATTCTGTCAACGCGGCGTGACGCTGAACGGCATAGACCTTTTCCCTGCCTGCGTTTGGCCGTCTGACCGCTAGCCACGCGTGCAGCACACTTTATAATCGCGCTTTTTATGAGAAAGATGCCATGCCGCACATTTCATCTCGCTTTAGCTCCGCCTGCATCGCGTTTATTAAACAGTGGCAGGGTCTGTCGCTGGAAAAGTATCGCGATCGGCAGGGTAACTGGGTGATTGGTTACGGGCATATGTTGACGCCGGATGAGACGCTGACGTTCATTACGCCCGACCAGGCGGAGGCATTCTTGCTGGATGACCTCAATAGCTGCGATATGCTGCTACAGAATTGTTTGCCGGAACTTAATGATCGGTTTCAACGCGAAACGCTTATTGCGCTGATGTTCAGCATCGGACATCAGCGTTTTTTATCATTAATCAATACGGGTGATATTTCACAGCCAGAAATAAGCGGACTGCGAATTTAACGTCGTTAATTCGATTCATTTAACATCATGGCGGCCTGGGTACGATTTTTTACATCCAGCCGCCGGTAAAGCGACTCCAGATGCGCTTTAACCGTCCCGGTACTAATATTTAACGCCCGCCCAATTTGTTTATTTGATTCTCCTGCGGCAAGCATCTGTAAAATTTCCCGCTGGCGGGCGCTTAACGCTTTTATATCACGGGACTCCAGCTCCGTTGAATTTAACCAATCCCCCGGTAAAAACATCATCCCGCGAGCGACAGCATTGAGCGCAAGGACAAAGGTTTCGGCATCAGAATCGCGTGGCACCACGGCCTGAACGTTAAATTGCATGACTTCATGCAGCCACTTTTGACTGCCATCCATCGCCGTGATAATAATCTTCACCTCCGGAAATTGCTGCGCGATTCTTTGTAACACCTCGCGGCAAAATTCAGCATCCAGGCCGCTATCCAGCATGACCAGCGCATCCGGCGCGCTTTCTATTTTTTGCCAGAGTTCTTCTGCCTGACCGACACTCTGGATACTTATTCCTGGAATGTGCTGCTGCAAACTGATTTTCATTCCATGAATAAATATTGACTGCCTGTCAAACATGATTACCTGCATTACTTTTCTCCACCTGGGTAAGATAATAGTCTCAAGATGAGGAAGGGTATTACCCGTAGGGTAAAATAAGAAGTCGCCATTTGGTATAGGCCATTTTACCGATAGTCATTGGTTGAGGAAGGGAAAGGTTATGAATATTTACAGCTTCAACATCGGGATTACAGAATTCGCTAAAATTAGCCTTTTAAAGTAAGGAATATCTTATTAGCGTGAACAGTCAAGGCTAATTTGAATATTAATTTAATGAAGAGTACGCCTGGCGCGTCACAAAGGAAATATCTGCTTTTCACCTGATGTGTTACAAAAAATAAAGTAGCACATTTTGTTAAAAAATAGCCAATCCGCCTGAAAACCGCGACGATGGGTCAATGACAATACCGTGTATGTACATACATTTCTCTCTCCCACTACACCCGCTGCTATCAGCGTGTTTTACCGCTCTCGTCCCGTTTATCGGCTTTTTGGCGCTAAAATGCCTGGCCGGAAGGCGATAAATCCGCCGCGCAACGCGATCAGACGTATTCGTCACGCGAGCAATGATTGCGAAAGGGCTTATTAGGTGCTAGAAAATCAATAAAACCAGCCGCTTCAGCGTCACTGTTTCAATAAGAACAATAATAGAGCCTGATGATGGATAAAATATATGCAATGAAATTGTTTGTACGCGTGGCGGAACGGGAAAGTTTTTCCCGTGCAGCAGAGGATATCGGCCTTCCCAAAGGCAGCGTCTCACGGCAAATACAAGCGTTAGAACATCAACTGGGCATCCGCCTGCTCCACCGCACCACCCGGCGGGTACAGCTTACTCAGGACGGAATGGTTTACTACGAACGGGCAAAAGATCTGTTGAGTAACCTGGATGAACTGGAGGGTCTTTTCCAGCCTGATCCCGCCAGTATCAGCGGCAAAATACGGGTAGATATACCGCCATGTCTCGCAAACAGCCTTATCATGCCGCGCCTGCCCACTTTTTTGCATCAGTATCCCGGCATTGCGCTGGAACTTTGTAGTAGCGATCGACAAGTCGATTTACTACGGGAAGATTTCGACTGCGTGGTGCGCACAGAGCCGCTACATGCGCCAGGGATACTGACGCGCCCGCTTGGCAAACTGAGAAGGGTGAACTGCGCCAGCCCACAATACCTGGCGCGCTTTGGGTATCCAGAAAACCTTGACGACCTCGCCTCACATGCGGTGGTGCATTATTCATTGACGCCGGGAGTCTCTTCACCGGGTTTTGCCTTTGAAACTCCCCACGGTATGCAGTGGGTAAAAACCGGCGGAATGCTAACGGTAAACAGTACAGAGACCTGGCATACGGCCTGTCTGGCAGGATTAGGGATCATTCAGACGCCGCGCATTGCTGTACGGGAGGCGTTACGCGCCGGAACGCTCATTGAAATTTTACCGCAATATCGCGCCGCTCCACTGCCGGTGACGCTGCATTATCCCCATCGCCGTAATCTTTCCCGCCGGGTACACCTGTTTATGGTATGGCTGACTGAAACCATTAAAGAGGCCGCAGAGTAGCCGCATTTTCAGCATCCACCGGGGAGAAGCTATACTGACATATTCTATTAATGATGAAGGACTACCGACCTGATGACGCAGGAAAATGACGTAAAACGCCCTATTCAGGAACTGGAGCACGACCCGATACAAAAAATAGAAACGCAGCCGCATGACGCCCTGGAAAAAAACGAAAAGGCAAATCAGGCGTTGCATTCCGTCACCACCCTGATGCAAAAAATACAGCGTCAACCAATGGTGGCCCACCTCATTCGCGCGACCGAACGTTTTAACGATCGACTGGGTAATCAGTTTGGCGCGGCTATCACCTACTTTTCGTTTCTGTCGATGATCCCGATAATGATGGTGTCCTTTGCCGCGGCAGGTTTTATCCTCGCCTCGCACCCTAATCTACTGGAAGATATTTTCAGCAAGATATTGATGAATGTGAGCGATCCTACGCTGGCGTCCACGCTTAAAAATACGATTAATACGGCGGTTCAACAGCGTACCACGGTAGGGCTGGTCGGACTGGGTATCGCGCTCTATTCCGGCGTTAACTGGATGGGCAACCTGCGGGAAGCGATTCGCGCCCAGTCACGGGACGTCTGGGAGCGCAAGCCGCAGGATCAGGAGAAAATCTGGCTCAAATATCTGCGCGATTTTATCTCGCTGATTGGATTATTAATCGCTTTAATCATTACGCTGTCCATTACTTCCATTGCCGGTTCCGCCCAGCAGATGATCATCTCCGCCTTGTACCTCGACAGCATCGAATGGTTAAAACCGGCCTGGCATTTGATCGGTCTGGCCATCTCTATTTTTGCCAACTATCTACTTTTTTTCTGGATTTTCTGGCGACTGCCTCGCCATCGTCCCCGTAAAAAAGCGTTGATTCGCGGGACATTTATCGCCGCTATCGGTTTTGAGGTGATTAAAATCATTATGACCTATACGCTGCCGTCACTGGTGAAATCGCCTTCCGGCGCGGCGTTTGGCTCCGTACTCGGTCTGATGGCATTCTTCTACTTTTTTGCCCGCCTGACGTTATTCTGCGCGGCCTGGATAGCCACCGCCGAATACAAGGACGACCCGCGAATGCCGGGTAAAACGCAACGCTAGTCTGCGGCTTGCTGCCGAATGGCACGCACGGCGTCGTCATTCGGCCTACTGATGTGTAGATCCAGGCCGGGCAAGCAAAGCGTACCCGGCGGTACAATCAGGCACGTCCTTCCGCCTCATCTCATTGTTTCAGCATATAAATCCAGTAATTAACTTTTATTTAACCATAAACCAGTTTTATCCACCAATTCTAAAATTATGTGAAGCATTTCATAGACGCAAAATGGCTGGCTTAAACATTATCCCCTTTTTGCGCTTTTTTTGACCATTTTTGGCTTTTGTTACACATTGAAATATAACTTTTGCTGTGCGTAATATGGCTATTCGTTCGCTAAAAATAAGAAAATAGTATGCAAGCAACCGCCACAACACTCGACCATGAGCAGGAACATGTTCCGGTAAACTCACGCAATAAAGTCGTTATTGCCTCGCTTATCGGCACCGCGATTGAGTTCTTCGACTTCTATATTTACGCCACCGCTGCGGTGATCGTGTTCCCCCTTATCTTCTTCCCCCAGGGCGATCCCACTGCGGCAACGCTACAATCGCTCGCCACCTTCGCTATCGCGTTTGTGGCGCGTCCGATCGGCTCTGCGCTATTCGGCCACTTCGGCGACCGGGTAGGCCGCAAAGTCACGCTGGTGGCTTCGCTGCTGACGATGGGGATCTCCACGGTTATTATCGGTCTGTTACCGGGCTACGCGACGATAGGTATTTTCGCGCCGCTGCTGCTGGCGCTGGCGCGTTTCGGTCAGGGACTGGGGCTGGGCGGCGAATGGGGCGGCGCGGCGTTATTAGCGACGGAGAATGCGCCGCCGCGCAAACGCGCGCTGTATGGCTCCTTCCCGCAGTTGGGCGCGCCGATCGGCTTCTTTTTTGCCAATGGCACCTTCCTGTTGCTCTCCTGGCTGCTGACCGACGAGCAGTTTATGAGCTGGGGCTGGCGCGTGCCGTTTATCTTCTCGGCGGTGCTGGTGATTATCGGCCTGTATGTGCGCGTGTCGCTGCATGAAACGCCGGTGTTTGCGAAAGTCGCCGCAGCGAAAAAACAGGTAAAAATACCGCTGGGCACGTTGCTGACGAAGCATGTCCGCGTAACCGTTCTCGGCACGTTTATTATGCTGGCGACCTACACGCTGTTCTATATCATGACCGTCTATTCCATGACTTACAGCACTGCCGCCGCGCCGGTGGGGCTTGGCTTGCCGCGCAATGAAATACTGTGGATGCTGATGATGGCGGTGATTGGTTTCGGCGTGATGGTGCCCATCGCCGGCCTGCTGGCGGACGCATTTGGCCGTCGGAAAAGCATGGTCATCATTACCACGCTCATCATTCTCTTCGCGTTGTTCGCCTTTACCCCGCTGCTGGGTTCAGGCAATCCAGCGCTGGTATTCGTGTTCCTGTTGTTAGGCCTGAGCCTGATGGGGCTGACCTTCGGCCCAATGGGAGCGCTGCTGCCGGAGCTATTTCCGACGGAAGTGCGCTATACCGGCGCATCGTTTTCCTACAATGTATCATCGATTCTGGGCGCTTCCGTCGCGCCGTATATTGCCGCATGGCTGCAAAGCCACTACGGGCTGGCGGCGGTAGGGGTTTACCTGGCGTCAATGGCGGCGCTGACGCTGATTGCACTGCTGTTAACCCATGAGACGCGTCATCAGGCGTTGTAATAGGGCGCCGGATGGCATCATCCGGCGCTACGTTTCACGTTACTGCTTCATCTGCGTTAAAATCGTCCGGCACTGATTGGCTTCGCCTTCAGAGGGCGAAATGAGCGCCAATAGCGCGGCGGCGGGCGTTACCAACGTCGCCAGCGCTGCCGCAACCGCGCCGCGCGCAATCAGCGGGCCGGGCTTGACGCCCGCCTGCGGATTTTTAAATGTCCCGCGCACGTACAGCGGCGATCGCAGCGTAATAATACGAATCCCTTTACTTTCCGGATCAATGGTTAAATCGAGCTGTTCAGAGGCGAAGCTCGCCGTACCGGTCACGTTAATCAACGCATTTTCTGTATCAAAAGCAAAAATTTGCGGTCGCGCCACGCCGTTCGCAATATTGAGATTCGCCGCCGCGCAGTTAACCCGCACTTCGTCATCGCCAAAAATCTGCCCGACAATATAGTTGCCGACGTTCAGCCCCACGATTTCCATCAGGTTGCGGCTAATCAATCCATCATTCATCAATAATTTGAGATTGCCGTTACTGTTGCCAAGCAGCGCGGCGACCGAGTTGCCCGTCCCGCGAATATCCGCATCGCCGTTCAGCTCGCCCAGCGTTTTCTGCATCAGCTCCACATCCGGCATCAGTTCTTTAAGCTTCAGCCGACGCGCCTGTATATCCGCCCGCCCCTGCATTGGTTTTTTATCCCCTTCCAGATGGATGTTGGAGACAATACTGCCGCCTGCCAGACCAAACTTCAGCGGCTGTAGACGTAAGTCGGCGTTTTTTAGGATGATATGGGTCGAAAGATCGCTAATCGGTAGACTGCCGCCATGCTCAATACGTCGGCCTTTAAACCGGACATCGGCGTCCATAACGTCCCATTTGTCGGTTTCAAAGCGATCGTAAGGCAACACTTTATCCGCCGGCTGAACATTCTTCTCGCCTTTGCGCTGTTCAGACCGTTTCGACTGCTCAGCGTCTTTCCCGGAATCCACGCCAATCAGCGGCCCAAGATCGGCCAGTCGTAACTGGCGCGATTCGACATCGCCTTCCAGTTTAGGGCGCGGTTTACCGGTGGTATAAGTGAGGGAGCCGTGGATATCACTGTCGCCAATGCGCCCATTAAAACCGCGATAATCAAATACCGATGACTTTTCGGCGTCAATTTTCGCCACCAATCGCCCATCGGTCTCAAACGGCGGCGTATCCGGCAGCAGCACGCCGGTTAAATCATATAAATCGCCCAGTGAATCGCCAGAGAATTTAAGCCGCAGATCGACGCCGCCCATTTTCATCGGCTCGTTCACCACGCCGCTAAAAGCCACCCGCGTATTACCAGAGCGGAAATCGGCCTGCACAGGAAAAGGCGTACTTTCGCTGCGTAGCGCCAACATACCGCCTATTTTGCCCGTACCGGTCAACGGTTCCCCGTTATAACGCCCCTGCGCCTTCAGGCCGAAGACATAGTCGCCCACGGTGGATTTGTCTGCTTTGCCTTTCGTTCCCGTCACTTCGCTGAACGGCAACGGTTTGCCTAACGGATCGACCAGAATAGTGATATCCGCTTTACTGACCTTATCATCGATCGCGATTCGCCCCTGGTCGAAGAGAATATTATCCAGCCGGAAGGACCAGGCTGAAGGTTTAGCATTGGGGTCCGTATTCTTGTCTTGCGCGAGGTTAAAGGTCCAGTTATTGGTTTTCTCGGACAGACGAATAAGACGCGCGTCGGGTTTCACCAGTTTGATCCACGGCAGCCAGACGGTTTTGGTCAGGAGCGCCAGCGGGGCAAGCGTCGCCTCAACGCGTGGCAGATGTACCATCGTAACTTCCGGAATATCCGGCGGATTGCCGAGAATGACGTCTTCCGCGTGAACATGCGGCCACGGTACCCAGCTTCGCCAGCCGGTCTCCTGTTTTTGGCGTTCCCACACCACGCCTAAATCGCCGCGAATAGCGAAAGGCCGGTTCAATTCGGTAGAGACTTTCTGGTTGATGGTCGGTTTGAGGCGGTTCCAGTCAAATGTTGCGATCAACAAAATCACTATGGCGATCAACAACAAGAAAGTCCCTGTGATGGCGGCGGTTATTTTGCCTGCTTTAGTCATGTGTTATTTCCTCACTTCTTCCCTTGCCTGTCCTAAAGATAGTTCAGCCAGACGAAAAAGGAGGATGACCGCGCCTCGTAATACCACGTATTACGGGAACAGTCTGGCGTTACAGGGTCAGAATCACCTCTTCGAGCGATATCAGCGGCACGGGTCGAGAAAGAAAATAGCCCTGGGCAGCAAAGGCGGGCGAACGCTGCACATCACGCCACTCTTCCAGCGTCTCCACGCCCTCGACAATAACGCCGCGGCAGTAGCGGTTCATCAGTTGCAGCAGCAGAATGAACAGGTTGCGCCCCTCCGCGGACTGACGCAGCATGACGAATAGCTCGCGCGCCACTTTAATGTAGTCATAACGCACTTCGCTCAGCGCTGAAAAATTGGCCATGCCTGTACCAAAATCATCCAGCCACAGCGGGCCGAACTCACACATCGAGGCGAAAGAGGAGTCTTTCGGCAAACGAATATGTTCCACCAGTTCGAAACGCAGCCAGGGTAAGCGCTCCATCGCGGCCAGAATGTCCGGCTGTCGTCGCATGGCAATCAGCGTAGGGCCATCGACATTGACCGATGCCAATAAGTGATGGCGAGTGAAAAAATCCGCTTTTTGTTCAAGCTGATGAAGTTGTTCTTTCACTACGTCAATGCGGTGTCGAACCGCTAACTCCGCGAAATAACGATCCGGGGCAATACGTCTGGAAGGGTTATCAGGATGGGTGACGACAGTGAGAAGTTCAACCGCCATCAGACGGCCATCCGTCTGGTATATCGGCTGGTAAGTATAGGCACGCTCGCATTGCAGCCAATAGCGCCGTTCCTGCAAATTCTCTATACCTGCATCAGGAACGCGTAGCTGCTGGATAACCTGCTTTATCATCTCAGTTGTCCTGTTAATGGGAGTGTGACTGTCCGGACTCGTCAAAGGTTATCGGCGTTCAGGCAGAGAACTTTACCCTCGGTCCCTGGCAAAATAAAAAACAGACCACGAAACTTGTCAAAAATACGCACTTGCTCAAAAAAATAATGGACCGATGTTTTAATATTATTGACCACTAAACATCCACAGCGCACACTAACGCTAATTTTTACAGATCAGGTTCACGACTATGTCTAAAAAGATTGCCGTGATTGGCGAATGCATGATTGAGCTGTCGCAGAAAGGCGCTGATGTTCAGCGCGGCTTCGGCGGCGACACGCTGAATACCTCCGTTTATATTGCCCGTCAGGTCGATTCTGCCGCTCTGGCCGTTCACTATGTGACGGCGCTGGGTACCGACAGTTTCAGCCAACAGATGCTGGAGGCGTGGCAGCATGAAAATGTGGATACCTCGCTAACGCAGCGGATGGAAAATCGCCTGCCAGGCCTCTATTACATCGAAACCGATGATACTGGCGAGCGTACCTTCTACTACTGGCGTAACGAAGCGGCAGCGAAATTCTGGCTGGAGAGCGAGCAGTCAGCGGCTATCTGCGAGGCGCTGGCGACCTTCGATTATCTCTACCTGAGCGGCATTAGCCTCGCAATTTTAAGCCCGACCAGCCGTGATAAGCTGCTATCTTTATTGCGTGAATGTCGGGCCAACGGCGGGAAAGTCATTTTTGATAATAACTATCGCCCGCGTTTATGGACAAGTCGCGAAGAAACGCAGCAGGTCTATCAAAAGATGCTGGAATGTACTGATATCGCCTTCCTGACACTGGACGATGAAGACGCACTATGGGGTCAACAACCGGTGGAAGAGGTCATTGCCCGCACCCATGCGGCAGGCGTGCAGGAAGTGGTGGTAAAACGCGGGGCGGACTCTTGCCTGGTCTCGATTCAGGGCGAGGCGCTCATTGACGTTCCGGCAGTGAAACTGCCGAAAGAGAAAGTGATAGACACCACTGCCGCAGGCGACTCCTTCAGCGCCGGTTATCTGGCCGTTCGTTTGACGGGCGGCAGCGCGACGGATGCCGCGAAGCGCGGACACCTGACGGCCAGCACGGTGATTCAGTACCGTGGGGCCATTATTCCGCACGACGCGATGCCGCAGTAAGTCATTCGCTCTTGCCCGGTGGCGCTGCGCTTACCGGGCCGACAGGCGGCAGCTTACTGTGCCGCCGGTGTTTCCGTCACTTCCGGATGCGCCTCATCTGCTTCAACAGCGGCGGCAGTTGTCGGGACCATGATTTCATCCCACGTCGCCTTTAACGCCTTCATATTAAATTCCGGCTCGCCTTGCGGTTGCAGCAAAATTAATGCCATCTCCTGCGATAGCTGCTGACGTAGATTCTGATTGAGCATATCGACGGTCAGGCTGTTGAGGAAATTCTGACGCAGCTTCTGATACTGCTCCGGCGCGATATCCACCACTTGATTCTGCAGCGAGCGCATACGCTGTCCAGTCAAAATGTCAGTATCGGTACGCGCGTAGGTCGCGAACAGCTTTTGCAATTCGAGATTTTTCTGCGCCACCAGCGCAGTAAACTCCTCTTCCGACAAACCTTTATCGCGTACTTTCGCCAGTTCATTCGCCACCAGGCTCAAATTGGTATTGAGCTTATCATTAGGTGATTCAATGTTGATGGCGCACTGCGCGCGCAGGAACAGAACCCGGCAGTCAAACCCCAGACCAATATCTTTCGCGTTATTTTTAGTAAGCTCTTGCTGGATATGCCAGAACAGCGCTTCGCGCGCCAGATCCGCCTGCCAGTAGCGCAACAGCGCCGCCGACTCGCGAATCGGTTGCCACGGCGTATCCCACATAATGGAGAGACGATCCTGGCGCACCGCATCGGTCATAATGCTCACTGATTCCGCCCGCAGCGGCGAAAGCGTCGGCACCGGGGCGGGCGTTTCGCGTTTACCTTTCAGCGTACCGAACGTTTTATTGATCTGCTCGGCGACGGAGCGCGCATCAATGTTGCCGACAACAATCAGCGTCATGGCATCCGGGGTGTACCATTTTTCATAGAAAGCCTGAATTTTGGCTGCGTCTACCGGCTGCTTTAACGGTTCCGCGGGATCGTGCCCCAATAACGCCGACCCTTTCAGCCGATAACGCCACCAGCCCTCTTTAGTATCTGCTGGCCACGTCGCAACCATATCTTCGCTGCTTAACGCATGATTCACCGTCTCTGGCGTAATGGTTAATTTACCGGAGACGTTAGCCAGATAGGTCAGCGCTTCTTTCAGCAGATCGTTACGGTTATTGGGTAAACTGAGGTTATAGAGCGTGGAATCATAAGAAACAATAACGGGCGGCATGGGACGTTTCGGATCAAACCCTTGCTGCCATAAAGAACGTGCCTGTGCGGCATCCAGACCACCGCTTTGCGTCAGCGCGATACGGGGAATCGCATGGCTGAACCCGCTCTGTTGCGTACTTTCGGTGAGCGAACCGGTATTAACCTGGAGACGAACTTCAATACGATCGCTGGGGCGCTGAGGCGTAGCCAACACTTGCCACTGTAACCCATTAGCCAGCGTCCCCTGTTGCCATGCCGGATCGGGCTGGAGCGCATCTGCCTGCACATAGCCGGCAGAGGCCAACATCAACAGACTGCCCGCTAAGAGTCGAATTTTTGTGCCCTGCATGTGAACCCCTGATCAACAATCCTGGTAATAAAAAGACAGCCCCGGCAGGGATGTCTGAATATGACGTAAAAACACTTCGTGTTAGACCGCGAGAACCTAAAAATGTCACGGAAGAAGTGAAATAATCCCTAAGCATCATGCTGTATGCTTTGGGCGCAGGGGTCAATTATGCGCAAACACCCGCAGTCCTGGAAGGGACTACGGGCATAAGTGGCGAGATTAGGAGGAAATTTCGTGCGTTTTGCCATCCGGCGCACGATTATTAAGCACATCGTCCAGCTTTTGGTGATCTAACTCTTTCACCCATTTGGCAACCACCACCGTCGCCACGCCGTTACCCACCAGGTTAGTCAGCGCGCGCTTCGGACATAAAGCGGTCGATACCGAGGATTAACGCCAGTCCCGCAACCGGTAAATGGCCCACGGCGGAGATAGTGGCCGCCAGCACGATAAAGCCGCTTCCGGTCACGCCCGCGGCGCCTTTTGACGAGAGCAGCAGCACGACCAGCAGCGTGATCTGGTGGAAGATATCCATATGGCTGTTGGTCGCCTGGGCGATAAACACCGCCGCCATCGTCAGGTAGATAGAGGTGCCATCAAGGTTGAACGAATACCCCGTCGGGATCACCAGCCCCACCACCGATTTACGGCACCCCAGTTTTTCCATCTTATTGAGCATACGCGGCAACGCTGACTCGGAAGAGGAGGTGCCGAGCACAATGAGTAATTCTTCCCGGATATAGCGAATAAATTTAAAAATGCTAAAGCCCGTTACCCGTGCAATCGTCCCCAGCACCACCACCACGAAGAGAATACAGGTGATATAGAAGCAGATAATGAGCTGCCCCAGTTGCACCAGAGAACCGACGCCGTATTTACCGATGGTGAAGGCCATCGCGCCGAATGCGCCAATCGGCGCCAGGCGCATGATCATATTGATGATGCCGAAAATGACCTGCGAAAAACTCTCAATCACATTGAAAATGAGCTGGCCTTTGCTGCCCAAACGGTGCAGCGCAAAACCAAACAACACCGCAAACAGTAAGACCTGCAGAATGTTGCCGCTGGCAAACGCGCCGATCACGCTGCCCGGTATGACATCCATCAGGAAGGCAATAATGCCCTGCTCCTTGGCTTGTGCGGCATAAACGGCCACCGCCTGCGCATCCAGCGTTGCCGGATCGACGTTCATCCCGGCGCCAGGTTGCACAACGTTGACGATGATAAGACCGATAATCAGCGCAATCGTACTGACAATTTCAAAGTAAAGCAGCGCGACCGCGCCGGTACGGCCCACCGCTTTCATGCTTTCCATGCCTGCGATGCCCGTCACGACAGTACAGAAAATGACAGGAGCGATGATCATCTTAATGAGCTTAACGAACGCGTCGCCAAGCGGTTTCATTTGTGCGCCCAGTTCAGGATAGTAATGGCCAAGGAGAATACCAATGGCGATTGCTGTCAGGACCTGAAAATAAAGACTTTTGAACAGAGAGGTTTTCATAGGGTGTCCTTGAAGTAAAAACCACAGGTCTTGTAAGGTTATGAGTAACCTGCGGCCTTAAAATAACACCCACACAACATGACAGAAATGCGCCAAGATCATAATTGAAACAAAAATGTTAAAAAGTTTGAGCTGGCTCGCACAAGCGCGACCTTTTTTAACTTTTGTAATCAGGATTTTCGTGCGACAGATACCGTTCTTCAAAGATATCCGCGGGAACGGGCCGAGCAAACAGGAAGCCTTGCGCGACGTTGACTCCCGCCTGTTCCAGCCACGCGCGTTGCGCCTCGTTCTCCACGCCCTCGGCAATCAATTGTAAATTAAGACTGCGGGCCATCAGAATAATCGCCGTCACCATACTGTGATCATCCGGTAACCCATCGACAAACATTTTATCAATTTTAAGGATATCGACCGGTAGCGACTTCATATGCTGTAACTGGCGCAGCCCCGCGTAACCCATGCCAAAATCATCCAGTGCGATACGCACGCCAGCATTACGTAACGGACGTAAGATAGCGACGGCAGCGTGCGGATCGTCGATACGGCGGCTTTCAGTGACCTCAAGAATCAGCGTACCCGGTTGAATACGATAGCGGTTTAACAATTCCAGCAGCTCCGACACCATGCCAGGGTGCATGAGCTGTAACGCGGAAAGATTGACGGAGAGCGGCAATGTCACGCCGCGCTCCTGCCAGGCGGCAAGCTGGCGGCAGGACTCTTCCAGCACCCAATGGCCCACCGTGACCATCAGGCCGCAGGATTCAATGCGCTCAATCAGCCCATCTGGTAATTCCCAGCTACCGTCCGGCTGTTGCATACGTAACAAGGCTTCGGCACTTAATACGTTGCCGCTGCGCATCTCGACCTGCGGCTGCAGCCAAATGGCAAACTGATGGTTATCCAGCGCGGTAAGGATATCGCTCTCTTCGGTAAGGCGCTGTTGAGCGGCCTCCATCTGCGCCGGGTCAAAGAACTGGATTTGATTTTTACCTTTTCGGCGCGCGGTAAACGCGGCGGAGACGGCGCGACCATAGAGCTCTTCGGCGGTCAGATCGCCATAATACATCGCAATGCCAATACTGCAGCTTGGGCGCAGTTGAATACCCTGAATGGGTAGTCGTTCATTAATGATAGTGAGTATTTGCTGACCTAATGTGATGGCGTGCCACGGCTCTTTGACGCCGTGGGCGATAATGGCAAAGTCATACCCGCTGACCTGCGTAAGCACCATGCGCGGCGCCAGCACCGACTTCAGCTTCTCAACCAACGTCAGTAATAGAATCTCCCGCTGCGTTTCTTGCAGCACGCCTGCCGTGTCACGCAACGTTTCGCACGTCACGATGATAAGCGCGGTGGTCTGTTGGCGGGCGATAACCTGTTCCAGCAATGCCATTAAAAAGGCTTTATTGGGCAGCTCGGAAACCGGAAAACGCATCGCGTTGTCCGTTTGCTCCTCGCGTTGACGCTGCATAAGCTGCTGGTTGAGGTTATAGCTGCGCACCAGCATTCCAATTTCATCATCCTGATGCAAACGCGGCAACGCCAGCTGATGTCCGATCAGCTCCTGCTGCGGAATGTCGTTCAGCTCGCGGGCGATTTTGCGCAGCGGATGCACAATCAGGCGGTTTACGCACCAGGCGATGGCCACCGTCAGGATCAGCGATAGAAGTAAGTAAATGGTCACTAACGTAGAGAGCGCGCTCATGACGAACTTGTACATACGGTACGAATCCGCCTGCAATACAAGGTAGGCCAGCGGTTGCGGATTGGCGGGACGCTCCAGCGAATAAACCGGCAAAGAAATTTGTACCGGCAGTTCGAAGAGACGCGTCACCATAACCGGGACGGGGCGTTCAGGAATGAAGCGCTTACGCAACGCCTGGAACTGATTCGGCAATACCACATCGGCGCGACTCACCACGCCCGCAGGTTTAATACTTTCCAGAATGGTTTCCGCGCCGGGGAGATCCGCTTTTAAAATCGCGGAAGAAAGAGGTTCCCGAACAGATCGCGCGATGCTTTCCAGTTGCGTAGCCGTGTTGTAGCGGTTCTGCTGTACCAGATGGAACAACAAAACGGTGCAAAAGACAAAAACAAACACCATGACAACGGCCGCAACCATTGCCATCTGTTTAATTGTTAACGAGCGGCTGACGCGCAAATTGACTCTCCCTGGATATCCCGGACTGCCGCCTGAGTATACCCGATTGCAGCGGCATTAAGAGAGGCTGTATCTGAAAAGGACTTTTCTGAATAACGGTTAATGATAGCGTCTGATGGCGCTGCGCTTCTCAGGCCTACGACGCCTGTCAATTCGTAGGCCTGACGCAATGATTACCAGTCAGCGTAAGGCACCAGAGGCTGCGGCGGTAAATCCATATCCCCCTGCCAGCCCGCCGCGGAATAACGGACATACAGCAGCAGATGACTGGGGGTATAATCTTTCGCCTGCTGAATATCGACAGCCGTACCCACAAACCAGTTGGCAGTAACACGGCGTTCAATGAGCGCCCGCGCGGTATAGCCAAATCCCTGGCTGCTGCCGCCGCCGTTGGTCTGGTCACGCGCATCCTCCTGATAATCTGCCGGGATCAAATTCATCAGCGGATAACGCGGCATGGTACGGGTGCGGGAGTGCGACCAGGATACCGAGCCGCCTAGCTCCCACGACCAGTTTTCCGTACGCTGCCGCCACATCACCGGCACCGCAAACGACAGGTATTCCTGCGGGCTATAATAACCGCCCTGACCCAGTGAATAACCGCTCAGATCTTTGTCGTAATGCCAGATCATGTTATTCAGCCCGACGGTAACGCGGCGGTTATTCTCGTTAATCACCTTATAGTAATAACCGGTCATCCAGCGCACGCGCCAGTTATCTTCCACATTTTTACCACTCAACTGGTCGCCGCTGAGCGACGCCCAGACACCGTTTGCTTCGCCTTTATCATAGCTGAGACTGACGCCGCCGCCGTTGGCCCGCACGCCGCCCCATTTGGTGCCGGTATTGCTGCTGGCGTCCTTTTGCCCGCCAAACGCCAGCAGCGAGCTGGAGATCGGGCGACGATGCGCGTTCAGGGTATAACCCAACGGCCCGATATCGTCGCTGTAGCTGACGCCGCCGACCACATCAACGACATTAAAGCCCATCGGCGTCGTGCCGATATCCCAGCGCCAGGTCTCATTCTGCCAGCCGACCGCCACGCTCGCGCCCGTATCGGCCTGGCTACGATGTCCGCTGCATTTCTCCAGCGTACAGGTACCCCAGTTATTATCGTATTTTCCGTCCGCATCCGTAGAGAAACGGCCAACATCCATATTCACCATATCAGTACGAAAGAACGCCCGTCCGTCCGACCAGGGCGCATCCACCTGAAGCATCGTGGTATGCGCCTTCAGATCGGAGTAGCCGCCAGTCCCGCTCGACCCCCAATAATCGTGCGCCAACGTGACATTGAGATCCTGCTGACGGTACAACTCCGCCGCATCGCTACGCACGCCGCGTTTTAGCCAGTCGTCTTTTTCATCATTGCGCGTCAGGCGGGTAAAGGTATCGTTATCCTGGGGACGAACCGGCGTAATCGCCGCGGCGACCATTGCGTCTTTGTAGGTCTCCAGCGCCCGCTGCGGCTCGCCCGTTTGCGCCTGAAAAGCGGCGGCGTCACGCAATACCATCGCGCTTTCCATTGATGGCGGCTGTGCTTTTGCCTGCGGCGTAATGCGGTTGAAGGTCCGCGCCGCCGCCGTGATATCGCCAAGCTGGAGCTGCGCCAGCGCGACGCGGCGCTGCATGTTAATAGAGGTGATTTGCGACGCAGGCAGCGCCGCCAGCTGAGCGCGCGCCGCGGCGTTATCGCCCTGTGCGATGTCGATTTCTACCCGCCCCAGCATGGCATCGACATTACCCGGTTCCCGCGCCAGAACGGCGTCATAAGCGGCGCGGGCCGCCGCATTATCGCCACGCTGCTGCGCCCAGTCCGCCAACGTTAACGCAATGCGCGTAGAGGGCGGCTGCTGACGTAACAACGCTTCCGCTTCGCGTTCTTTGCCGCTATCGCGCAAGCGGTTAGCGCTTTCCAGCACCTGGTTACTTTGCAATCGGCCCGCCAGTTCCTGAATATTGCTGTTCCACTGGCTGGTCGGTAGGGTATTGAGATGCGCCAGCGCCGCCCGGTCCCGATCGCTGCCGGAAAGATAAAGCCCATAAGCATAGACCTGTTCCGGATCGTTTGGCTTCTGCTGCGCCAGAGAGCGCATTTGCGCATCGGCCTGGGCGTGCTGCCCGGCCTGCCACAGATCGCGTGACAGTCGGTACGTCACCCACACGCTCCCCGGATCTAATGCCAGCCGACGACGGTGCAGTTCTGCGGCCTGCGCCCATTTGCCCTCGCTTTCCAGCGTTTCCGCCTGCTGCGCCAGACGGTCATTTTCCAGACTGCGTTCGATATCGTCGATACTGCGCCGCTGGCTGGCGGAAAGAGAAGCGATAAACGCGGCGGCTTTTTGCGGCGACTGCTGGCGATAAAGATTCGCCAGCCCGCGTACAGCATTGGTATTACCGCTATCCATACGCAGCGTCTGCTGATAATAACGTTCGGCGGCGGCATTATCTTTGCGCGCCATCGCCACATCCCCCAGCCCCAGTACCGCGTAGCTGTCGGTGTTATCCACCGCTCGCGCCTGCTGATAGAAACGCTCCGCCTGGGCCAGATTATTCGCTTTTAAGGCCGCGTCGCCCTGCTGAATTAACAGCCAGTAGCGATTGACCTTCAGCAGACTCTCCCACTTATCGCGGCTGCTGCTGTGCGGCGCTATCGCCAGCGCCTTTTCAAACTGCGCGACGGCGCGGGCGCGATCGCCACGCTGTGAGTATGCCTGCCCCAGCGCGCCGACCGCCTCGCTGTCGTCCTGCCGGGCGCTTACCGCCTGCTGCAATTGCGCAATGGCCTTACCGCCTTCTCCGGCATTAACCGCCGCGATGCCCTGCGAGCGCGCGCGGAACGCCGGATCGGCTAACTGTTTTTGCTGCTCGCTAAGCTGGGCGCGGGCGGCAGACACGCTATCGCCTTCGCTAAACTGCGTCAGATAGTCTTGCAACGCTTTTACGCTGGCGTCGCTCACCGGGAGATCTTTTATCTGCTGGTACCAGATGGCGGAGGCCGCGCTGCGTCCCATACTGGATTTCGCCATCTGTTTTAGCACCGCGAATCCCTCATCGCGCCGCCCGCTGGCGAACAACAGTTGCGCCAGCGCATTTTGCAGAGCGTTATTACCCGGACTGACGGCATTAATTTTCTGTAGCTGGTTAATCGCTTCGTGACGGCGGGCGGGCAATTTCGCCACGGTCGTCCAGTATTCGACCGCCAGTTCGCCCTCCGGCGGATAACCTTTAAACAACTTGTCGTAGCTGGCGATCGCTTGTTCAGTATGGCCGGTCGTCGCCAGTAAACGCGCCTCCTGCAAAGACTGGCGTCCTTGCGGCGTGGAGAGCAGCATCGCGGTGCGGGAAGATTGATACGCCGTCGACTCCGGCGCCAGTTGCGCCAGCCGGTCAAGTAGCTTCTGTGCCCCGTCGCTATCCCCCTGGCGCAACAAATAGCGGAAACGGGCAGCGATAACCTGTGGATCATTGGGGTCGATCAGCTCCAGGCGATAGAGCGACTGACGGACTAAGTCCTCACGGTGCGTGGCCTCGCCCAGCCGAACCTGCTCCAGCAACTGTTGCTGCGCGGAGGTCGCTGCGCCGGCAAGCGGTGTTAGCGCCATACCAAGCGATAAACCCAACAATGCCCGAGAAACGCCCCTTTTGCCAGGTAAGGCGTTTCGACCGCCAGCCGGCAAAAAAGCGTGCATGAGACTTAACGTGAACTTACGCATTCCTGGCCCCAGTCAGGTAATAATTCACCTTTGACGGTGAAGCGAAAACGGTGCTGATCCCAGCCTTGTCCAAAGAGAGTCAGCACATAGTTGTAATAGGCATCGCTGCCAGGAAAATGGTCTGCGACCCGCTGTCGCTGCACGGCCTGGGCGTCGCGATTTTGCAGGAAAGGCAGTAAGGCGGCGGAAAACCCGACCGGCCCCGTCCCTTGCGCGTTCCCGCTGACGACATCCACTTTCTCCGGTGGAACGCCGTTTTTCATCGTTAACGTCGCCATCGGTTTAAATCGCGCCAGTAAACGCGCTTTTTGCGGATCGCCATCATGCATCATTCCCGCCCATAAATAGACGCGAATCGCATCGTAGCTACTGATCAGCGTCTTTTCCGCTTTCAACTGCCAGCCTTGCTTGCTTTCATAACGCACCCAGTCCGGCGAGAAACCTTTCGGCGCGGTTTCCAGCAAAAGCCGCAAATTGGTTTCCCGTAACGTCGACCACGGCGCGCCAAAACGGCTAAAGTATTGCGCCAACTGCGGCGGCAGATAGCTTGGGTTAAAACGCCAGCTATTCGCCTCGGCAAAGCCGATTTTGCCAGGTAGCAGCATTGAGCCCAGCCCCGGCACATTCACGACCTCTTCGCGGGCGATGCGTTTTAGCAACGCCGTGCCCACCTCGGTATAACGCGTCTCTTTCCACAGACGACCGGCCTCCAGCAGCGACCATGCCATCCAGATATCGCCGTCGGACGCGGAGTTGCTGTCCAGCACCGACCAGGTGTCGGGATCTTTTTGCCCCCACAGCCAGGCGGGCAGATGTTCACGCAGCGATCCCTGCGCCAGATTGTTTTGCGTCCAGTTAAACAGTTGCGCGAACGCCGGTCGATCGTTCGCCGCCAGGGCAAAGAACATGGCGTAGCTTTGCCCTTCGGAGGTGGTAATTTTTCGCGCATCGCCCGGATCGATAACGCGTCCCTGCTGGCTAATGTAATCTTTCTTGAACTGTTCCCACGCAGGCCAGCTACAGGCCGCCTGCGCATTTATTGCCGTCAGCATGACGATCATCGTTATCCATCCGCACAGCATAGTCATCATGCGTTACTCATGGTCAGGGTCGAGACGACGGCGACTGAGAATACGTAGCAGACGCCACAATACCCACGCCAGTAATACCACACTGAGGGCCGCCAGTACCGCCAGCAGCACCGGGTGATTCGCCAGCGCATACCACAGCCGCTCAAACCACGGCAGATGTCCGACGTAATAGATATCGCCAACGCGCAGACTGTGAACGCCGGACTCGCGGATCACCGCCACGGAACCAAACATCGCGGCGCGTTTACCGCTGTCGTTCACAGCGTCGTTCAGTAGCTGGTAACCGCGCGGGCTGTCAGCCAGCAGAGCAATCACGCTGCGCTGATCATTAAACGGCGACTGGAAGCCCACCACCGCCGCCATTGGGCCGCTGGCGGTGACGGTGGACTGCGCATCCGCCGCGCGATCGGCCTCATCCGGCATAATCGACGGGAAAGCGGTCTGCCGCATCGGGGTTTTTACCCAGCTTTGTGTCGCCTGCACCAACAGATCGATACGCTTATCGTCTTTTAGCTTGCCCGGAATAGCGCCAATAATCAGCAGATCGGCGTCTTTGTCGGCTATCTGAGCGCTATCATCGGTGATGGTCAGATTAATTGCCGGGAAACCGGTCTGCCCGCCAAT
Organism: Salmonella sp. SAL03688; assembly: GCF_046551895.1. Taxonomy (NCBI): domain Bacteria; kingdom Pseudomonadati; phylum Pseudomonadota; class Gammaproteobacteria; order Enterobacterales; family Enterobacteriaceae; genus Salmonella; species Salmonella sp. SAL03688. The sequence goes on from NZ_JBGDVI010000003.1 coordinate 192,490, forward strand.
GGCGCCGACCGTATTCAGCAGCGTTTCCATTTGCGCTTCGGTTGGGGTCTTCGGCATCACCGCCAGCGTGTCAGACAGGTCGGCCATTCGGCTGAACGGGAAACCCGCATTGGCGAACGCGCGTAAATCCGGCATCGCGATAAAGTGGTAATATTTCGAAAAATCGATAGTGGAGTCATCCCCTATCACCACATGATTCGGTACCGGCTGGAAGGTAATACAGTTGTCCACCGACCCGCCCGGCATCGGATTCATGTAGCGGAAGTCAAAACGTAGTTGGTTCATCGCCCCCAGTTTGAGCGCTGGAATAGACACATCCGTTTTACCATCCAGCAGTCCCTGAAGTACCGGCAGGCGCAACAGGAGTCGATTAGTTTCCTGCGTGCTGTTGAGGCTAAAGGCTTGCAGGAACTGGTTATTCAGACTGATGTCCAGCCGTGAACTGTCTTTGGTCGGCGGCGAGGTATAACGGTAGTTGAGATCCATATCAATACCGTTGCTACGCAGCAAATAGAGGTCCGGCGGCAGATTCAAAGAAACGTTGATGGGCGCCGGCTCCAGCCCACTCGACTGGAGCTGCTCTTCATAGGTTTTCAGCTCGCCAAAAGTGACCGGGCGATCGGTACGCACCCAGTTCGGCGCATCATACGGTTTGCGCGCCAGCAGCGGTTTTACATCGTTGACCACCACGCTGGAACCGCGGAAGAGAATATTCCCTTGCGCGATACCTTTTGCCGCCTGCAACAGGTCTTTATCATCACGGCCAAACACGACCAGCAACTTCACATACGGATTATCCGGATGGCTCATCATCTCGATAACCGGCGCGTTAACCGCAGGATGATCGCGCAGGAAATCGGGGCGTCGATCGTTGGTGGCGAACACGATGGCATTGCGATCCGGCAGGTGATTATACAACACCGGGAAGCGCTGACCGCGCCAGCCCGCCCGCGAGCCAAACCAGGACGCGACAATAGAAGCCGCCTGCTGCTGCGCCAGATCCGGCATGTCAGCAAACACTATCGGCAACGTCACCGGACGGTTATCCCGCGGATCGAAAAACGGCACCGGGAAGTGGGACAGATCGTTATTCACCGCCAGCATGTTATAGGTCAGATCCAGGGCGCTATTTCGCCCGATGTCTAACCACAGAGTACTGCTGGCCGGGTTTTCACACACGTCGCGATAGTGGCCGACAAACTCCAGCCGCACCCGGTTAAAGTCGGTGATAAATAGCGGATTGATAGGTACCTGCGCCAGCGTCTTTTTCCCCAACTGCTCTTTTGTCACCGGCAGTACGCCCATCAGTTCATCATTGAGATAAACCTTGAGCTGCGACTGAACCGGCAGGAGCGACGGCGAGGGCGTATATTCCAGATTCAGCACCGCTTTCGACGCCACTTCATCGCTGCGCATACCAAATTCAATGCCGCCGTTAGGGTTAACGCCACGCAGCGCCATACTGCCCGGCGGCGGCGCGATTTGCGCAAAGGTCAGCTTGACCTCGCGCGAAGGCGCGGTTTGCGCCACGACGGGCGCCTCAGTTGCGGGCGACGGCGCAGGCTCGGTGGGTTCAGCATTTATCAATGGCGGCGTAGCAGGCGCCGCCGCCGTCATGAAAGCAGGAAACGCGCTTAATCCTATTACCGCCGCACAAATCCAGGACAATTTTCTTTTCATCGCATTATCATCATTGTTGAGCCTGAGCCATAACCCGATCCGACGGCTGTATCGCCGCTTGCCGCTCCGGGCGACGCGGAATAAACGATACAATCCAGGCAATTAACGCCGTCAACGATCGGAAAATTACTTTTACTGAAGGCGGCGCGAATTCCGCGAGGTGGCGATATCCGCGGAAGCCCAGCTTCAGAATATCCAGCAAGCTTTCCAGCGGTTTATCTTCCGGGAAGCTATCTTGCCAAAGCGCCCACGTATCGGCGCGCGCGAAGGTACACTGCACAAAATCAATATGTTGTTTGGTGGTGAGCGGCATCAGTTGTAGCCCGACCTCATTGCCCGTTACGCGCACCACCTGCGTTGGAAAGACATATTCCTGCTGCCCGCGTTTAAGCAACAGATTCACTTTCTGCCCTTCCAGCACCTGCGCCTGACCGTTGATCTTGATGCCTAACCCGCCGTCGGAGAAGTCATGTACGGTACAGGAGAACAAATGTCCATCTTCGCGGGCGATGGCCCCCGGCATGGCAATCTCGACCCGATGCGCGCGCCTGACCTGTTTACTCTCTACCGAAACCGCAACCGCGCCGCCGAGAATGACCAGGTTGTAGAAGACCCACACCAGGCTAACGATGACGGTCAGCGTTTCATTTTCCGGCCCGTAATAGTATCGCCATACGCCCGCCGCCACGCCGAGCAGGTTAAGCAAGACAAGGAAGATATACGGACGCGAGATTACCCAGTCGACGTACTTCTCTTCCACCAGCCCGCCTTTCGCCGTGACGTTAAATTTCCCTTTGTGCGGATTGATCAACGCGACCAGAGTCGGCGGTGCGATATACCATGCCAGTACCGTTTCATAGATTTCACTCCAGAAAGAGTGACGATACTTGCCCTGAATCTTCGAGTTAGTCAGGCTGGCGTGGACCATGTGCGGTATCACAAATAGCGCAATCATCAACGCAGGCGCATAAATGATATAGGCGTGCAGCAGCAGAAAAGCCAGCGGCGCGGTCAGAAAGATCAGACGCGGAATGCCGGACAAGAAATGGAACATCGCGTTGAGGTAGCACAGCCGCTGCGCCAGTTTTAAGCCTTTACCAAACAGAGGGTTATCGAGGCGGAAAATTTGCACCATGCCCCGCGCCCAACGAATACGCTGCCCGATATGCGCCGACAGGCTTTCCGTCGCCAGCCCCGCCGCCTGCGGAATGCGCATATACGCTGAGGTATAACCTCGCCGGTGCAGCCGGAGCGAAGTATGCGCATCTTCCGTCACCGTCTCAACGGCGATACCGCCAATCTCATCCAGCGGCTTACGGCGAATCACCGCGCACGATCCGCAAAAGAAAGTGGCGTCCCACATATCGTTACCGTCCTGCACCAGTCCGTAAAACAGCGTGCCTTCGTTAGGCGTTTTACGAAAACGTCCCAGGTTGCGCTCAAACGGGTCCGGGGAGAAGAAATGATGCGGCGTCTGCATCATCGCCAGCTGTTTTTCTTTCAGGAACCAGCCCATTGTCATTTGCAGAAACGAGCGTGTCGGCACATGGTCGCAATCGAAGATCGCCACAAACTCGCCTTTCGCGTGTTTTAGCGCATTGTTGATGTTGCCGGCTTTGGCGTGTTCATGCGTGGCGCGGGCAATGTAATGCACGCCAACATGTCGGGCAAACTGACGAAATGATTCGCGCCCGCCGTCATCAAGGATCCAGATATTCAGCTTGTCCTTCGGCCAGTCAATGCCAAGCGAAGCGTAAATGGTATTTTTGACCACATTAAGGTCTTCGTTATAGGTCGGTACAAAAATATCCACCGTCGGCCACTGCGACATCTCTTTCGGCAACGGCACCGGTTGACGATTTAACGGCCACACCACCTGGAAGTACCCCAGCACCAGCACAATCCAGGCGTAGGTTTCCGCAAACAGCAGAATCAGCCCGCACACCAGACTGACCGGGTCGTCCCAATTTAGCGTCGAGGTATAGCGCCACCAGATATAACGACAGGAGACCGTTAGCGACAGCACGATGAGCATCAGCGCGGAAAAGCGTCCCGGCATACGTCGTACCAACAGCGCAACGCCCCACAGCAACAGCAGAAAGATAAATTGCGATAGCGGGTTAAATGGCTGCGTAATACAGATCAGCGCCAGTATCAGTGAAAAGGTCACGATAACGCCCAGAATAAAACGCCGGGCGCCGTTGCTAAGATGTCCCAGCTCTTTTTCCTTTTCCAGATGCGTTGTCTTTTGACGCACCCGTTCCGGTAAGGTATCCATCCATTGATGGTAACGTCCACGAACGTCCTTCAGGCGCGCAAATGACCGCCAGCGCGGTTCATGACGTTCTTTAGTCGACGAGATCATCACCAGCCAGAGGGTCTGAATGAGGTAGCGGGCCGGGTCCAGCGGGCGCGGGCGGGCGGCGTTAATATGCGGGTAAAGCGCTTTATGCCCGTCGCGAATACGCTGCCAGCGCGGATGCTCAAGCGGAAACACTATCCACGCCAGAATCATCCACAGGCAGCCGAGCGCTGCGCTAAACGGCGACGCGCCGTGGCGGCGGTAACCCTGATAGCGCTCGCTCAAACGCGCGCTAACCGGCGGGATAAGCAGCCACCGGGAAAGGGCGCTCATCGCGGGCTCCCGGCGGACGTTTTGTCGCCCGCATCATGCAGCAGGCACCAGTTCGCCAGCGTTAACACCTCTTCGGCGGCTAACGAATCGCTGCGATATTCGCCTAACGGCTGTTTCGACGCCATGCACTCCGCCATCGCCTCATCGCGATGGATCACAATAGGCAGCAACCGGCGCTGGCTTTGCAGCCAGACCTGGTACAGATCGTCCTGTAACTGGCTGCCGATGCGTAAGTCATTGATCAGAATATGCGCCCCGGCAGGCAACGCCTGCTGATGAAGGCGAATATGGCAGTTAGCGTCAACCTGGGCTATCGCCAGCGTATGGTCGCAGAGGCTCACCAGCTGCCCTGTCAGCGGTGACGCGCCGTAGGGCAAGTCCAGTAAAATCCAGCTATAACGCCCGCTCGCTTTCAGCGCCTGGATAGCCGATCCGATCTCTCCCAGCGTCTCCTGCCAGGCCTGCAGATTTTCCCGCTCTTGCGCGGTGAGCTGTCCAAACGGCAGTAGATCAAGCTGCGAGGTATAACGTAATCCGGCATCGCGCCAGTCCTGGCCGTCCAGCAACGATCGCGCCCAACCGCCCTGATGGACGAAGTCGACGTTAAACGACATGCGCAGCAGGTTATCGGGGCTGGCGTCAATCACCAGGACATTTTCCCCTAAGATTTGTAACGCCCAGGCGAGTGCTGCGGTGAGAGATGTGGTTCCCACCCCGCCGCGCACGCCCTGCAGTCCCAGAATCGCCATTCATGGCTTCCTTAATGAATGTGGTTGCGCAAATTCAGCCAGGAGTGGCCATCTTTTAATCGCCGCCGCCAACTGTTCGCGTTGGGAAATATCGGTATAATCTATTTCGGGTAGTGAAAACGCCTGGCTTAATGCCAGAAAATCATTTTGAAAAGTGTAGCCCAACGTTGGATCGGACTGAGCGCCAGGTTCATTGTTATACATTCTGGTTGCTCCTTTTTAAATATTTCTCACTGGCAGCATTACGCCCCGTCGTCAATACGGGAGAACGCGCATTTTTCATCTTTCCGTGACATCATTTATAATGTGTAAAAATGCAAAGCGCAGAGTTACAGGGCATCCTGCCGGACAAATTGATTCACATGCTAAATCTGATGCGTTTTAATTTCAATGTTAGGTTTATTTCTGTGCTTTCGCTAGTAAACTGATAAACAGTTAAAATAGTGACATGAGGGACACTGTGGACCCCGTATTTTCTCTCGGCATCTCATCATTATGGGATGAACTGCGCCATATGCCAACCGGCGGCGTCTGGTGGGTTAACGCCGATCGCCAGCAAGATGCCATCAGCCTGGTGAATCAAACGATTGCGTCACAAACGGAGAATGCAAATGTCGCCGTCATCGGCATGGAAGGCGATCCTGGCAAAGTAATCAAATTAGATGAATCTCACGGTCCGGAGAAAATCCGCTTATTTACCATGCCGGATTCAGAAAAAGGGCTATACTCTTTGCCCCACGATTTGCTTTGTTCTGTTAACCCGACGCATTACTTTTTCATTCTTATTTGTGCAAATAACACGTGGCGGAATATAACGTCAAAAAGCCTGCATAAATGGCTGGAAAAAATGAATAAATGGACTCGTTTTCATCACTGTTCATTGTTGGTTATTAACCCTTGTAATAATAGCGATAAACAGTCCTCGTTGCTGATGGGCGAGTATCGCTCACTTTTCGGCCTCGCCAGTTTACGTTTTCAGGGCGACCAACATTTGTTCGATATTGCCTTCTGGTGTAACGAAAAAGGCGTCAGCGCCCGACAGCAGTTATTGCTGTGTCAGCAGGACGAACGCTGGACGCTATCCCATCAGGAGGAGACGGCAATTCAGCCGCGTAGCGACGAAAAACGCATTCTTAGCCACGTCGCCGTCCTTGAAGGCGCGCCGCCGCTCTCGGAACACTGGACGCTTTTCGACAATAACGAAGCGCTATTCAACGACGCGCGCACGGCGCAGGCCGCGACAATTATTTTTTCGCTTACACAGAACAACCAAATCGAGCCGCTTGCTCGTCGCATTCATACTTTGCGGCGCCAACGGGGAAGCGCGCTGAAAATTGTCGTGCGCGAAAATATCGCCAGTTTGCGCGCCACCGATGAGCGCCTGCTGCTGGGCTGCGGCGCGAATATGATCATTCCCTGGAACGCCCCGCTTTCACGCTGCCTGACGCTTATTGAAAGCGTGCAGGGGCAGCAGTTCAGCCGTTACGTACCGGAAGACATCACCACGCTACTGTCGATGACGCAGCCGTTGAAACTGCGCGGTTTTCAGCCGTGGGATACCTTCTGCGATGCCATCCATACGATGATGAGCAACACCCTGCTCCCCGCCGACGGGAAAGGCGTTCTGGTCGCGCTGCGCCCGGTGCCGGGCATTCGGGTTGAGCAGGCGTTAACATTATGTCGGCCAAACCGAACCGGCGATATTATGACCATCGGCGGCAACCGCCTGGTGCTGTTTTTATCATTCTGCCGGGTCAACGATCTGGATACCGCGTTAAACCATATTTTCCCTTTGCCGACGGGCGATATTTTCTCTAATCGTATGGTCTGGTTCGAAGATAAACAAATCAGCGCCGAGCTGGTGCAGATGCGCTTATTGTCGCCGGAACTGTGGGGAACGCCGCTACCGCTGGCAAAACGCGCCGACCCGGTAATAAATGCCGAACACGATGGCCGCATCTGGCGTCGTATTCCTGAACCCCTGCGATTGCTCGACGACACCGCGGAGCGTGCATCATGATGACCATCAGCGATATCGTGCAAATTATTCTTTTTTGCGCGCTGATTTTCTTTCCGCTGGGGTATCTGGCGCGTCATTCGCTACGCCGTATCAGTGATACAACCCGGCTGCTATTTGCCAAACCTCGTTATGTAAAACCAGCCGGAACTCTGCGCCGCGCTACGAAAGTCAAGGCAGACAAAAAATGACTCAGCATACTCAAACTCCTTCAATGCCTTCTCCGCTCTGGCAGTACTGGCGCGGTCTTTCCGGCTGGAACTTCTATTTTCTGGTCAAGTTTGGCCTGCTGTGGGCAGGCTATCTGAATTTTCATCCTTTACTGAATTTGGTATTCATGGCGTTTCTGCTCATGCCAATACCAAAGTATCGCCTTCACCGGTTGCGCCACTGGATTGCCATTCCCGTCGGCTTCGCGCTGTTCTGGCATGATACCTGGCTGCCCGGCCCGCAAAGCATTATGAGCCAGGGGACGCAGGTGGCGGAATTCAGCTCCGGTTATCTGCTCGATCTGATCGCCCGTTTTATTAACTGGCAAATGATCGGCGCCATCTTCGTACTGCTGGTTGCCTGGCTTTTTTTATCACAGTGGATTCGGGTCACGGTGTTTGTGGTCGCCATCATGGTATGGCTGAATGTCCTGACATTAACCGGCCCGGTTTTTACGCTGTGGCCGGCAGGCCAGCCAACCGATACGGTGACGACGACTGGCGGTAATGCGGCCGCTACCGTCGCGACAGCGGGCGATAAGCCGGTCATCGGCGATATGCCTGCGCAAACCGCGCCGCCGACGACCGCGAATCTGAACGCCTGGTTGAACACCTTCTATGCCGCGGAAGAAAAGCGGAAAACGACGTTCCCGGCGCAGCTTCCGCCTGATGCGCAGCCGTTCGACCTATTGGTCATCAATATTTGTTCGCTCTCCTGGTCGGATGTCGAAGCGGCAGGCTTGATGTCACATCCGCTATGGTCGCACTTTGACATTTTGTTTAAACACTTTAATTCCGGCACGTCTTACAGCGGCCCGGCGGCCATTCGTCTGCTGCGCGCCAGCTGTGGTCAACCATCGCATACCCGACTTTATCAACCAGCCGATAACGAATGTTATCTGTTTGATAATCTGGCGAAACTGGGCTTTACTCAGCATCTGATGATGGATCATAACGGTGAATTTGGCGGCTTCCTGAAAGAAGTTCGCGAAAACGGCGGTATGCAGAGCGAACTGATGAACCTGTCCGGCCTGCCAACCGCCCTGCTGTCATTCGACGGCTCGCCGGTATATGACGATTTGGCGGTCCTGAACCGCTGGTTGGCAGGGGAAGAACGTGAAGCCAATTCCCGCTCCGCGACTTTCTTTAACCTGCTGCCGCTGCACGATGGCAACCATTTCCCCGGCGTCAGCAAAACGGCGGATTATAAAATCCGCGCGCAGAAACTGTTCGATGAACTGGACGCCTTCTTTACCGAACTGGAGAAATCCGGGCGTAAGGTGATGGTGGTCGTCGTACCGGAGCACGGCGGCGCGCTGAAGGGCGACAGAATGCAGATCTCAGGCCTGCGCGATATTCCCAGCCCCTCCATCACCAACGTCCCGGCGGGCGTGAAATTTTTTGGCATGAAAGCCCCGCATGAGGGCGCGCCGATTGATATTAATCAGCCGAGCAGCTACCTGGCGATTTCCGAGCTGGTCGTACGCGCCGTGGACGGTAAGCTCTTTACCGAAGACAGTGTGAACTGGAACAAGCTGACCAGCAATCTGCCGCAAACCGCGCCGGTTTCAGAAAACGCTAATGCGGTGGTGATTCAGTACCAGGGTAAGCCCTACGTTCGTCTGAATGGCGGCGACTGGGTGCCTTACCCGCAGTAAACCGAAAAAGGCCGCAAGGTTTCCCCTGCGGCCTGGTTCGGGCGCATGTTGCCATTACGGCGGACAAACGCTCAAAACGCGTTACTTCCTGTCACGTAGCCAGTTGACGATCACACTGGCGATAATGCCAGCAATGATCGGTGCCGCCAGATCGTGCCAGAAGGCCACGCCCAACTGCGTAAGCGTCATATAGCCGCCTTGTTGCAATGGCAACCGTTCGCGGCTATCCTTGATGTGTTGAGGTTCAAGTTAGCCCCCGTCAGGTTGCCAGGTTTATACCAGTCAACGTGCGGGGGTTTTCTCTATCCAGCAACCTATGCCGCCGGGGATCAAGCCCCCGCAACATTGCGCCTCACCGGGTAAACCCGGCTTGCTGCTGATATTACGGCAAAATCCCCGTCCCGGCACGGCGCTAACGTGCAATCTGCGTGACGCTTCGCAGACGATTACTTTTATTTGCCAGAATACATTCAGCATTTCTGAGGCTGGCAGTCAGCCGCTCAATTCTGTAAATTATGCCTCCTCGCGGCCAGTCCCGGTGATACCGAAACCCTCGTTCAGCATCCTGCGTCTATGACATATTCGCCTGTTGCGCCAGAGGAATGGCTAAAAGCAGGTATTACCGACGAACTTATCCGTCTTTCAGCGGGACCTGAAGATCCCGACGATATTATTCATGACCTTGAACGCGCCAGCAGAAAAGCAGCATTCTGACGATTGCTCGGCGAACCGCTGTCACCGGTTTGCCGCATCGGGTATCAAGGCACTATAGCCTGGTTATAGGCAGCATTCTTTATGAGAGAGCTGCGTATATTTTGGGCAGGGGGCTCTATGCAGGACGACACATTACCATTAAATAACAGTAACGCTACGACCACATCGCTTTCAACGAGATTACCGTTTACAAAATATGATTTTGGCTGGGTGCTCTTGTGTATCGGTATGGCGATCGGCGCCGGTACCGTCTTAATGCCAGTGCAAATCGGTCTCAAGGGGATCTGGGTATTTATTACCGCTTTTATCATCGCCTATCCCGCTACCTATATTGTGCAGGATATTTATCTAAAAACGTTATCTGAAAGCGAAACCTGTGACGATTATACGGATATTATCAGTCACTATCTTGGCAAAAACTGGGGCATTTTTCTCGGTGTAATCTATTTTCTTATGATTATCCACGGGGTGTTTATTTATTCCCTGTCGGTGGTGTTTGATAGCGCCTCCTATATCAAAACCTTCGGCCTTACTGAGGTCGATCTTTCGCAGTCTATTATCTATAAAGTCGCGATTTTCGCCGTGCTGGTGGCGATTGCCTCCGGCGGGGAAAAGTTATTATTTAAAATTTCCGGCCCGATGGTGGTGGTAAAAGTCGGGATCATTCTGATATTCGGTTTCGCGATGATCCCACACTGGAATCTTGATAATATTTCCGCCTTTCCCGCCGCATCGGTTTTCTTTCGCGACGTACTGCTCACTATCCCATTTTGCTTCTTTTCTGCGGTCTTCATTCAGGTGCTAAACCCAATGAACATCGCCTATCGTAAGCGCGAACCTGACCGTGTGCTGGCCACCCGGATGGCGATTCGCACGCATCGCATTAGCTATATTACGCTGATTGCCATTATTCTCTTTTTCTCGTTCTCGTTTACCTTTTCGATTAGCCATGAAGAGGCGGTATCAGCGTTCGAGCAGAATATTTCCGCCCTTGCGCTGGCAGCTCAGGTAATCCCTGGCCATATCATCCACATTACCTCTACCATCCTCAATATTTTTGCCGTACTTACCGCGTTCTTTGGTATTTATTTAGGTTTTCACGAAGCGCTTAAAGGTATTGTACTGAATGTATTGAGTCGTATTATGGATGTCAAAAACGTCAACCCACTGTTACTGACATCTGGAATCTGTGTCTTTATCGTGGTGACTCTGGTTATTTGGGTTTCGTTTCGCGTCTCAGTATTGGTCTTTTTCCAGTTAGGCAGTCCGCTTTATGGCATTGTCGCGTGTATTATTCCCTTTTTCCTGATTTATAAAGTAGCGCAACTGGAAAAATTACGCGGCCTGAAAACCTGGCTTATTCTGTTATATGGAATATTGTTGTGCCTGTCGCCGTTATTAAAATTGATTGAATAAGTCGTACCGGAGAGCCATGCCCGGTGGCGCTACGCTTACCAGGCCTACAGGTACGGTGTAGGCTTGATAAGGCGCAGCCGCCATCCGGCATAAAACGCAATTAACTCAGCGGTTTCTGCGGGTTTTCATCCTGATCGACGGCAAAGCAGGCCACCAACTGGCCGTCGTACTCTTTAAGCTGCGGCTGTAACTGCGTGCAGGGTCCGAAGCGACGGCGGCAGCGGGCGTTGAAGGCGCAGCCCGGCGGCGGGTTCAGCGGGCTCGGCAACTCGCCGGTCAGCTTAATCCGCTCACGGCGATCGTCCGGATTCAGCCGCGGCGTGGCGGAGAGCAACGCCTGGGTATAGGGATGACGTGGATTGTTAAAAATCTGCTCTTTGGTCCCTTTCTCCACGCAGCGGCCTAAGTACATGACCATCACTTCATCGGCGATGTGTTCCACCACCGACAGGTCGTGCGAGATAAAGACATAAGACAGCCCCATATCCTGTTGCAAATCCATCATCAGGTTCAGCACCTGGGCGCGCACCGACACGTCGAGCGCGGAGACCGGTTCGTCGGCAATCACTACGTCCGGATCAAGCATCAGACCGCGGGCGATAGCGATACGCTGACGCTGGCCGCCGGAGAACATATGCGGATAGCGGTCGTAGTGCTCGGTTTTCAGCCCCACCTTCGCCATCATCGCCAGCGCTTTTTCACGACGCTGCGCTTTACTCAGGCTGGTATTGATCAGCAACGGCTCTTCCAGAATTTGCCCCACTTTCTTGCGTGGGTTCAGGGAACCGTAGGGGTTCTGAAACACAATCTGAATTTTCTGCCGCCGCAGTTTCTGCGCGTGCGGATCGTGTTTGAGCAGATCCTGCCCCTGGTAATAAAGCTCGCCGCCGGTTGGCGTTTCAATCATCGTCAGCAGGCGACCCAGTGTGGATTTTCCACAACCGGACTCCCCCACTACGGCCAGCGTTTTACCGCGTTCGAGATTAAACGACACGCCATCCAGCGCTTTTACCAGCCGTTCCGGAGAAAAGATCCCCTTCTTCACCGGATAGTGTTTTTTCAGGTCGATAGCCCGCAACAGCGGCTGTTGCAAGGTGGCCTCATGCGTACTCATAGTGTGGGCCTCCCGGCATCATCGAGTGGGTAATGACATTTTGACTGACGTCCATCGTCCAGTTGGTTGAGAGCAGGTTCTTCCGCACGACATCTGTCCGTGGCGTAGGGGCAGCGCGGGTTAAGCAGACAACCCGTCGGTCGGTCATATTTCCCCGGCACCACACCCGGCAGCGACGCCAGACGCGCTTTGTCCTGAGCAAACTCTGGTAACGCGCGTAGCAGTGCCTGCGTGTAGGGATGACGCGGCGCGCGGAAAATATCCTGCGCAGCGCCGGTTTCGACGACCTGCCCGGCGTACATGACGATGATTTTGTGCGCCGCTTCCGCCACCAGCGCCAGGTCATGGGTAATCAGCACCAGCGCCATGTTCTCTTTTTGCTGCAACTCCAGCAGCAGCTCAATAATTTGCGCCTGAATGGTCACATCCAGCGCCGTGGTTGGTTCATCAGCAATTAACAGCTTTGGTCGACAGGCTATTGCCATCGCAATCATCACGCGCTGACTCATGCCGCCAGAAAGCTGGTGCGGATAGACATCCAGACGAGAGGCCGGATCGGGAATGCCCACCTGGTTCAACAGGTCAATCGCTCGCTGACGACGGGTTTTCTTGTTCCCGCCCTGATGTACCTTGATGGCTTCCATAATCTGAAAGCCAACGGTATAGCAAGGATTGAGGCTGGTCATCGGGTCCTGGAAAATCATCGCCACTTCAGCGCCCACCAGGTTGCGACGTTCCTTCTCGGAAATGCGCTTCAGATCCTGTCCGTTAAAGAGCAGGTTTTCCGCCATCACGCGGCCTGGGTAATCGATAAGCCCCATAATCGCCAGCGAGCTGACGGATTTGCCGGAACCAGACTCGCCGACAATACCGACCACCTCACCCTGCTTCACGCTGTAGCTAATGCGGTCGACGGCTTTGAACGGTGTCCCTTCGTCGCCGAAGTGCACCGATAATTGATCTACATTTAATAACGCCATCTCGAACCTCTTACTGCTTCAGTTTGGGATCGAGCGCGTCACGCAGACCGTCACCCATCAGGTTAAATGCCAGTACCGTCAGCAGAATCGCCAGCCCCGGGAAGGTCACGACCCACCAGGCGCTTTGCGCGAACTGCAATACGTCAGAGAGCATGGTGCCCCACTCCGGCGTTGGCGGCTGTGCGCCCATGCCAAGAAAGCCGAGGGCGGCCATATCGAGAATGGCGTTAGAGAAACCGAGCGATGCCTGAACGATCAGCGGCGCAAGGCAGTTCGGGAAAATATTGACGAACATCTGACGCATCGCGCCTGCGCCCGCCACGCGGGAGGCAGTCACATAATCGCGGTTCACCTCTACCAGAACCGCCGCGCGGGTTAAGCGGACATAGTGCGGCAGCGCCACAAACGTCAACGCCAGCGCAGCGTTGCCGATGGAGGGGCCGAAGATCGCCACCAGCACCAGCGCCAGCAGCAGGCTCGGCAGGGCCAGCATAATATCGACCACGCGCATGATGATGTTATCGACCAGACCGCCGAAGTAGCCCGCGACCAGGCCGAGAATAATCCCCATTACCAGCGACAGGACGACCACCAGACAGCCGACCAGCAGTGACAAACGCGCGCCATACATCAGGCGCGAGAGGACATCGCGACCAACATCATCCGTTCCCAGAATATGCGCCCAACTGCCGCCTTCCTGCCAGACCGGCGGCGCCAGCAGCGCATCGCGGAACTGCTCTGCCGGGTTGTACGGCGCAATAAAGTTGGCAAACACCGCAATCAGGATCACGATGAGAACATACGCCAGCCCGACGACCGCGCCTTTATTGCGTTTAAAATAGTGCCAGAACTCCCGCAATGGCGTCATGGGCGCCGGTGCGGCATTAACATTATTTTCAGTAACCTGTGACATGATGGCCCCTTACTTCTTATGCCGAATACGCGGGTTCACCACGCCGTACAGCAGGTCTACCAGCAGGTTGACGAGAATAATCATCGTCGCTACCAGTAACACGCCGCCCTGCACTACCGGATAATCGCGGCGTTGCAGCGCATCGATCAGCCAGCGCCCCAGACCGGGCCACGAGAAGATAGTTTCTGTCAGAATCGCGCCCGCCAGCAGCGTACCCACCTGCAGGCCGATCACGGTGACGACTGGCAGCATGGCGTTACGCAGAGCATGAACGATAATGACGCGCATCCTGGTCAACCCTTTGGCGCGTGCGGTACGGATGTAATCCTCCCCCAGCACTTCCAGCATCGACGAACGGGTCATACGCACAATGACGGCCAGCGGGATTGTGCCGAGCACCATCGCAGGCAGGATCATATGCGCCAGCGCATCAATAAAGTTACCCTCTTCGCCCCAGATAGCGGTGTCGATCAGCATAAAGCCCGTCAACGGATTGGTATCATCAAGGAACACCATATCGCTCACGCGCCCGGAAACCGGCGTCAGGTTCCAGTGGACGGAGACCAGCATGATCAGCATCATGCCCCACCAGAAGATAGGCATAGAGTAACCGGTCAGCGCCAGGCCAACAGCAGTGTGATCGAAGATAGAACCGCGCTTCACTGCGGCCAGCACGCCCACCGGAATCCCCACGGCGACGGCAAAAATCATGGCGCAGACGCCAAGTTCCAGCGTCGCTTTAAAGCGAGGTACGAACTCGTCCCATACAGGGATTCGGCTTTTCAGCGAGATGCCTAAATCGCCATGCATCACCCCCCAGATATAATGGAGGTACTGCTGCCACATCGGTTTATCAAGACCGAGTTCAGCCAGCAGTTGAGCATGACGCTCAGGGGAAATACCTCGCTCACCCGCCATGATCATCACCGGATCGCCGGGGATCATGTGGACAAAGGCAAAGGTGAGAAGGGTAATACCGATAAACGTCGGGATAACGAGTCCCAAACGTCGGAGAATGAACTGCAACATAACCCGAATTCTCTCTCATGACGCACGGCCTGGAACCGTGAGTCTGTATTGCTCACAAATCTTATCCCACGCAAACTGCATCGCGGATAAAGCATTACGCCGGATGGCGCTGCGCTTATCCGGCCTACACAACACCGGGGCGCAGCGCTCTTTTAATTATTCGACAGAGACGTTTTCGAAGTGATGTTTGCCTAATGGATCAACCACATAGCCTTTAACTTCTTTACGCACTGGCTCATAAACCGTGGAGTGAGCGATGATTAGCGCTGGCGCCTGGTCATGCATCACAACCTGGGCCTGTTTATAGAGCTCAATACGCTTGTTATGGTCGTCGGTCGCACGCGCAGGCTGAATCAGGTCTTCAAACGGCTTATAACACCATTTTGAATAGTTGGAGCCTTGCTGGGCGGCATCGCAGCTGAACAGCGTGGCGAAGAAGTTATCCGGATCGCCATTATCGCCGGTCCAGCCCATCATCACCGTCTGGTGCTCGCCATCTTTAGCGCGCTTGAGGTATTCGCCCCATTCATAGGTGACAATTTTGGCCTGAACGCCAATCTTCGCCCAGTCCGCCTGGATCATTTCCGCCATACGACGCGCATTCGGGTTATAGGGACGCTGTACCGGCATCGCCCACAGATCGATGGTGAAGCCTTTTTCCAGACCGGCTTCTTTCAGCAGCGCCTTCGCTTTTTCCGGATCGTAGCCGTAGTCTTTAATATCGTCGTTGTAGCCCCACATTGTCGGCGGGATCAGGTTTTTCGCCGCAACGCCCGCGCCCTGATAAACGGCTTTGATGATGGCCTCTTTATTCACGGCATAGGTCAACGCCTGGCGAACTTTGACATCATCCAGCGGTTTTTTCTGCACGTTATAGGAGAGATAACCCACGTTCAGGCCAGCCTGCTCCATCAGGTTGATGTTTTTATCTTCTTTCATGCGCGCAATATCCGCCGGGTTCGGATACGGCATCACCTGACATTCGTTCTTCTGCAGTTTGGCGTAACGCACAGAGGCGTCAGGCGTGATGGAGAAGACCAGGCGGTCGATCTGCGGCTTCGTGCCCCAGTAGCCGTCAAAGGCTTTGTAGAGAATGCGGGAGTCTTTCTGATATTGCACCAGTTGGAACGGGCCAGTGCCGACCGGGTTCAGATCCACTTTTTCCGGCGTACCGGCTTTCAGCATGTTGTCAGCATATTCTTTGGAAAGAATAGAGGCGAAGTCCATGGCTAAATCGGCAAGGAACGGCGCTTCCGGACGCGTCAGCACAAACTGCACCGTGTGATCGTCTACCTTCTTCACTTCGCTAATCAGATCCGGCAGCCCCATGCCTTCAAAGTATTCATAGCTGCCGCCAGACACTTTATGGTACGGGTTCTGCTCGTTTTTCTGCCGGTCAAAAGAGAACACGACATCATCGGCGTTCAGCTCGCGCGTGGGTTTGAAATCCTTGCTGGATTGCCATTTCACCCCTTTACGTAGGTGGAACGTATAGGTTTTACCGTCTTCGCTGATATCCCACTTCTCAGCAAGACCCGGGATCACTTCCGTGGTGCCGGTTTTGAATTCAACCAGACGGTTATAGATAGGTACGGAGCTGGCATCATAGGTGGTGCCAGACGTAAAGAGCTGTGGGTTAAAGCCTTCCGGCGAGCCTTCTGAACAATAAACCAGGGTTTTGGCCTGCACGCTTGCTGCAACGGTCATGGCCACCAGGCTCAAACCAAGCTTCAGCATCCCTGACTTCTTCAAGGAAATACTCATTCTTCTGCTCCAATTGTGATGTATGTTGTTTTGCCCTTTGCAAAGGCTTTTACCGCCCGGCCTTTTTTGTTTTTTACCTGGTCAGGTCAGTAGTGAGAGGTGGGGATTCCGTTCGCATAATCGACTGAGTTGCAGTGCGGATTCTCCATAAAATGCCCCTCATTCCCTACAATCTGTCAATAGAATGTCAAAACGTCAATACAGGTAACCAGCTTTTACAACAACGGTGAGAATTAACAAACAAAGATTAAAAAAAGTTCAGAAGGGTATTTTCAGCAGGGAAATTTGTGCTATGGGCAGAAAGGCAGAGTTATTCACTTAATATTTTGCAACAGTTAGTGATTAACAATTAGACATTAATTGAAAAATTTCTTTCGATATGTTGATTATCTGAGCGATTAATACCACTAACGCTAAAACGCACAGGCGAAAATGCTGAGGTTATCCATAAGCCGTGTGCAAAAAAGAGTTATACGGACATTGAAAAACACCATCGAATATGTCACAAAATTGTAAATAAGTAGGCCGTCGTGCGGCCTACCGCGATCACAAAAACTAACTTTTGACCCTGGCCTGCGTGCGCTTTTCGCTCCAGTTAAACAACGAGTTCACCAGAATCGCCGTCAACGTCCCCGCCGCCATGCCGTTACCAAACACCATCTGCACGCCTGAAGGGAAATTTTGATAAAGACCCGGCACCAGAATAGGCAGCATGCCCATCGCCAGCCCCATTGCCAGCGCGTAGGTTTTGCCCGGCGTATGCAGTGGCTCACGCGCAATCATATCAATGCCGATAACCCCGATAATGCTGAAGACAATCACCGCCGTACCGCACACCACCGAACCTGGCAGACAGGTCGCCAGACGTACCAGCGGCGCGAATATGGCAATCAGGATTAACAATCCTCCGGCAGCCGCAGTCACGAAACGCGATTTCACATTAGTGGTGCGTACCACCCCAATATTTTCGCCGGAGGTGATAATTAAGGAGGTGCCAAAAATCCCCCCCAGCAGCGACATTACCGCATCACCACGAATGGTGCGTGGAATCGCCTGCTGCACATTTTGCGTGGAATTGACTATTTCCGCGGTCGCAATCGTTTGCCCGGTTGCTTCAGCCATAGAGATGACCGCGTAAATCAGTAACGGCAGCGAGGCGGAGAGATCAAAAATCGGCCAGCCGAACGGCAAAAGCTGTGGGAAACTAAACAGCGGCCCGTGACTAACACCGCTAAAATCGGTGCTGCCCAGCGCCATTCCCAGCAGCGTTCCCGCTAAAAGGCCGAACATCACCGCCAGCTGGCGCAAAATACCGCTAAACGCCAGCGCGAAAATCAGCGTTATCAGGATAGTTCCCAGCGATAAAATGATACTGGTTGGATGAGCGAAGTCGGCGCTCCCTGGCTGGCCAATGATCAACCCGCCGTACAGGCGAATAAGGTTAATCGACACCATTAGCAGCATGATGCCAATGATAAAGGGGGGAAAATGGTGCAGGCAGCGGCGGAAAATCGGCAACGCGATAAAGTAGAACAGCGAGGTCAGAATTACGGCGCCAATCGCGGTCTGGATATTGGTCTGTAAAGCGATCGCAACGAAAATCGCAATCGGCGCGCCCCCCGGTACCATAATAAACGGCAAACGCGCGCCCACCCCTTTCACACCCAGGCTTTGCAAAATAGCGCCCAGACCGCACATCAGAAAGGTCGCGCTAAGTACCGAGGCGGTCACCGTATCGGTAAAGTGGAGCGCTTTGGCGATCAGAAAGACGGAGGTAATGGGGGTGGCGGCAACGACCAGCACATGCTGAAGCGCCAAAAGTAAGGTGGTTTGCCAGGGTAATGCATCGTTATCCGGCGTAGTAAGGCCAGGTTGCGGCATGATTAACTCCCATAAAACATCAAAAAAATAACCGCCAGCGCGGGCTGGCGGTCTGTATTATTTCAACCAACTAATGGCATCAGCGGCATAGCGATGCGCACGGAAGGCGCTGTTCTGTTTTCCAGGAATAATGCCTTTACTGAGGTGCTCCGGATATTCATTAAAGAACGGAATGATATATTCCCATACCGTTTCGCCTTCCGGGGTGACTTCAAACAGGCGGCCAAACGCCGATTCACAGATAAAGGTGTTTCCGTTCGCCAACCGCTGCGCGCTCCCCATATACGGCGAGAAAAACGCCGGCGGGAAGATATCGCGATACTGCCAGGTAATCGCTTTGGTCTGCGGATCGAACTCCAGCACCGTGGAATGCGGCGAGGTGACGCCGGGACGCAGGTTGCCGTTATCGAAAACCAGAATCGACCCGTTCTCCATCTCAACCGGCGTGTGCTGCTGCGCTACGACTTCCGGCCCTGCATGCCAGATAACCTTCCCGCTCTCTTTATCCACGGCAATGACGCCGGAAGTGGTACGCAGGCTCATCAGTACCAGGCCATCACGGGTGACGGACAGGCCGTTAATCATCGGCCAGTGGCGGCGGTCGAAAATATCATGAATCGGGAAATCTTCCGGATTCAAATGCTCCCAGGCGCGCCATTCCCAGACCACTTCACCGTCGCGATTGACCTCTTTGACGACGTCGCTCTGAATGATGCCGTCCGGCGCATCGCGGCGCGGGTCGCCGCCGGTAACACGGGCGGCGATATCGGCAGGTAACGGCGACGCGGCGGTATACAGCAGATTACCGTTCGCCAACCATTGCGCATCATGGTGATGGTAAATATCTTCGTAATGCCAGACGATTTCGTTATCCGGCGTCACTTCGTAGAAGTCGCCGCCGTGCCAGAGATCCCACGCCGGATAGAGGTTCGCTGAAGTGCGGTGGCTGCCGTTATAACCCAGATTACCGTTCGGCAGCAGCACCGCATCACGCCCGGCGCGAACCGGAAGCTGCCACTGATGCGCGACTTCGCCCTGCTCGTCCACCAGGTAAACCCGCCCTTCGGCGGTTTGCGGCGCAAAAAGCGTATAGCCGCCAAAGCTCTTCGCCTTATCAGCGTAGATAAGGCCCGCCAGACGGCGTCCAAGGGTGAAAGTCGAATCCTGAGTTAAGTGTGCCACATCGCCTCCTGAGGAATAAATTTGCGCCAAAATACCCCATTAAAACGTTTTAATGAAGAGTTTTTTACGATCCTCACTGAAAAAAAGCAAACGTTACCGTCTGGTAAATATGCTACCCTGTGCGCAAATTTTCGCAGGTCAGGAAGCAGATGGCTGTTCAAAATAAAAAACGCGCAAAGTTGATTGATGTTGCCCGCCATGCAGGCGTATCGCCAGGGACGGTATCCAATGCATTGCACAACACCCGCTTTGTCGAGCCGCAGACGCGACGGCGTATTGAAGAGGCCATTGTTGCGCTCAACTACACGCCGAATATTCGCGCCCGCCAGTTACGAACCGGCAAAACCAATACCATTGCCTTGCTCTCTTCGGTGCCGCTGGCGATTGCCTCCGGCGCGTCACGACTGGGATTTATGATGGAGGTGGCGTTAACGTCCGCGATGATGGCGCTGGAAAAACAGCATGCGCTGATTCTGGTGCCGCCGGGGGCAAATCCACTGGATGCCGTCAGCTTTGACGCAGCGATCCTGATTGAGCCGGCGGAGAACGACCCGCAGCTCCAGGCGCTGGCGCAAGCGGGCATTCCCTGCGTCACCATTGGCCGCACGCCGGGCACCGACACGCCTGTGCCGTGGGTTGAGCTGCACTCGGCGGCAACAGCACAGCTTCTGCTAACGCATCTGGAGGCCTCCGGCGCCAGCAAATGTGCGTTATTTGTCGGTAACACACGGCGAACATCAGTTCTGGAGAGCGAAGCGGCTTACCAGCGCTGGTGCGCGGGGCGCCAGGCCCCCGTCGTCTACTCTCTCAATGAAAGCGAGGGTGAAAATGCCGGCTACCAGGCCGCGCAGCAGCTATTACAGGCGCATCCCGACGTTGACGGCGTGCTGGTGCTGATCGATACCTTTGCCAGCGGCGCGGTACGGGCTTTCCAGGAACAAGCAGTAGCTATCCCGGAGCGGATGCGCGTGGTCACCCGCTATGATGGTATCCGCGCGCGCGAATCGCTGCCGCCGCTGACGGCAGTGAATATGCATCTTGATGAGGTGGCGCGACAGGCAATCACGCTATTATTTGATTTGCTGGCGGGCAAGAAGGTCAGCCACAGCGACGGGATCATGCCTAAACTGGTGGTGCGAGCGTCAACCTGCCGGTGATAGAGGATGGCTCGCCCTGCGGGCCGTTGCTGACGCAACATTTTCTCGCTTCGCTCGGGTCGAACCTCTTGCCCTCCGGAGGTTCTCATCCTCGTCAGACTTCAGATACAAAAAAACCCTGCTCATTGAGCAGGGTTTCTGAATTTGGTCGGTGATAGAGGATTCGAACCTCCGACCCCTTCGTCCCGAACGAAGTGCGCTACCAGGCTGCGCCAATCACCGAATGCGGGCGCATCTTACTGCTCAGGCGCACGCCCGTCAATCCCTTAGTCGCAAAATACAATTCAATCGGCGAGAAAGTCGGCAGACAACCTACTTCGCGGCGACTTTCTGCGCATCGGGAATATGGCACCAGTTGTTGTTCTGGTTAATGCCGCCATCCGGCGATGTATACCCCAGGCAGCCCATTATCGTATCGTACAGCTCCACATGACGACGCGGCACTTTGATCTCCGCCTGTTGTTTCAGGTGAGCGAACATCTGCGCATGTTGCGGTCTGGCAAGATATTTATCCGACATCCATACCAGCATCGGAACACGGAATTGCTCCGGCGGCGCCATATTGCGCGGCGTACCGTGCAAATGTTCGCGTTCGTTAATCGACTCGCCGTGGTCAGCCGCGTAGAACACAATCGCTTTTTTATCACGCAGCTGATCGAACACACTGGTAATAAAGTGATCCACATAGGTCACGGAGTTATCGTAAGAGTTGATCATCTGCGCTTTCGTGCAGCCGCTATCGACCCCAATACATTCGGGCTTCCACTGAGCGTAGCTGCGCGGATAACGTTGCGTATAGTTAAAATGCGACCCCTTAGTATGCAGGATAATCAGATGCTTACCCTCCGGGTTCTGGGCAAGCGAGTTCTGCATCTCATCAATCAACAGCATGTCATCAACCGTTTTACCGCGGTTACGCGGCTCGGCGCCGATCTGCTCGCGGTAGGAGATATTATCCGCCATGGTATTGCTATAGAACCACATCTCGCTCTGCATGGCGTACAGATCGGAACTGAATCCGAGCTGTTTGAGTACGGCAAAAACATTCTGCTCTTTTAAGGTACGCTGCGGGTTATTATCCGCCCCGCCTTCCCGTACAAACATACAGCGTAAAGAAAGCTTCGTCGCGGTATCGCAAGAATAGCCGCGGAACGCCGCCAGATTTTTTTCCTGCGCCAGCTTCGGCGTGGTATTACGCTCGTAGCCGAAAATCCCCATGTGATCCCAACGGGTCGTCTCACCGATAATGAAAACAACGTAGGTGTCATCCCCATCCTTCGGCGCAACATAGGTAAATTTCCTGGCCGGGTTTATTAACGAATTATTGTCCGACGACTCATCTACCTGCGCCCAGGCATACAGCCCTAACGCAGATAACCAGTTTGAAGGCAGATAGGAGTTCGCCACCACGCCGCCATAGCTGGGTAAGTCGATACCTGTCGCCCGTTCAACCTTTTTTTGCTGTATATCCAGCAGGCGGATAGGCGCCCACACCATTACGCCTGCGAGTACCACTACAGCGGCGCTGCGAAAACGCTGCCCCGGCGTACGTAGCTGGCGCAACAACGTGTAGCGACAGTGGTTACTCCAGATAAAGATGAGCGGAAGCACGCTCACGGCAATCAGCCACAATACGAAGTGCAGCCCCACCACCTCTTTCGAGAGATCGATATCGGTGGTCATAACAGACGCAATAATGCCGTAGCCAATCACCACGTTCAGGAAGGTCATGTAATAACTGGCGCCAGCGGAAAACAGCACCACCAGCGTGGCCAGCACGCGCCAGACGCGTCGGCCAAACAGTGAAAGAAGACGAAGTAAGAAGAAAGTGACCAGCACCGTGGCGCCAAGTTCGACAACCGCGGAAAGGCCTTTCCAAATGGTAAATTCTTGCGCATAACTGCCGAAACGGCGGTAAAACACGGCGCAATTCATAAACAGACCGATATAGAGCGCAAGCAAGAAACTAAGTTTCTGTTGCGTCATCGATTTAATGTATCTCATGCAAACAAACCCTGGGAATCGGGATAAAAACGACCTGTACAACGATTCTGTAATCAAACAGGTAAATATGCGGCTAACGCAGATGTGAGAAAGTCTACCAGCGCGGCTAAGTAGACCACAGGAAGCGCAAAAAGTGTCTATAGAGAATGTGATTGACCTATATATTTTTGTAAATATATAGACAGGGTATTAGCTGAACTTCTAATAAGTCCTGGTGGCGGTTTATCCTGTTAAAACCTGGCGCTCACCCCCAGGGTATACAAATAATCACTATCCGTAGCGCTGTTTTCCGCCTGGGAAAACGCCGCATACGCCGCCATGTGCGGGTTAAGTAACACGTCCGCGCCTACGGTGACATCCAGCCAGTTTCCCGCCTGATTTCCTGCGGTCATACGACTCAACCCGGACTGCGCTTTCCAGATATTTTCCCCAAACTGTTGGTTATAGCTGATTTGCGCCCAGGGACGGACATCGCCGAACTGCGAGTTTACCCGCCAGCCTAATGTACTGACGCTGGCATGCCATAACGGATCGGTAAGCGCTAATGTCGTCGCGCTATCGCCATATTCGTTATACATTGATGACGTCGAACCGTCGTAATGCAGCGCCGCGACCGGCCCAGTGGTCACGCGTCGGGAAAGCGGAAAATTCCAGCCCATAATGATACCGCTGGTCGCATCAAGCGGGGTTTCATCCGCCAGGCTAAGCACCAGCCCCACCGTATTTTGCGTAGACTGAATACGTTCGGCCAGTATGTCGTTGTAATTCGGTTGGTGATCGCTGTCCCAGGTATAGCGTTCCGTCGTATGCCCCGGAGCCGCTTCAGCGATATATTCTTGTTGCCAGGCATACGTGGTATTGATAAAAAACGAGCAGGCCATAAGGCCCGCCAGACAACGCAATGTCCGGCGACCACGGCGTTTTCTTACAATCATCAACGCGACTCCAGAGTAGAGCCGAATTCGGCGATATTATTGTCATTGAATGAAGGATGTCGGGCATCAGCCCTGTATTAACTATTGTCCTTTTAGCGAGCCCGTCAAGCGGGTTGAAGGAAATTTTCGCGGTAACCACAATAACGAGGAAGTCTATGCAGCGTTGCGACTGGGTCAGCCAGGACCCCCTTTATATTGCCTATCATGATAACGAGTGGGGCGTACCGGAAACCGATAGCAGAAAGCTGTTTGAAATGATCTGTCTTGAAGGTCAACAGGCCGGTTTATCCTGGATCACCGTGCTTAAAAAGAGAGAGAACTATCGCGCCTGTTTTCATCAGTTTGACCCGGTACGCATCGCAGCTATGCAGGAGGAGGAGGTTGAACACCTGCTGCAAAATACGGGCATCATACGACATCGCGGTAAAATTCAGGCCATTATCAGTAACGCCCGCGCCTGGCTTGCGATGGAGCAAAACGGCGAGTCTTTCGCCGATTTTGTCTGGTCATTCGTTGATGGCCAGCCGCAGATCACCCAGGCGGCCAGCCTGGATAAGATCCCCACCTCAACACCTGCGTCCGATGCGCTTGCTAAGGCATTGAAAAAACGCGGTTTCAAGTTTGTCGGTACGACTATCTGTTACTCCTTTATGCAGGCGTGCGGACTGGTCAACGACCATATTACCGGCTGTTTTTGCCATCCGGGAGAAAAACATGATTCGCAAATCCCAGAGTGAAGACATGGCGTCTATTCTGGCGCTGTGGATGAAAAGTACCATTTATGCCCATCCCTTTATCGAAGAACGTTACTGGCACGAGAGCGAAGCAATTGTACGCGACGTCTATTTACCCGCCGCGCAAACCTGGGTATGGGAGGAAAATGGACAACTGAAAGGCTTCGTCAGCGTACTGGAAGCCCGTTTTGTCGGGGCGCTGTTTGTCGCCCCCGACGCGTTAAGACACGGCATTGGCAAAGCGCTTCTGGAATATGTCCAGCAACGTTTTCCTCTGCTGAGCCTTGAGGTTTACCAGAAAAATCAATCCGCCGTAAACTTCTACCATGCGCTTGGTTTTCGTATTGAAGATAGCGCCTGGCAGGAGGATACCGCCCACCCCACCTGGATTATGAGTTGGCAGGCGGATCAAACGCCGTAAGCGGTAGCGCCGGGCCGGTATATTTCTCAAACCAGACCAGCGCGGTGTTGCCCGCACAACCGTTCCCCAGCCGGGAACTGGGAAGATCTTTTGTCAGGACGTTTACCGCGCCGTTTTTGCATATGCCGCCTGCGGTAGGTTCAGGGTCCGGCCATGCGCCTTCGTGAATACAGATAACGCCAGGCCGAATTCCGTCGGTAACGACCGCGCCCGCCAGAACCTGCCCGCGATGATTCCAGACGCGTACCGTATCGCCATCGACGATTCCGCGCGTTGTCGCATCCTGCGGATGAATCGTCACCGGTTCGCGTCCGGCTACCGCATACCGCTCCCGTAATGAACTGTAGTTGAGCTGGCTATGCAGACGGTGCGCCGGATGCGCGGAAAGTAGCTGAACCTGCCCCGCATCGGCGTTCCCGTGCCACTCATCCGGCACCAGCCACATCGGATGACCGGGACAATCCGCGTAACCATAGCTGGCAATGCGCGTAGAATAGATTTCGATTTTGCCGCTGGCCGTTTTTAGCGGATGGTTATCAGGATCGCGGCGAAAATCCGCGAAGCGCACAAACTGCGCGTTGGCGGGATTTTCCGGCATCTCCAGTAAACGGTTAGCCTGCCAGAATGCGGCAAACGGCGGCAGCGTCACCCCCTGGCTGGCGCCACGCTGGGCGGCAATATTGTAGAAAGTCTCCAGCCACGCCAACTCGCTTTTTCCTTCGGTGAACCGAGCGTAACCACCGGCTTCCCACCGTTCGCTCAGTTCAGCAAAAACGTCAAAATCATTCCGCGCCTCCCACCGGGGCGACACGACCTGCTTCATCGGCGCCAAATGCTGATTGCTATAGTCGCCGGTCATGGTTAAATCGTTACGCTCATAGCTGGTGGTCGCAGGCAGAACAATATCCGCGTGTTTCGCGGCGGCCGTCCAGAAACATTCCGAGATAACGACCAGTTCCGGTTTTTGCCACGCGCGAATCAGACGGTTGGTATCCTGATGATGAGTAAAGTTCGCGCCGCCCGCCCACCAGATAAAACGAATATCCGGGAAGCGGCGATCCATTCCATTGTGTTGGTAAAACCCACCGGGGTTTTCCAGCGCCTCGACAATACGCGCCACCGGTATTTTATCTACCGCATCGACCCCGCCAGGGATGCTTCCCTGCATCGAGGCTAACACGGCGGCGCGGCGCGTCGGATTTCCGCCGTTAGCAAAATGATAAGAAAAACCAAACCCGCCGCCAGGCGTACCAATTTGCCCCAGCATTGCGGCCAGCGTAACGATCATCCAGTGCTTTTGCTCGCCGAACTGCTGACGCTGCATTCCCCAACCGGCCATCAACATGGTGGTGTTATGATGAAATATTTCCGCCAGTTCGCGGATTTTCACCGCAGAAACGCCGCAAATTTCTGCCGCCCATTCCGCTGTTTTGGCCGTGCCGTCGGTCGTGCCCAAAAGATAGTCGGCGAAGCGGTCATAACCCGTCGTGCAGCGGGCAAGGAACGCTTCATCCTGCCAACCGTTTTCCACCAGCGTATGGGCGATCCCCAGCATTAACGCTACATCGGTGCCCATATGTGGGGCGATCCACTCCATCTTATCGCCAAAAAAGTCGACGCTTTCCGATCGCATCGGATCGATGCAGATCAGGCGTTTGCCGCTTTGTCGCAGCGCCGCAAAATAGTCGAGCCCCTGTTCATCCGAGGCGTTCCAGGCAATTTTCAGAGTATTCAGCGGGTTCGCGCTCCAGAGCACCACCACCTCGCTATGTTCCAGCACCACCGGCCAGCTAGTCTGCTGCTGGTAAACCTCGTTGCCACCCACCACATAAGGCATGATAGCCTGCGCCGCGCCGGTGGAATAATCGCCAAGATGGCCGGTATACCCTCCCGCCAGCGCCATGTAACGCTGCAATAGCGTAGCCGCTTTATGCAATACGCCGTTCGAACGCCAACCGTAGGAGCCGGCGAAGATGGACGATGGCCCATAACTTTCGCGAATACGTTTGTGCTGAGCGTGGATCAGATCCAGCGCGTCATCCCAACTTACGCGAACAAACTCATCCTGCCCGCGTATGCCTTGCGGCTTATCGGGGGAAGCCAGGAACCCTTTACGCACCATCGGGAAGCGAACCCGCGTTTTACTGTGCACCTGGTCATGCACAACGGTTTGCAGGGAGTTCTGGTGTGCCGTCGGGAGTTCGCCATACGAGGCAAAAATGCGTTCTCCGTCGGTTTCAACGCGGACTGGCCCCCAGTGTGCGGCGGTCAATACCGAATGACGCGATGGTGCGTGGGTCAAGGTTCGCTCCTGAATTATTGGGATTATTTATTTTGCCGATCAATGTTACTTACAAATTTCAGAGTTTTCCCTGGAATTTTCTTCATGTGCAGACGTCATAATCAACCGCCACGGTCGCTGTGGTAAAAATAAAAAAGTGATAAGGATTTAAGATGAAAAAACGTGTATTTGTGATTGCTGCCATCGTGAGCGGCGCCCTGGCAGTATCTGGCTGCACAACAAACCCTTACACCGGCGAACGCGAAGCAGGTAAATCCGGCATTGGCGCGGGTATTGGATCGCTGGTCGGCGCAGGCATCGGCGCACTCTCCTCCTCCAAAAAAGATCGCGGTAAAGGCGCGCTGATTGGCGCGGCGGCTGGCGCGGCGCTGGGCGGCGGCGTGGGTTACTACATGGACGTACAGGAAGCGAAACTGCGTGACAAAATGCGGGGCACAGGCGTTAGCGTGACGCGAAGCGGCGATAATATCATTCTGAATATGCCGAATAATGTCACCTTCGACAGCAGCAGCGCGACGCTGAAACCGGCAGGCGCTAACACGCTGACCGGCGTGGCGATGGTGCTGAAAGAGTATCCCAAGACCGCCGTCAATGTGGTGGGCTACACCGACAGTACCGGTAGCCACGATCTGAATATGCGTCTGTCGCAGCAGCGTGCTGACTCCGTCGCCAGTTCGCTGATCACCCAGGGCGTCGACGCCAGCCGTATCCGTACCAGCGGAATGGGTCCGGCGAACCCGATCGCCAGCAACAGTACGGCAGAAGGTAAGGCGCAAAACCGCCGCGTCGAAATTACCTTGAGTCCATTGCAGTAAACGACAGTACCGGGTAAGGCGGCATGCTTTACCCGGCCTGCACTATTCCCTCTCCAGACCGGATACACGTCGCATCATTCGGTATTCATTCATCATTTACCACGACACGGCTGCCGACAGCGGGGAAATTGGCTGGTCGATGATGGCTAAACGGGTTAATAATAAGCCTGTTCCGATTGGCGCATGCCGCGCTTACCTTTTGATTTACGGAGAGTCGCATGAAGCCGTCCATCATTCTCTACAAAACCCTGCCTGATGATTTGCTGCATCGCCTGGAGGCGCATTTTACCGTCACCCAGGTACCGAACCTGCATCCGGAAACGGTAGCGCGACACGCGCAGGCATTTGCCAGCGCGCAAGGCCTTCTGGGCGCCAGCGAAACCGTTAACCGCGCGCTGCTGGAAAAAATGCCGGCGCTACGCGCGGCGTCGACCATCTCGGTGGGATACGATAATGTCGAAGTGGACGCCCTTACTGCCCGCAAAATAGTCCTGATGCACACGCCTGCCGTTTTGACGGAAACCGTTGCCGATACAGTGATGGCGTTGATGCTGACCACTGCCCGCCGCGTGGTGGACGTCGCAGAACGGGTTAAAGCGGGTGAATGGACGGAAAGCATTGGCCCGGCGTGGTTTGGCGTCGATGTGCATCACAAAACACTCGGTATCGTTGGGATGGGGCGTATCGGGATGGCGCTGGCGCAGCGAGCGCACTTTGGGTTTACCATGCCGGTTCTCTATCACGCTCGTCGGCGGCATCAGGAGGCGGAAGACCGGTTTAACGCCCGCTACTGCGATCTGGATACGCTGTTGCAGGAGGCTGATTTTGTCTGCGTGATCCTGCCGCTAACGGCAGAAACGCGACATCTGTTTGGCGCAACACAGTTTGCCAGAATGAAATCGTCCGCTATTTTTATTAATGCCGGACGCGGCCCGGTGGTCGATGAAAACGCGCTGATTGCCGCGCTGCAAAACGGTGAAATATATGCGGCAGGTCTGGATGTCTTTGAGCAGGAACCGCTATCCGTGGATTCGCCCCTGCTGAACATGCCTAATGTCGTCGCGGTGCCGCATATTGGCTCGGCAACGCATGAGACGCGCTACAACATGATGGCCTGTGCGGTGGATAATTTGATTGATGCGCTGCAGGGAAAAATAGAGAAGAACTGCGTCAACCCGCAGGCGGCGGGATAACGCTACAGGCCCGATAAGCGCTGGCTTGCGCTTATCGGGCAGACTGTCATTACTGGGTCGCGTTTACCGCCGCCGTCCAGGCCTGATTAAACG
Organism: Salmonella sp. SAL03688; assembly: GCF_046551895.1. Lineage (NCBI taxonomy): Bacteria > Pseudomonadati > Pseudomonadota > Gammaproteobacteria > Enterobacterales > Enterobacteriaceae > Salmonella > Salmonella sp. SAL03688. Next base: position 222,085 of record NZ_JBGDVI010000003.1, read on the forward strand.
CCTGATGCTGCGAGGCCAGCGGCCCAATCAGCGCATTATATTGGCTGGCCTGCTGTGAGGTCGGGAACTGAATGCCGTTCGCGACGAAGCTCACCTGCTCGCCCTGTTGCGCAATATAATCGCCCACTTGTACCAACTGCTGCGTAAAGATCTGCGCCGCCGGGATCAGCGGCTGCAAAGCATCTGCCGGCACGGTGACTACTTTTTTGTAGACCTGATCAAACACAGGTTTCAGGTCATCGGCCTGCTTTAACGCGCCATGCGCGGCATCAGCCTGCAGTTTTGCATTCTGCAACTGTTGCGCCAGCACGCCTAACGAACCATTTGCCTGCCGCAGCGGCTCACGTTGCGTCATATAATCCTGCGGAACGCGGATGGCGTTAACGCTATCGACCACCGGGCGCAGACCGGAATCCATCGCCTGGTTTACCTGCTGCGAGTAGCCATACAGTATCGCGTAATCAGACACGAACGGACCAAACTGTTTTTTCTGATCGGCCGTCAGCGTTGGTAAACGCTCTCCGCTACGCATTGCTGTATTCTGCAGGAAATCGACAAACGCTTTGCGCTGATCGCCTTCTTTATCAAAACACCCGCTCAGGCTAAACACCATTAATAACGCCACAACAGGCGCAAACCAGCGAGAGCAGGACTTACCTGTCGCCATTGTTAATACTCCTTTCACCCAAAAATGCGCACAACGACACCTGCGTGCCTGACGGCTTACAAGGATAGTCCAGGTCAGGCTTGCAGGATACCCTTTCCACGCGATCTTGTAGCGGAAAATTATGTTTATCTGCATCAATGCTTAATTTGTTATTTTATTGTTAATTTTTGGCCTGACACTGCGATAAAAAACGCGGCAAGAAAGCTTTCCAGCGGGGAGTGTAATATTTTTTTAATCTTTACAATTATTTTCTGAAAGACGGATATACCTTCCTGGATCAAATTGTTAGCGTCCTAAAAGTCGCGTAGCGTAAGGCATCGAAACGAATCGATAGCGCTTCCTGGCGGCGCGTCGCCCCCCACCCGCAAGTTTCCCGACTATTCTTAAGAGGCTTCGATGCACTTCACGATCCCGCTGTGTGATTTACAGGAGTTCTCAATGGAATATAAAGATCCGATGTTTGAGCTGCTGAGCAGCCTGGAACAAATTGTTTTTAAAGATGAAACGCGAAAGATCACCCTGACGCAAAAACCCAATCCTTTTACCGAATTTGAACAGTTACGGAGAGGGACGGGACTAAAAACAGATGAATTCGCCAGAGCGCTGGGCGTAACGGTTGCCATGGTTCAGGAATGGGAATCGAAACGCGAAAAACCCACGCCAGCAGAGCTCAAATTGATGCGCCTGATACAGGCGAACCCACGCTTAAGTAAGCAATTGATGGAGTAATTTTTACCCCTTTCTGTTTTAACGGTCCTGCGTAAGGACCGTTTTCCCCGCCCGATTCCTGACCTGGAGAAATAAAGTAAAATAAAAGTTGCATCGCCCGGCATTACATGAGTTAATGTGCTCAACGGTTTGACGTACAGACCATTAAAGCAGTTTAGTAAGGCAAGTCCCTTCAAGAGTTATCCATTAGATACCCCTCGTAGTGCGCATTTCCTTAACGCTTAAAAAATCTGTAAAGCACGCCATAACGCCGAAAGGCACACTTATTTTTTAAAAGGTAATACACTATGTCCGGTAAAATGACTGGTATCGTAAAATGGTTCAACGCTGATAAAGGCTTCGGCTTTATTACTCCTGATGACGGTTCTAAAGACGTGTTCGTACACTTCTCCGCTATTCAGAACGATGGTTACAAATCTCTGGACGAAGGTCAGAAAGTTTCCTTCACCATCGAAAGCGGCGCTAAAGGCCCGGCAGCTGGCAACGTAACCAGCCTGTAAGCTTAAAAAGCTCAGAATTTTGAATCCCTGCCTGATGGCGGGGATTTTTTTTATTCCAATTCCCCCTCTCCCCCCAGCATAACTTTGCATTACTTTACCCTGTGTCCCTTTGACCTTTCCCTTAGGGGAACCCCTATAGTAGGTAAGGAGATTGTTCACAAGGAATTGAAGTTATGTCGAAATCATCATGGTTATTACTTTTGGGTTTATGCGCCAGCGGCTCCGCGCTTGCGGCATCCTCAGAATCCGCTTTTCTGGCGCAACATGGGCTGGCGGGAAAAACGGTTGAGCAGATCGTGGATTCGATTGATCAGACGCCGCAGAGCCGTCCTTTGCCTTACTCCGCGTCGATTACCAGTACCGAACTCAAATTATCTGACGGAGAGCAGATTTATACGCTGCCGTTAGGCGACAAATTCTATCTCTCTTTTGCGCCCTATGAATGGCGGACACACCCCTGTTTTAACCACAGCCTTTCCGGCTGTCAGGGAGAAATGCCGAATAAACCGTTCACTGTAAAAGTGACAGACAGTAAAGGCGCTGTCATCGTACAAAAAGAGATGCAAAGCTATCGAAACGGATTTATCGGTGTTTGGCTACCGCGCAATATGGAAGGGACGCTCGAAGTAAGCTACAACGGTAAAACGGCGTCACATGCCATTGCCACCAGAGATGACAGCCAGACCTGTCTGACGGAATTACCATTACGTTAAAAATAAAAAAACCTGCCCGAAAGCAGGTTTTTTTTTAATTAACTGAACGCTTATTGTAGTAACGAAATATCCGCAACCTGCAGGAACAGTTCGCGTAGTTTCGACAACAGCGTCAGGCGGTTGATACGGATATCTTTCTCTTCCGCGTTAACCATGACATTTTCGAAGAATTCATCCACCGGCGCGCGCAGAGCAGCCAGCTCAATCAACGCTTCCTGATAACGACCATCGGCAAAGTACGGCTGAAGCTTATCACGCAGCACAACCAGATGTCTGGCCAACTCAATTTCCGCCGCTTCTTTCAGTACGGAGGCGTGGACGATATCGTTCAGCGGCTCAGTGGCTTTCGCCAGGATGTTGGAGACGCGCTTGTTCGCCGCCGCCAGCGCAGAGGCTTCTTCCAAGGTACGGAAGTGCGATACCGCTTTCATACGAGCATCGAAATCTGCCGGACGGGTCGGACGACGCGCCAGTACCGCCTGGATGGTGTCGACGGTGTAACCTTCATCCTGATACCAGGCGCGGAAACGACCCAGCATAAAGTCGATCACATCATCGACTACGTTGGCATTGGTCAGCTTGTCGCCATACAGACGCACGGCTTCTTCGGTCAGCGTTTGCAGATCAAGGTTGAGGTTCTTCTCAACAATGATACGCAGCACGCCCAGCGCGGCACGACGCAGCGCAAACGGGTCTTTGTCGCCTTTCGGATGCTGACCAATACCGAAGATACCCGCCAGAGTGTCCATCTTATCGGCGATCGCCAGCGCGCAGGCCACCGGGTTAGACGGCAGGTCATCACCGGCAAAGCGCGGCTGATACTGCTCGTTCAGCGCCACAGCGACATCTTCCGCTTCACCATCGTGACGCGCGTAGTGCATCCCCATCACACCCTGGGTGTCGGTGAACTCGAAGACCATGTTGGTCATCAGGTCGCACTTGGAGAGCAGGCCCGCGCGAGTGGCGTGGTTGACGTCAGCGCCAATCTGACCGGCAATCCAGCCCGCCAGCGCCTGAATACGGTCGGTCTTGTCGCGCAGCGTGCCCAGCTGTTGCTGGAACAGCACGGTTTGCAGACGCGGCAGATGGTCTTCCAGACGTTTTTTACGGTCGGTATTGAAGAAGAATTCAGCATCTGCCAGACGCGGACGCACCACTTTCTCGTTACCGGAGATAATCTGGGTCGGATCCTTCGATTCGATGTTGGCGACGAAGATAAAGTTCGGCAGCAGCTTGCCCGCGTTGTCATAAACCGGGAAATACTTCTGGTCGCCCTTCATGGTGTACACCAGCGCTTCGGCAGGCACGGCGAGGAATTTCTCTTCGAATTTCGCCGTCAATACCACCGGCCATTCCACCAGCGAGGCCACTTCTTCCAGCAGGCTTTCGCTCAGGTCGGCATTACCGCCAATCTTGCGTGCCGCTTCTTCGGCGTCCGCTTTGATTTTGGCTTTACGCGCTTCGTAGTCGGCAATGACTTTACCGCGCTCCAGCAGAATTTGCGGGTACTGGTCAGCATTGTCGATAGTGAACTCCGGCTCACCCATAAAGCGGTGGCCGCGAATGACGCGGTCAGACTGAATACCCAGAATAGTCGCCGGAATGACCTTATCGCCCAGCAGCAGAGTCACGGTGTGCACCGGACGCACGAAGTGGACGTCAGACGCGCCCCAGCGCATCAGTTTCGGGATCGGTAGTTTCGCCAGCGAGGTGGCTACCATGTTCGGCACCAGCGCTTCGGTACTTTCGCCCTTCACGTGGGCACGATACAGCAGCCATTCGCCTTTGTCGGTCTTCAGACGCTCGGCCTGATCAACGGTGATCCCGCAGCCGCGCGCCCAGCCTTCTGCCGCTTTGCTCGGTTTGCCTTCGGCGTCAAACGCCTGAGCAATCGCCGGACCACGTTTTTCGACTTCGCGATCGGGCTGAGATTCAGCAAGATTCGCCACTTTCAGCGCCAGACGGCGCGGGGCGGCAAACCATTCAACGTTACCGTGCGCGAGGCCGGCGTTATCCAGCTCCGCAGTGAAGTTCGCAGCAAAGGACTCAGCCAAACTGCGCAGTGCTTTTGGTGGCAGCTCTTCAGTGCCGATTTCCACCAGAAAAGTTTTCTCAGACATGGCCGCCTCTTACTTGTCTTTGTTGCACATCGGGAAGCCGAGGGCTTCACGGGAAGCATAATAAGCCTCTGCCACTGCTTTGGTCAGGGTGCGAATACGCAAAATGTAGCGCTGACGTTCGGTGACGGAGATAGCTTTACGCGCATCCAGCAGGTTGAAGCTATGGGCGGCTTTCAGAATACGCTCGTAGGCCGGCAGCGGCAGCGGGTTTTCCAGTGCTAGTAGCTGCTGGGCTTCTTTCTCATACTGCTCGAAGCAGGTGAATAAGAAATCCACATCGGCGTATTCAAAGTTATAGGTGGACTGCTCCACTTCGTTTTGATGGAACACGTCACCGTAGGTGGTTTTACCCAGCGGGCCATCGCTCCAGACCAGGTCGTAAACGCTGTCCACGCCCTGGATATACATCGCCAGACGTTCCAGACCGTAGGTGATTTCACCGGTCACCGGCTTGCACTCCAGGCCGCCGACCTGCTGGAAGTAGGTGAACTGCGTCACTTCCATGCCATTCAGCCACACTTCCCAGCCGAGTCCCCAGGCGCCCAGCGTCGGGTTCTCCCAGTTATCTTCCACGAAACGGATGTCGTGAATGGTCGGGTCCATACCCAGCTCTTTCAGAGAACCGAGGTACAGCTCCTGAATGTTGTCCGGAGACGGCTTAATCACTACCTGGAACTGATAGTAGTGCTGTAAGCGGTTCGGGTTTTCGCCGTAGCGGCCATCGGTCGGACGACGAGAAGGCTGCACATAGGCAGTCGCCATCGGCTCTGGCCCCAGCGCGCGCAGGCAGGTCATTGGATGAGAAGTTCCCGCGCCGACTTCCATGTCCAATGGTTGAACAATGGTGCAGCCCTGGCGAGCCCAGTAATCCTGTAAGGTCAGGATCAAGCCCTGGAAGGTCCTGGTATCAAACTTTTGCATATTATTTCGTGCTGGATACGTGTGGATTTAAAGGAAGGAGCCAGTATACCCGCTGGATGCGAGATATACAGTATGAAACCGGTTTGTTTAGCGAAAATTGCCGGATTTCGCGGCATCACACCTCACCAGGCGCGGCTTTTACCGCATAGAAAGATGTAAAAACTGCCCATCTGCATCAAAAGAGCAGACAAAACTCTCTTTACGGAAGGTATTACCCCGCATCTCATAGCTCCCCTGAAACTGTTCGAAGCCGGTAACAGCAATTTTCTGTGCGCCAGTGTTGTAACGCTGCGCCGCCTGAGCTTTACACAATGCTTCCATATCCAGCGTGCGTGTTGGGCTCACTTTACTCTGCTGGGCTTTTTGCGTCGGTGGCGGTGTCGCTGTGCATCCCACCAGAGCGATGGCTATCATCACAGTACAGAAATACTTCATTATCATTTTTATTACCGTCTGGTTTGCTGGTCAGTCTTATTATTAAGGTTTGTGGGTAACAGAAACATTGTGCGAATCTCCTTACGCCATCACAAGATGTAGCGTAGAAAGTCGGATTTTTCCAGTGAGCCACCGCGCTGGAACTCTATTGAAACGGAAGCTGAGGAACTGATGCAGCCTAAAATTAACTGGATTGATAACCTGCGAGGGATCGCCTGTTTAATGGTAGTGATGATCCATACTACAACGTGGTACATCACCAACGCCCACAGCGTCAGCCCGCTAAACTGGGATATTGCGAATGTCCTGAATTCGGCTTCGCGCGTTAGCGTTCCCCTGTTTTTTATGATTTCAGGCTATCTTTTTTTTGGCGAGCGCTGCGCGCAACCGCGGCATTTTTTACGTATCGCCCTGTGCCTTATCTTTTACAGCGTTGTCGCCCTGGCTTACATTTCACTTTTTACTTCGATCAACGTCGAGCTTTCGCTAAAAAATGCGCTGCAAAAACCCGTGTTTTACCACCTGTGGTTTTTCTTTGCGATTGCGGTGATCTACCTGGTATCGCCATTAATCCAGGTAAAAAACGTGAGCGGCAAAATGCTCCTGACGCTGATGGTGGTCATTGGTATTATTGCTAACCCAAATACTGTGCCGCAAAAAATTGGCGGCGTTGAATGGTTGCCCATCAATCTGTATATCAGCGGCGACACGTTCTACTACATTCTCTACGGTATCCTGGGCCGCGCCATTGGAATGATGGAGACGCAAAAGTCATCGCTGACGCTTATCTGCGCTGCCCTGTTCATCATCGCGGTATTTGTTATTTCTCGCGGCACATTGCATGAATTACGCTGGCGCGGAAATTTTGCCGATACCTGGTATCTGTATTGCGGTCCCATGGTGTTTATTTGCGCCGTCTCACTGTTCACGGTAGTTAAAAATAAGCTGAATGCGCGGACGTTACCTGGACTGGGGCTTATCTCCCGCCACTCGTTGGGCATTTATGGTTTCCACGCGCTGATTATCCATGCGCTACGTACTAATGGTCTGGAGTTAAAACGTTGGCCGCCGTTAGACATCGTGTGGGTTTTTGCCGCGACGGTGACAGGAAGCCTGCTACTTTCCATGCTGTTACAGCGTATTGATAAACGGAAATGGGTTAGCTAAACGACAATGATGGCTCCGGCCATCATTCATCATCACTGTAGGAAGCGTAAAGATCGGTTCCATATATACTGACCCCCAGCGCCACCAGACACAGTATTTTCAGCGCGCCCGCCAACGCCAGGTTAAATACGCCGACCGCGACCATGCCGATGCCAAGCAACAGCAAAGATTTGCAACGAGAAAGCAAGCGGCCATTTCCCGTGTGTTCCTGGCGAATTAAGACTGGAAAACCACACATGACGATTGCCGCAAAAAAATATCCCTTTTCGCTTAATGTATGACAGCCTGGCCACAGTCCCACCAGGTATACCACTGCACCGACAACTAACATTCCCAGGCCGAATATCCGTTTCCTGCGTGCAACGTGATCGTCCATCTCACTCTCCTTGTGGTTGTGTGAGACACATTAAGCGAAGAAATAGCGATGAAAAAGGCGCCTGCCCAGCAATAATATAAAAATCAGAAAACACACATACTTACTTCTATATAATTCAATAGAATTAATATTTACGGGAAATGCCTTTCAGCCAAAACCGAAAGGCATTCTGACTTATGACATCAACGGCAACAGCTGCTGATAGAGTCGACGGAAGGTTTCACGACGTTGTTGATAAACCGCATGACGCTGCACATCGGGATAATGCGCCTGCTCCAGCGGCAACTGCGGCAATACATCGGCGAGCGGAGTCTGTTTATTCACCGCAATTTGCGCCAGACGCGCCGCGCCCAGCGCTGGCCCCACATCGCCGCCAGTACGATAATCAAGCTGTAGCCCGCTAATATCAGATAGCATCTGACGCCAGTATTCGCTGCGCGCCCCGCCGCCGATAAGCGTCACGCTGGCGGGTTTGACGCCGCAGGCGTGAACCACATCCATGCCATCCGCCAGAGCATATCCCACGCCTTCCAGTACCGCCCGCGCCAGTTCCGCCGGGCCATGCTGATGGGTTAAACCAAAGAAAACGCCTTTTGCCTGCGGATTATTGTGCGGCGTGCGCTCGCCGGACAGGTACGGCAAAAACCAGATCGGATCGGTATGCTCATCCGCCAGCTGCGCGGCGGCAATCAGTGTCGGGACGTTCTTCTGCCCGGTGAGTTTAGCCGCCCAGTCCAGACAAGAGGCGGCGCTCAACATTACAGACATTAAATGCCAGCGTTCCGGCAGCGCATGGCAAAAACTGTGTACTGCGCTCTCCGGTTTACTCAGAAAGCCGTCGCTGACGGCAAAATAGACGCCCGATGTTCCGAGTGAGAGCATCGTCTGTCCGGCATCGATCATTCCTACGCCGACCGCGCCAGCCGCATTGTCGCCGCCGCCCGCCACCACAGGTACTGCTGGCATTCCCCATGCGCTGGCTACCTCTGGCAGCAACGTTCCGGTAATGTCACTACCTTCAAATAACGCTGGCATCTGCTGTCGGGTTAAATGACAGGCGTTGAGCATAACGTCGCTCCAGTCGCGCTTTTTCACGTCCAGCCACATCGTTCCCGCCGCATCCGACATATCGCTGGCAAAGACGCCCGTCATTCGCAGCCGCAGAAAATCTTTCGGCAGCAGAACTTTGTCTATCTGGCGGAAAATATCCGGTTCGTGGCGCTGCACCCAGACTAATTTGGGCGCGGTAAAACCGGGCATCATCAGATTACCGGTTATCGCACGCGACTGCGGCACCTGTTTTTCCAGCCAGGCGCACTCTTCGCTACAGCGTCCGTCATTCCATAAAATCGCTGGTCGCAGAACCTGCTGACGGCTATCAAGCAATGTCGCGCCATGCATTTGTCCGGCGATGCCCAACGCCCGGACGCCACTTAACGACTGTTGCCGACCTAAACCTTTAACCGCACGATCCGTCGCCTGCCACCACTGCTCTGGTTCCTGCTCCGACCATAAGGGATGCGGACGCAATACGGTCAGTTTTTCAGTATGCGTAGCCAGCACATCGCCCTGCTCATTCAACAGGATAGCTTTTACACCCGATGTACCAAGATCGATCCCGATATACATAGTGTGGGTTCCTTTACTGAAAGCGCCCGGCAGCGCTACGCTTACCGGGCTAATCACGACTACAGGCCGGGCTAACGCGGAGTCGCCCGGTAGATAGGGTTATTTATCAAACAGATAACGGTTAACCAGATTTTCTAACAGCTCCTGATGACCGCTTTGATGTACTGGCGCCAGATTATGCTGCTCCGCATACTGCGCCAGTTCGCCTAAGGAGAGTTGTCCTTTCAGAATCTGCTGCCCCAGCTCGCCATTCCAGCCGGCATAGCGCTTCGCCACGCGTTTATCCAGCTCGCCGTCTTCAACCATACGCGCGGCGATTTTCAGCGACAACGCCATCGTATCCATCGCGCCGATATGACCGTAGAACAGATCGTATTTATCGGTGCTCTGGCGACGAACTTTGGCGTCGAAGTTGAGACCGCCCGTTGTGAATCCGCCCGCTTTCAGGATTTCGTACATCACCAGCGCGTTCTCTTCAACGCTAATCGGGAACTGATCGGTATCCCAGCCCAGTTGCGCATCGCCGCGGTTGGCGTCAACGGAGCCAAAAATACCCAGCGCGATAGCGGTCGCGATTTCATGGTGGAACGAATGGCCCGCCAGCGTCGCGTGGTTCGCCTCAATGTTCACTTTGATCTCTTTTTCCAGGCCGAACTGTTTGAGGAAGCCATAGACCGTTGCAACGTCATAATCATACTGATGTTTTGTCGGTTCCTGCGGTTTCGGTTCAATCAGCAGCGTGCCCTGGAAACCCATTTTATGTTTGTGCTCGACCACCATTTGCATAAAGCGGCCAATCTGTTCGCGTTCCTGGCGCAGATCGGTATTCAGCAACGTTTCATAACCTTCGCGCCCGCCCCACAGCACGTAATTTTCGCCGCCCAGTTTATGCGTGGCGTTCATTGCCGTAACCACTTGCGTCGCTGCCCAGCTAAAGACTTCCGGATCCGGGTTAGTGGCGGCGCCTGCGCCATAGCGCGGGTTGGTAAAGCAGTTCGCCGTTCCCCACAGCAGTTTTACGCCGCTCTGCTCCTGTTTCGCCGCCAGCACATCCACCATCTGCGCGAAGTTGTTTTTATATTCTTTCAGCGACGCGCCTTCCGGCGACACATCCACGTCATGGAAGCAATAAAAAGGCACATTCAGTTTGTGGAAAAATTCAAACGCCACGTCCGCTTTGCGTTTCGCCAGCTCCAGCGCTTCGCCCGGTTGCTGCCACGGACGATTAAACGCGCCTACACCAAACATATCCGCGCCGTTCCAGCAGAAGGTATGCCAGTAACAGGCCGCGAAACGCAGGTGATCTTCCATACGTTTACCTAAAACCAGCTCGTCGGGATTGTAATGACGAAATGCCAGCGGGTTAGTCGATTGAGGGCCTTCATAGCGAACACGATCGAGTTGGTCAAAATAAGCCTGCATAGTGAGCTCCATAATCAGATAAGACGGCAAGTAAACGACATAACGTCATACTGGAATTTCCTGATTTATTGCTCAATTACGTTATTTCACACCGCTATTAAGAGAATCCCCAAATGTGCGCTGGCTCTCAAAAAAACGCTGAAAACCACAGAAGAAAAAAGCGATCGCGATCGAATCCTGGCAAATAAACAAAAAACCGTAATATATAGATAAGAAATGACAATTGTCATCCGCCGTTTGCTGTGATGAATTTCGCATAACGTTTCAGGCGCAAAATAATTTGTCATCATTCGCCAGACCGTTATGTCAGCCGTTTTGATAGTATCCATGAGTCCAGGTTCACTTTTGCAGGATATATCCTCATGTTTGATAAACGTCACCGCATCACTCTGTTATTTAACGCGAATAAAGCCTATGACCGTCAGGTAGTGGAGGGGGTGGGTGAATATTTACAAGCCTCGCAATCCGAATGGGATATATTTATTGAGGAAGATTTCCGTGCCCGTATCGATAACATTAAAGAGTGGTTAGGCGACGGCGTTATTGCCGATTACGATGATGACGATATCGCGCAATTATTAGCCGATGTCGACGTACCCATTGTCGGGGTCGGCGGTTCTTACCATCTTGCTGAAAATTATCCCGCCGTTCATTACATCGCCACCGATAATCATGCGCTCGTTGAAAGCGCTTTCCTGCATTTAAAAGAAAAAGGCGTTAACCGCTTCGCGTTTTACGGTTTGCCCGACTCCAGCCGCAAACATTGGGCGGCGGAACGGGAATACGCCTTTCGCCAGCTGGTCGCCGAGGAAAAATACCGCGGCGTAGTCTATCAGGGACTGGAAACCGCGCCGGAAAACTGGCAGCACGCGCAAAATCGCCTCGCCGACTGGCTTCAGACGCTGCCGCCGCAAACCGGCATCATTGCCGTAACGGATGCCCGCGCCCGTCACGTATTGCAGGCCTGTGAACACCTGCATATTCCGGTGCCGGAAAAACTTTGCGTTATCGGTATTGATAACGAAGAGTTAACCCGTTACCTGTCGCGCGTCGCGCTTTCCTCCGTCGCGCAGGGGGCGCGGCAAATGGGCTATCAGGCGGCGAAACTGCTGCACCGTTTGCTGGCGCGCGAAGAAATGCCGTTACAGCGCATTCTGGTGCCGCCGGTGCGCGTCATTGCGCGCCGCTCGACAGACTATCGCTCCCTGACCGATCCGGCGGTTATCCAGGCGATGCACTTTATTCGTAACCATGCCTGTAAGGGCATTAAAGTCGAGCAGGTGCTGGACGCGGTTGGGATTTCACGTTCAAACCTGGAAAAACGTTTTAAGGAAGAAGTTGGCGAGACGATACATGCGCTGATCCACGCCGAAAAGCTGGAAAAAGCGCGTAGTTTGTTGATTTCTACCACGTTGGCGATAAACGAAATTTCGCAAATGTGCGGCTACCCGTCGCTGCAATATTTCTATTCGGTGTTTAAAAAGGAGTACGTCACTACGCCTAAGGAGTATCGCGACCAGCATAGTGAAGCGTTGTTGTAGTTTATCCAGCCTACAGACGCCTTGTAAGCCGGATAGCGTAGCGCCATCCGGCACACAGAATTACATATGCGCGGCGATCAGACGCTGGTTGTCCTGGTACATCGCGAACAAGTAGTTGTTATAGCGCGACCCCTGGGTAGAGTAACCCTTCAGCTTATGAATCATCGCCGTGGCGGTGACTTCCTGATCCGCCTTACGCAGTTGGGCGCGCGACTTGCGGAAAGAAGAATAAGCCGGATGCGTGTTCAGGTTGGCGACATACGCGCTCACCGACTCCTCAACCGACGCGAATTGCGAGTAACCTTTCACCTTACCCGGCGTATTGGTACAACGCCCTTTCGTGCACTTCATGCCGAACAGGTTATTGTTACTACGCGCCAGTTTAGAGGTTCCCCAGCCGCTTTCCGCCGCCGCCATCGTCGCCACCATGCTGGTTGGGATAATGTCGACGCGCTCCAGCAACGTATTCCACGGAATACGACGCGTGTTGCCGGACCAGCTCACTTTATAGCGCTTCGCGATATCTTTCATACGCGCGCGTTCAGACGGCGACCAGCGGTTCTGGTACTGTTTTGAGATCAGCCAATTACGGTCCGCGGTAATCGCGGCATTTTGGCTGGTGATGTAAGGCATAACGGTCCGGAGAAACGCTTTTTTTCTGGGGGTTCCGGAAGGGTATTTTCGCAAATCAGGAAGTGAACTGCTCTTTGCACTATTGCGAGAATACTCTTGTTTACTGCTAACCTGTTTATAACTTGTCTCAGTTATGTGGGACTTTTGACTCGTTTGTGTTGCGTGCGTCTTTGCCAGCACCTCACCCGAAAATGCGATGGTGAGTAACATAAGAATCATTGCCCCATATCGTCGCATGGGAGTCAATATCATTAGGTCTCCTGGTCGGATTGATACATTCCAACACCTTTTATTTTTCACGAAGTTGAGGTTTGAACCCCAAATTCTAGCAAAAATAGGCTTAAAAAGCACCTCAGGGAATAGTCTTAATCCGAAACTATGTCAACTATTAACGATAACAGGCAGCAATAATGCCAATAAAATGTGGTGCTTATCGCAAATAGAGGCGTTTTTTTGCGCCTCGTCGCTCACCCTCGCGCCTCCTCCTGCGCGACTCTCTGCTGAGGAGGAGTTCATTCGCCTAAAAACCAGGCAAGCTGATGAATATTGCCCACAAAGGATAGCGTGATGAAACTTGCCGCCTTCGCTCTGACGCTGATACCCGGTATCGCGATCGCCTCATCATGGACCTCACCCGGTTTTCCGACGTTCTCGACGCAGGAAACCGGGCGCTTTACCAGCCATGCTGCATTAACAAAAGGTACACGCGCGTTAACGCTCCATATTGACCAGCAGTGCTGGCAGCCCTCCGGCGCCATAAAACTCAACCAAATGTTGTCGTTAAAACCCTGCGAAGGCGCGCCACCGCAATGGCGTTTGTTTAAAGATGGCGACTATACGATAACGGTAGATACCCGCTCCGGTACGCCGACCCTGTTGTTATCGATAAAAACTGAACCTGAACGCACCGCGCAGCTCGCCCGCCAGTGTCCCGTCTGGGATGGTTCGCCGCTCACGCTGGATGTTCGCCAGACCTTTCCGGAAGGGACGGTAGTGCGCGATTATTACAGTGGTCAAACCGATACCGTCCAAAACGGGCAAATCACGCTGCAACCTGCCGACAGCCACGGGCTTTTATTGCTGGAACGCGCGGAAACCCATGCATCAGCGCCTTTTAACTGGCGCAACGCCACCGTTTATTTTGTGCTTACGGATCGCTTTCGCAATGGCGATGCAACCAACGACCACAGCTATGGTCGCCATAAGGATGGTATGCAAGAGATTGGCACTTTCCACGGCGGCGATTTGCGCGGGTTGACGAGTCAACTGGACTATCTACAGCAATTAGGCGTGAACGCCTTGTGGATAAGCTCGCCGTTTGAACAGATCCACGGCTGGGTCGGCGGCGGAACAAAAGGCGATTTTCCTCATTACGCCTATCACGGCTATTACACTCAGGACTGGACGACGCTGGATGCCAATATGGGCAGCGAAGCCGATCTCCGCGCGCTGGTCGACGGCGCGCACCAGCGCGGCATCCGTATTTTATTTGACGTAGTAATGAATCATGCCGGTTACGCCACGCTGGCGGATATGCAGGAGTATCAGTTCGGCGCGCTCTATTTATCCGGCGCGGAACGGCAAAAAATTCTCGGCGATCGCTGGACAAACTGGCGACCCGCCGCCGGACAAAGCTGGCACAGCTTTAACGACTACATCAACTTCAGCGACAGCGCCGCCTGGGAAAAATGGTGGGGGAAAAAGTGGATTCGTACCGATATTGGCGACTACGACAGTCCGGGATTTGACGATTTAACCCTGTCGCTGGCCTTCCTGCCGGATATAAAAACGGAATCTACCACGCCTTCCGGTCTACCCGCGTTCTATGCCAACAAACCCGATACTAAAGCAAAGTTCATTGAAGGCTATACGCCACGGGATTATCTGACTCACTGGTTAAGCCAGTGGGTGCATGATTACGGCATTGACGGGTTCCGGGTCGATACCGCCAAAAACGTTGAGCTTCCTGCCTGGCAACAGCTAAAAACCCAGGCCAGCGCGGCGTTACATGAATGGAAGCAGGCCAATCCGGACAAAGCGCTGGATGATAGCCCGTTCTGGATGACTGGCGAAGCGTGGGGCCACGGCGTCATGAAAAGTGATTATTATCGCTATGGTTTCGACGCGATGATCAATTTTGATTATCAGGAGCAGGCGGCGAAAGCGGTCGATTGCCTGGCGGAAATGGGGCCAGTCTGGCAGCAGATGGCGGATAAAATGCACGATTTCAACGTATTAAGTTACCTCTCCTCGCATGATACGCGCCTTTTCCGTGAGGGCGGTGATAAGGCGGCGGAACTGCTGCTGCTTTCACCGGGCGCGGTGCAGATCTTTTACGGCGATGAATCCGCTCGTCCCTTCGGCCCCACCGGCTCCGACCCGCTGCAAGGCACCCGTTCAGATATGAACTGGCAGGACGTGAGCGGAAAGTCAGCCGCAGCCGTCGCGCACTGGCAGCGTATTAGCCAGTTCCGCGCCAGACATCCCGCCATCGGCGCAGGCCAACAAACCACGCTGACGCTAAAACACGGGTACGGTTTTGTACGCCAGTACGGCGACGATACGGTGATGGTCGTCTGGGCGGGCCGCCGCTAATCGTGGCGCTACCGGTTCCCTTGCGTACCGGTAGCCCCTTCAAAATAAAAAACTAACCTGATAAAAATTTGTAGCATAAAACATCAACACCACCGCCTGACCCCCATTTGCGCCCCGCCATTTGTAGCGTTATGGTTATCCACTTTGACAGACAGTTCGATAGATCACCCGTTATGACATTTTCACTTTTCGGCGATAAATTTACCCGCCATTCAGGCATTACCCGCCTGATGGAGGATCTCAACGACGGCTTACGCACGCCAGGCGCCATCATGCTTGGCGGCGGTAACCCGGCACATATCCCTGCAATGCAGGATTATTTCCAGACGCTACTGACAGATATGGTAGAAAGCGGCAAAGCCGCTGATGCGCTTTGTAATTATGACGGTCCCCAGGGAAAAACGGCGTTACTGAATGCACTGGCCGTACTGCTACGTGAAACGCTGGGATGGGATATCGAACCACAGAATATTGCGCTGACAAATGGCAGTCAGAGCGCGTTTTTCTACTTATTTAATCTCTTCGCCGGACGTCGCGCCGATGGCAGTACGAAAAAGGTACTATTCCCGCTTGCGCCGGAATACATCGGCTATGCGGATTCCGGTCTGGAAGACGACCTCTTCGTTTCGGCGCGCCCAAATATTGAGCTGCTGCCGGAAGGCCAGTTTAAGTATCACGTCGATTTTGAGCATCTGCACATCGGCGAAGAAACGGGGATGATTTGCGTCTCGCGCCCGACCAACCCAACCGGTAACGTTATCACCGACGAAGAGCTGATGAAGCTGGACAGACTGGCGAATCAGCACAACATCCCACTGGTGATTGATAACGCTTACGGTGTACCGTTTCCGGGCATTATCTTTAGCGAGGCGCGCCCGCTGTGGAACCCCAATATTATCCTATGCATGAGCCTCTCGAAGCTGGGGCTGCCCGGTTCCCGCTGCGGGATTATCATCGCCAATGATAAGACGATTTCCGCCATTGCCAACATGAACGGCATTATCAGCCTTGCGCCCGGCGGCATGGGTCCGGCGATGATGTGCGAAATGATTAAGCGTAACGATCTGCTGCGGCTGTCGGAAACGGTTATCAAACCTTTCTACTATCAGCGCGTTCAACAGACTATCGCGATCATTCGTCGCTATTTATCCGAAGAACGCTGCCTGATTCATAAACCGGAAGGCGCAATATTTTTGTGGCTGTGGTTTAAAGATCTGCCGATTACCACCGAGCTACTCTATCAGCGCTTGAAAGCGCGCGGCGTGCTGATGGTGCCAGGCCACTATTTCTTTCCCGGACTGGATAAACCCTGGCCGCACACACACCAGTGTATGCGGATGAACTACGTGCCTGAACCGGACAAAATCGAGGCGGGCGTAAAAATTCTGGCAGAAGAGATAGAACGCGCCTGGCGTGAAGGCTGACGGCTATTCCGGCCATCATGCAGGCCGGAACGACGTTCAGAAAGGTTGAGAATAGAGGCGCTGGCGCTGCACGTGTGCTGCGTCAACGCACTGTAACGCACTGGTCGGGCAGGCTTCCACGCACGCCGGCCCCGCTTCACGATGCCAGCAAAGATCGCATTTAATCGCCTGCGCGCCTGACGCGGACGCCACCACGGTCATCGCACCAAACGGGCAAGCCAGCATACAGCTTTTACAACCAATGCAGCGCGATGGCGTCACGAAGATATGCCCCCGATCACGGCGAATCGCCTGTACCGGGCAGACATTCGCGCACGGCGCGTCCTCACACTGATGGCAGACCGTGGCCGTGGTGAAGCTATCCTCTTTTATCACCCGGATACGCGGCACAAAGTCCGCCGTCGTCACCGCCGCGCTATTCTGCTGTTCCTGGTGCGACACCACGCAGGCGACCTCGCAGGTACGACACCCGATACACGCCGACGCATCCGCCATAATAAACCGGTTCATTGTTCTCCCCCTGCGTTAAAACGCCAGAATGCCAGAGAGCCATTCCCCGCCGCTTTGATCCCACTATGCAAACGGACAAATTTTGTCAGATGCCTGATAAAACCTGGTGAGCTGTCTTATTCGCGAACGGTAAATCCCAGCTCATTAGAGATAGCCTGTGCGGTTTCACGCAACGGTTTGAGCAGATTTTTCTCGCCGATCTGTTTTAGCCGTGACGTCGACAGTGAAATAGAAATGGCGTAAGGCACTCGATGGTGAATATCAAACACAGGCACAGCAATACAGGAAACGCCCAGTTCATTTTCTTCGCGATCCATCGCCATGCTGGTTTCACGAATTTGCGCCAGCTCATCGTACATTGCTGGTAAATCGGTAATGGTATTACGAGTCAGCGGCTGGATCTGATCTTTATGGCTTTCCCAGTAAGACGCCACATAATCCGGCTGACCAAACGCCATATAAATTTTCCCCATCGCCGAGCAGTACAGCGGCATATGCTGGCCAATGTAGGCACGCGTGCGCAGCATACCGGTGGTCGGTTCCAGCTTATAAATCAGGATAGCGTGATCATCTTCACGGCTGGAAAAATTCACCGTCTCGCCGGTGGCCAGGTTGAGCGCCTCAAGGTGCGGTGCCGCAACGTGGATGATATTCAGCGATGACAGGGCTTTTTGGCCGACGGCAATAAACTTTGTCGTCAGACGGTAGCTTCCGGCCGCCGGCGCTGGCGTCACGTATCCGCAGGATTGAAGCCCCTGCAACAACCGATGGACGGTACTCTTGTTCAACCCCGCCAGCTCCGACAGGTGCGCCAGCGGGCAACCGTTCGGGTAGTTACTCAAAATTTCTATCAACATCAGGCCACGAAACAGGCTCTGACTCCCCGCAGGCTTCTCTTTATCGTTGTTCTGGCTCATCAGAAAACTCTCTCCTTTCTTGGGCGATCAGATGGTAGCTCAAAGTGTGTTGCAGTTCACGATATCAGCATAAAAAACATAACCCAATGATTTTAATCGTTTTTAAAAACCTTATCTGGCGTTGCCATGTCAATTTTTGATCTATATATTTGGAACTAGATTTCGCATTATGAAATTTATCGACAAAAAAACATACTAAAATTTCTAACAATCGACCAGGAGAACAGGGATGAAAGTAACTTTCGAAGAGTTAAAAGGGGCCTTCTACCGCGTCTTGCGGTCGCGGAATATTGCGGAAGATACCGCCGACGAGTGCGCGGAAATGTTCGCTCGCACCACCGAGTCCGGTGTCTATTCCCACGGCGTGAACCGCTTTCCTCGCTTCATCCAGCAACTGGATAACGGCGACATTATTCCTGATGCTAAACCGCAGCGGGTTACCAGCCTCGGCGCCATCGAACAGTGGGATGCTCAGCGCGCTATCGGCAACCT
Organism: Salmonella sp. SAL03688; assembly: GCF_046551895.1. NCBI lineage: Bacteria > Pseudomonadati > Pseudomonadota > Gammaproteobacteria > Enterobacterales > Enterobacteriaceae > Salmonella > Salmonella sp. SAL03688. Next base: position 240,876 of record NZ_JBGDVI010000003.1, read on the forward strand.
GACGGCGAAAAAGATGATGGACCGGGCCATCGAGCTGGCTTCCGATCATGGTATTGGCCTGGTGGCGTTACGTAATGCTAACCACTGGATGCGCGGCGGCAGCTACGGCTGGCAGGCGGCGGAAAAAGGCTATATCGGCATTTGCTGGACCAACTCCATCGCCGTCATGCCGCCGTGGGGGGCGAAAGAGTGCCGTATCGGTACCAATCCGCTGATCGTCGCCATCCCGTCTACGCCGATCACGATGGTGGATATGTCGATGTCGATGTTCTCCTACGGAATGTTAGAAGTTAACCGTCTGGCGGGCCGCGAACTGCCGGTGGATGGCGGTTTCGACGATAACGGTCAGTTGACCAAAGAACCGGGCGTTATCGAGAAAAATCGCCGCATTTTACCAATGGGTTACTGGAAAGGATCTGGTCTGTCGATTGTGCTGGACATGATTGCCACCCTGCTTTCCAACGGCTCTTCCGTTGCCGAAGTGACCCAGGAAAACAGCGATGAATATGGCGTTTCGCAGATCTTCATCGCCATAGAAGTGGATAAGCTGATCGATGGCGCAACCCGCGATGCCAAACTGCAGCGGATTATGGATTTCATCACCACTGCTGAACGCGCCGACGACAACGTCGCGATTCGGCTGCCCGGCCACGAATTTACCAAATTGCTGGATGACAACCGCCGTCACGGTATCACCATTGACGACAGCGTCTGGGCCAAAATTCAGGCGCTGTAAGGAGCCACATCATGATTTTTGGACATATTGCGCAGCCTAATCCGTGCCGGCTACCGTCGGCCATAGAGCAGGCGCTCGATTTCCTGCGCAATACGGACTTTCGCACGCTGGAACCTGGCGTAGTGGAAATCGACGGCAAAAATATCTTCGCGCAGATTATCGATATGACCACCCGCGATGCTGCTGAAAATCGTCCGGAAGTCCATCGCCGCTATCTGGATATTCAGTTTCTGGCATGGGGTGAAGAGAAAATTGGGGTTGCCATTGATACCGGTAATAATCAAATCAGCGAGTCATTATTAGAACAGCGCGATATTATTTTTTATCACGACAGTGAACATGAATCATTCATTGAAATGATACCGGGAAGTTATGCCCTGTTTTTCCCGCAGGATGTTCATCGTCCCGGTTGTAATAAAAGCATTGCTACGCCGATACGGAAAATAGTCGTAAAAGTCGCCATAGACGTTTTATAAAATAGAGTTTACTGGAGCACAAAATGAAGAATAATACCGGTTATATTATCGGTGCGTACCCTTGTGCACCCTCATTTCACCAGAAGAGTGAAGAGGAAGAGACGGAATTCTGGCGGCAACTCTCTGATACTCCGGATATCCGGGGGCTGGAGCAGCCTTGTCTTGAACATCTTCACCCGCTCGGCGACGAGTGGTTATTGCGCCATACACCGGGAAACTGGCAAATCGTGGTCACCGCGATAATGGAAACCATGCGTCGCCGTAGCGAAAACGGCGGTTTTGGATTAGCGTCCAGTGACGAGGAACAGCGTAAAGCCTGCGTGGAATACTACCGTCATCTTTATCAGAAGATAAATAAACTCAATGCGAAAACCCCCGGCAAAGTTATAGCCCTTGAGCTTCATGCCGCCCCGCTGGCGGGCAATCCGAACGTGGCGCAAGCAACCGACGCCTTTGCGCGCTCATTAAAAAAGATTGCCAACTGGGACTGGTCCTGCGACCTGGTGCTTGAACACTGCGACGCGATGACCGGCCCCGCACCGCGCAAAGGATTCTTACCGTTGGTAAACGTACTGGAAACTATTGCCGACTATGACATAAGCGTCTGCATTAACTGGGCGCGCTCGGCTATTGAAGGGCGGGATACCTCTCTACCGCTGATCCACACGCAGCAGGCCAAACAGGCTGGAAAACTCGGGGCGCTGATGTTCTCCGGTACAACGCTGGATGGAGAATACGGCGAATGGCAGGACCTCCATGCTCCGTTTGCACCTTTCTGTCCACAAAGCCTGATGACGGAGAAACATGTTAAAGAACTGATTACCGCCGCAGCTCCCGAACTGTTGCAGTTTACCGGTATTAAATTGTTGGAAATCAATGCCAGCGCCGATATTAATCACCGCATCAATATATTACGCGATGGTATTAACATGATGAAAAAGGCCACACGCCGCTAACCTGAATTAAACATCATCACCTTAATTCTCGGCCTGCAACTCAACGTTGCGCCGACCTAATATAAACCAAACATAAGAAATTAAGTTCCACTATTCAGCATCGAAAGAAATAAGTTTCTATAACCTGATGGAGTCGTTATGAAGCGGGTACTTGAGGGCATACTTGCGGTATTAATTGCCGTACTTTCCTGCATTGTATTTATTAACGTTATTTTACGTTACGGTTTTGAGAGCAGTATTTTGTCGGTAGATGAACTATCACGTTATCTATTTGTATGGCTGACGTTTATTGGCGCCATCGTTGCATTTATGGATAACGCTCACGTTCAGGTCACTTTTGTGGTGGAAAAACTTTCGCCAGCGAATCAGCGTCGACTCTCGCTGCTGACACATTCGCTGATTTTATTGTTATGCCTCGCATTAGGCTGGGGCAGCCTGCAAAAAGCGTTGCAGGACTGGAGCGATCACTCGCCAATCCTCGGTTTACCGATCGGCCTGATGTATATCGCCTGTCTGCCCACAAGCGTTGCTATCGCGTTAATCAAGCTGCGTCGGCTTTATCACTTAATAACGCGTAACGATTCCTTTCAACAACCACAGCAAGGAGCCTAATCATGGCCGTGGTGATATTTCTCTGCTGCCTGCTCGGCGGGATCGCGATAGGTTTACCCATCGCCTGGTCGCTGCTGCTTTGCGGCGCTGCTCTGATGGCATACCTGGATATGTTTGACGTGCAGATTATGGCGCAAACCCTGGTTAACGGCGCGGACAGTTTCTCCCTGCTGGCCATTCCCTTTTTTGTTTTGGCCGGTGAAATCATGAACGCGGGCGGCCTGTCAAAGCGAATTGTCGACCTGCCGATGAAGCTGGTCGGCCATAAGCCCGGCGGCCTGGGCTACGTGGGCGTTATTGCGGCAATGATTATGGCCAGCCTTTCCGGCTCTGCGGTAGCAGATACCGCTGCGGTCGCCGCGCTGCTGGTGCCGATGATGCGCTCCGCAAACTACCCGATCAACCGCTCCGTTGGGTTAATCGCTTCCGGCGGGATCATTGCGCCAATTATTCCCCCCTCGATTCCTTTTATTATCTTCGGCGTTTCCAGCGGCTTGTCGATCAGCAAGCTGTTTATGGCCGGGATCGCACCGGGCATCATGATGGGCGCGGCGCTTATGCTCACCTGGTGGTGGCAGGCCGGGCGATTAAATCTCCCTTCTCAGCCCAAAGCAACACCGCGTGAAATCTGGCAATCATTGGTTTCAGGTATCTGGGCGCTGTTTTTACCGGTGATTATTATCGGCGGCTTCCGTTCCGGACTTTTCACGCCAACGGAGGCAGGGGCGGTCGCCGCGTTTTACGCCCTCTTTGTCGCCGTGGTTATCTATCGGGAATTAACGTTTTCCAGTCTCTACCACGTGCTGGTCAATGCCGCCAAAACGACGTCAGTCGTCATGTTTCTGGTGGCCGCGGCCCAGGTATCCGCCTGGCTGATTACGATCGCGGAATTACCCATGATGGTGTCAGATTTGCTGCAGCCGCTGGTCGACTCTCCGCGACTCTTATTTATCGTCATTATGATCTCAATTATGGTCGTCGGTATGGTGATGGACTTAACGCCAACGGTGTTAATTCTTACCCCTGTATTATTGCCATTAGTTAAAGAAGCCAATATTGATCCGATTTATTTCGGCGTCATGTTCATTATTAACTGCTCTATTGGATTAATCACACCGCCCGTTGGCAACGTCCTCAACGTTATTTCCGGGGTAGCAAAATTGAAATTTGATGACGCGGTAAGAGGCGTATTCCCTTACGTTGTCGTACTGATGTCGCTGCTGGTTTTATTTATTTTTATTCCCGAGCTAATTATCACACCGCTTAAATGGATTAATTAAAGGATAATATTATGAAATTACACGTTATTGCTCGTTCATTATTGATAGCTGGTCTGACGGTTTTCAGCGTGTCGTCTCTGGCGGCGCAATCTTTACGTTTTGGTTATGAAACACCGCAAACTGACTCCCAACATATTGCCGCGAAAAAATTTAACGAATTATTAAAAGAAAAAACCAACGGCGAATTAACGCTAAAACTCTTTCCTGACAGCACATTAGGTAACGCCCAGGCAATGATCAGCGGGGTGCGCGGCGGAACCATTGATATGGAAATGTCCGGTTCGAACAATTTCACCGGTCTGGCCCCTGTATTCAACTTACTTGATGTCCCCTTCCTGTTTCGCGATACCGCGCATGCGCATAAAACGCTCGACGGTAAAGTCGGCGATGAACTGAAAAAATCACTCGATTCAAAAGGGTTAAAAGTCCTCGCCTACTGGGAAAACGGCTGGCGCGACGTCACCAACTCCCGCGCGCCGGTAAAAACGCCGGGCGATTTGAAAGGCTTAAAAATCCGCACTAACAACAGCCCAATGAATATCGCGGCCTTTAAAATCTTCGGCGCGAACCCTATTCCGATGCCATTCTCCGAAGTCTATACCGGCCTCGAAACCCGTACGATTGATGCCCAGGAACACCCTATCAACGTCGTGTGGTCAGCGAAATTCTATGAGGTACAGAAATATCTCTCCCTCACTCATCACGCCTATTCGCCTCTGCTGCTGGTGATCAATAAAGCCAAATTCGACGCTTTAAGCCCGCAGCTCCAGGAGGCACTGCTGAGTTCCGCCAAAGAAGCGGGTGACTACCAGCGCAAACTGGTCGCCGAAGATCAGCAAAAAATTATCGATGGCATGAAAGAAGCCGGAGTTGAAGTCCTGACCGATATCGACCGTAAAGCCTTCAGCGATGCGCTGGGCAGCCAGGTGCGCGATATGTTCCTGAAAGACAACCCGCAGGGCGCTGACCTCCTGAAAGCCGTGGACGAGGTGCAATAAGTCATGAGCAATTACTGGCTGGGGTTAGATTGTGGTGGGAGTTGGCTAAAAGCCGGGTTGTACGATGGCGCAGGCCGGGAAGTAGCGGTGCAACGCCTGCCGCTGCACGCTTTAAGCCCGCAGCCAGGCTGGGTTGAACGCGATATGACCGAACTGTGGCAACAGTGCGGCTCGGTCATCAGCAAACTGCTGGCGCACACGGGGGTGAGCGGCTCACAAATCCGCGGTCTGGGTATTTCCGCTCAGGGTAAGGGCCTGTTCCTGTTAGATAAAAGCGATCGGCCATTAGGTAAAGCGATACTCTCTTCCGACCGTCGCGCCATGGAAATTGTCCAGCGCTGGCAAAAAGAAGCGGTTCCGCAAAAACTCTACCCGCTGACCCGACAAACTCTATGGACCGGGCATCCGGTCTCCCTTTTACGCTGGGTAAAAGAGAATGAGCCGCAGCGCTACGCGCAGATAGGCTGCGTAATGATGACGCATGACTATCTGCGCTGGTGCTTAACCGGCGTGAAAGGCTGTGAGGAGAGCAACATCTCCGAGTCCAACCTCTACAACATGGCGACGGGCCAGTACGACCCGCGTCTGACCGAGTGGCTGGGCATCAGTGAAATCGACAGCGCGCTGCCCCCCGTGGTGGGTTCAGCCGAAATATGCGGGGAGATCACCGCTCAGGCAGCCGCCATCACCGGTCTGGCGGCGGGTACCCCCGTCGTCGGCGGCCTGTTTGACGTGGTTTCCACCGCCCTTTGCGCCGGTATTGAGGATGAATCGACCCTCAATGCGGTGATGGGTACCTGGGCCGTCACCAGCGGCATCGCTCACGGCCTGCGCGACCATGAGGCCCACCCTTACGTCTATGGCCGCTACGTCAATGACGGGCAGTATATCGTTCACGAAGCCAGCCCGACCTCTTCCGGCAACCTTGAATGGTTCACCGCCCAGTGGGGCGACCTCTCTTTTGATGAGATCAACCAGGCGGTTGCCAGCCTGCCGAAAGCCGGTAGCGACCTCTTTTTTCTGCCGTTTCTCTACGGCAGCAATGCCGGGCTGGAGATGACCTGCGGCTTTTACGGCATGCAGGCGCTGCACAACCGCGCGCACCTGCTACAGGCGCTCTATGAAGGCGTGGTCTTCAGCCATATGACCCACCTCAACCGCATGCGTGAACGCTTTACCGAGGTTTGCGCCCTGCGCGTTACCGGCGGACCGGCCCACTCCGACGTCTGGATGCAGATGCTGGCGGACGTCAGCGGCCTGCGCATCGAGCTGCCGCAGGTTGAGGAGACCGGCTGCTTCGGCGCGGCGCTGGCTGCCCGCGTCGGCACCGGCGTATATCGCAATTTCCGCGAGGCCCAACGCGACCTCCGGCACCCGGTGCGCACGCTGCTGCCGGACATGGCCGCGCACGCCCTCTATCAGCGTAAATACCGCCAATACCAGGATTTGATTACCGCACTACAGGGCTATCACGCCCGTATTAAGGAGCACGCATTATGAGCCGACCATTACTGCAACTGGCGCTTGACCACACCAGCCTGGAAGCAGCCCAGCGCGATGTCGCCCTGCTACAGGATCATGTCGATATTGTCGAAGCTGGCACAATCCTCTGTTTAACCGAAGGCCTTAGCGCGGTGAAAGCCCTGCGCGCCCAGTGCCCGGATAAAATCATCGTCGCCGACTGGAAGGTGGCCGATGCCGGTGAAACCCTGGCGCAGCAGGCCTTTGGAGCAGGTGCCAATTGGATGACTATTATCTGTGCTGCTCCGCTCGCCACGGTCGAGAAAGGCCACGCCGTTGCGCAGGCCTGCGGCGGTGAAATTCAGATAGAGCTGTTCGGCAACTGGACGCTGGACGATGCCCGAGACTGGTATCGCGTCGGGGTTCGCCAGGCGATTTACCACCGCGGACGCGACGCGCAGGCCAGCGGGCAGCAGTGGGGCGAGGCGGATCTGGCGCGCATGAAGGCGTTGTCCGACATCGGCCTTGAGCTATCGATTACCGGCGGCATTACCCCTGCCGATCTGCCGCTGTTCCGCGACATTAACGTCAAGGCATTTATCGCCGGACGCGCGCTGGCAGGTGCCGCCCATCCGGCGCAGGTCGCCGCCGAATTCCACGCCCAAATTGACGCCATTTGGGGAGAAAAGCATGCGTAATCATCCATTAGGTATTTACGAGAAAGCACTGGCGAAAGATCTCAGTTGGCCAGAGCGGTTGGTGCTGGCAAAAAGCTGCGGTTTTGATTTTGTCGAGATGTCGGTGGATGAAACGGATGAACGCCTTTCGCGCCTCGAATGGACCTCGGCTCAGCGCGCATCTCTGGTGAGCGCGATGCTGGAAAGCGGCGTCGCCATCCCGTCGATGTGCCTCTCCGCCCATCGTCGATTCCCTTTTGGCAGCCGCGACGAAGCGGTACGCGAGCGGGCGCGTGAAATCATGACCAAAGCCATTCGCCTGGCGCGCGACCTGGGGATCCGCACCATCCAGCTGGCAGGTTACGACGTCTATTACGAAGAGCACGACGAAGGCACCCAGCAGCGTTTCGCCGAAGGGCTGGCGTGGGCGGTGGAACAGGCCGCAGCGGCGCAGGTGATGCTGGCAGTGGAGATCATGGATACCGCGTTTATGAACTCCATCAGCAAGTGGAAAAAGTGGGACGAGATGCTTTCGTCACCGTGGTTCACCGTTTATCCAGACGTCGGCAACCTCAGCGCCTGGGGGAACGACGTGACCGCCGAGCTGAAGCTGGGTATCGACCGTATCGCCGCTATCCACCTGAAAGACACGCTGCCAGTGACCGGTGACAGCCCCGGCCAGTTCCGCGACGTGCCGTTTGGCGAAGGATGCGTTGATTTTGTCGGCATCTTCAAAACGCTGCATGAGCTGAACTATCGCGGTTCATTTCTGATTGAGATGTGGACAGAGAAAGCCAGCGAGCCGGTGCTGGAAATTATCCAGGCCCGCCGCTGGATTGAATCACGGATGCAGGAAGGAGGTTTCACATGTTAGAGCAACTGAAAGCCGAGGTGCTGGCGGCCAACCTGGCCCTCCCGGCGCACGGGCTGGTCACCTTTACCTGGGGCAACGTCAGCGCGATCGATGAGACGCGCAAACTGATGGTCATCAAGCCTTCCGGCGTTGAATATGAGGTGATGACCGCCGACGATATGGTGGTGGTAGAGATCGCCAGCGGTAAGGTCGTTGAAGGCAACAAAAAACCGTCGTCCGATACCGCGACCCATCTGGCGCTCTATCGCCGCTATCCGCAGATCGGCGGGATCGTTCATACCCATTCCCGCCATGCGACGATCTGGTCGCAGGCCGGGCTCGATCTGCCCGCCTGGGGCACCACCCACGCCGACTATTTCTATGGCGCGATCCCCTGTACCCGACTGATGACCGTTGAGGAAATTAACGGCGAGTACGAGTATCAGACCGGCGAGGTGATTATTAAAACCTTTGAAGAGCGCGGTCTGGATCCGGCGCAAATCCCGGTGGTATTGGTTCATTCGCACGGCCCGTTTGCCTGGGGTAAAAATGCCGCCGATGCCGTCCACAACGCCGTGGTGCTTGAGGAGTGCGCCTATATGGGGCTGTTCTCGCGCCAGCTGGCCCCGCAGCTACCGGATATGCAGCCTGAACTGCTCGATAAACACTATCTGCGTAAACACGGCGCGAATGCCTATTACGGGCAGTAATGCCGACAGTCACAGCCTGTGTCGGATGGCGGCTGCGCCTTATCCGACCTACAAGATTTTCAATATCAATACGTTGTGATGAACTCTTGTAGGACCGATAAGCAAAGCGCCATCGGACATTCAGTTTGCAACCGCGTTGTCAGAGGGCCAAAGATTATACTCAAGAATTAACGTGTTCCTTACTGTAGCGCCGCTTCCAGGCGGTAGGCGTCAGGCCGGTGTGCTTGCGGAAGATCTGGCGAAAGTAACCAACGTCATTAAAACCGCACCGCTCCGCCACCTCTTTTAACGAACGCGCGTCGCTAATCAGCAACTTTTCCGCCTCGCGCACCCGCTGGCGGTGGATGGCTTCCGTTAGCGTAAGGTGAAATACCCGCCGATAAACGCGTCCCAGATAATCCACATTGCAATGCAGTTCTTTCGCCAGAACCGAGCTGGAAAGCGGCAGGTGATAGTGCGTTCGAATCAACTGCTGTACTTTCCAGGCCAGCGACACGCCAGCGGCCTCGGCGTTTTCATTCTGCCGGGCATCAACGGTGAGCTGCTGCAAAATCAGCAGCACGATGAACTCCAGCGCCGGGCTGCGCTGGTGCTTTTCCTGCTCGTTCATAAACTGGCGAAAAAGCGCAATCAGCGCCTGCGGATCGGCAACCTGGGTATGCTGCGGCACGGAAAGATGCGTCAGCCAGCGCGGGTCGCTGTCCGGCGCTTTGACCTCAAAATGGAGCCAGTAAAATTTAAGATCGGCGGGAAACTCCTCAACGCCAATATGGCGGCGATGCGGCCAAAGCAACAGGCTTTCCCCGGCTTCGACACAGAAAACACATTCTTCTTCCTGAATTTTCAGGCAGCCTTTTTCCACAAATATAATTTCCCACGATTGCAGACGCCTGGCAGGATGACGCCCAATGCCGCGAGAAATAAATAATCCGCCGTTTTGGACTTTAATCGGTAATGTTATGGATAATTCGAGCATTAATAGGTCATTTCCCGCTCATTCAGCACCGTATTTCATATTAGCTTTTGATTATTAACTAAAAATAGTCATTTCACTCGATCCATCTCACATTTTTAAATACGGGTCGGAATCGTCATCTTTTTTTACTCTTTTATCGCCTTGTCGCTCACCGCTATCCGGGCAAAATGAATCAAGTCATAACGCGAAAATAAAAATTACTGCCATAAAATACCCCGTCAGCGAGGAATATCTATGACCTCTACAGCCTTAAGGAGCACGAAATGAACGTACTGGAAGTCGATCTGCATAAACTGACGGTCAGCGATCCGTTCCTCGGACAGTATCAACAACTGGTTCGCGATGTGGTTATTCCTTACCAGTGGGATGCGTTAAACGATCGTATTCCAGAGGCTGAACCCAGCCATGCCATTGAAAATTTCCGCATTGCCGCAGGCCAGCAGACGGGCGACTTTTACGGCATGGTCTTTCAGGACAGCGACGTGGCGAAATGGCTGGAAGCGGTTGCCTGGTCACTGTGCCAGAAGCCCGATCCCGCGCTTGAGAAAACCGCCGATGAGGTGATTGAACTGGTGGCCGCCGCGCAGTGTGACGATGGCTATCTCAATACGTACTTTACGGCAAAAGCCCCGCAAGAACGCTGGAGCAACCTGGCGGAGTGCCACGAGCTTTATTGCGCCGGACATCTGATTGAAGCGGGCGTCGCCTTCTTTCAGGCCACCGGTAAGCGTCGGCTGCTAGACGTCGTTTGTCGCCTGGCCGATCATATCGACAGCACTTTCGGCCCTGGCGAAAATCAGCTGCACGGCTATCCGGGCCACCCGGAAATTGAGCTGGCGCTGATGCGTCTGTATGAGGTAACAGAGCAGCCGCGCTATATGATGCTGGCAAGCTACTTTATCGGACAGCGCGGCACCCAACCGCACTTCTACGACGAAGAGTACGAAAAACGCGGCCAAACCTCGTACTGGCATACCTACGGCCCGGCGTGGATGGTCAAAGACAAAGCCTACAGCCAGGCGCATCTGCCAATTTCGCAGCAGCAGACGGCCATTGGCCACGCGGTACGTTTTGTCTATCTGATGACTGGCGTGGCGCATCTCGCTCGCCTGAGCAACGATGAAGGCAAACGCCAGGACTGCCTGCGCCTGTGGAAAAATATGGCGCAGCGTCAGCTATATATCACCGGAGGCATCGGTTCCCAGAGCAGCGGCGAAGCCTTTAGCAGCGATTACGATTTACCGAATGATTCGGTCTATGCGGAAAGTTGCGCTTCAATCGGCCTGATGATGTTCGCCCGCCGGATGCTGGAAATGGAAGCCGATAGCCAGTACGCCGACGTGATGGAGCGCGCGCTGTACAACACCGTCCTCGGCGGTATGGCGCTGGATGGCAAGCATTTCTTCTACGTCAACCCGCTGGAAGTGCATCCAAAATCGTTAAAATTCAACCATATTTACGATCACGTTAAGCCCATCCGCCAGCGCTGGTTTGGCTGCGCCTGCTGCCCGCCGAACATCGCCCGCGTGCTCACCTCTCTTGGTCACTACATCTACACGCCGCGTGCGGATGCGCTGTACATCAATATGTACGTGGGTAACAGCATGGAAATACCCGTTGAAAATGGCGCGCTCAAACTGCGAATCAGCGGGAACTACCCGTGGCATGAGCAGGTGAAGATTGCCATCGACTCTGTGCAGCCGGTACGTCACACGCTGGCGCTACGTCTGCCGGACTGGTGCCCTGCGGCAAAAGTGACGCTCAACGGGCTGGAAGTGGAGCAGGATATTCGCAAAGGTTATCTGCATATCCGTCGAACCTGGCAGGAGGGCGATACGATAACCCTGACGCTGCCGATGCCGGTTCGCCGCGTGTATGGCAATCCGCTGGCGCGTCACGTCGCCGGTAAGGTTGCCATTCAGCGCGGGCCGCTGGTCTATTGCCTTGAGCAGGCCGATAACGGCGAAGAACTGCATAATCTGTGGCTACCGAAAGAGAGTGAGTTCCGGGTCTTTGAGGGCAAAGGGCTTTTTGCGCATAAGATGCTGATTCAGGCTGAAGGCGAGAAGCAAAGCGCCCCAGATGCGCAGCATCAGGCGTTGTGGCACTACGATAACGCGCCGTCATCGCGCCAGCCGCAGACGCTAACGTTCATTCCGTGGTTTAGCTGGGCCAACCGTGGCGAGGGAGAAATGCGGATTTGGGTTAACGAGCGGTAATACTGTGCCGGATGGCGGCTGCGCCTTATCCGGCCTACAAGATTTGCAATATCAGTATATTGCGATGAATTTTTGTAGGCCCGATAAGCGAAGCGTCATCAGACATGACCACCAGGCTAATATCAACGCGGTAGGCCCGATAAGCGCAGCGCCATCGGGCATTACCACCAGGCTAATATCAATGCGGTAGGCCTGATAAGCGAAGCGCCATCAGACATGACCACCAGGCTGATATCAATGCGGTAGGCCCGATAAGCGCAGCGCCATCGGGCATTACCTCTTGCGTCAGAACAGCCCCAGCGGCTTATCGGAATAGCTCACCAGCAGGCACTTGGTTTGCTGGTAGTGTTCCAGCATCATCTTATGAGTTTCGCGCCCGATGCCCGACTGCTTATAGCCGCCGAACGCAGCATGTGCCGGATAGGCGTGATAGCAGTTGGTCCATACGCGCCCGGCCTGAATGCCGCGCCCCATCTTATAGGCCAGATTGCCGTTGCGGCTCCAGACGCCAGCGCCCAGGCCGTATTGGGTATCGTTAGCGATTTCCAGCGCCTCCTCCATGGTTTTAAAGGTGGTTACCGCCAGCACCGGGCCAAAGATCTCCTCCTGAAAGACGCGCATATTATTCTTACCAAACAGAATGGTAGGCTCAAGGTAATAGCCCTCTTTAAGTTCGCCATCCAGTTCCTTGCGTCGCCCACCGGTCAGAATATCGGCCCCCTCTTTTTTACCGATATCGATATAATTGAGGATAGTCTCAAGCTGGCCGTGGGAGACCTGCGCCCCCATCTGTGTACCGCTATCTAGCGGGTTCCCGCTGCGAATGCTCTCTACCCGGCGAATAGCGCGCTCCATAAAGCGCTCATAGATGGACTCCTGGACCAGCGCACGGCTTGGACAGGTACACACCTCGCCCTGGTTAAAGGCAAACAGGGCAAATCCCTCCAGCGCTTTATCAAAGAACGCATCTTCCTCATCCATCACGTCGGCGAAGAAGATATTGGGCGACTTGCCGCCTAACTCCAGCGTCACCGGAATAATGTTCTGCGTGGCGTACTGCATGATCTGTTGACCCACTTCCGTCGAACCGGTAAACGCCACCTTCGCGATACGTTTCGAGGTCGCCAGATATTCGCCGATCTCGCCGCCCGCGCCGTTCACGACGTTGACGACGCCCGGCGGTAACAGATCGCCAATGACTTCCATTAACAGCAGAACGGAAAGCGGCGTCAGGCGTGCCGGTTTAAGCACCACGCAGTTACCCGCCGCCAGCGCTGGCGCCATTTTCCAGCTTGCCATCAACAACGGAAAGTTCCACGGGATTATCTGTCCCACGACGCCAAGCGGTTCGTGAAAATGGTAGGCCACGGTTTCGCTATCAACTTCGCTGATCCCGCCCTCCTGCGCACGTATACAGGAGGCGAAATAGCGGAAATGATCGATCGCCAGCGGTACGTCGGCGGCGCTGGTTTCACGAATCGGTTTACCGTTATCCCAGGTTTCCGCTGTCGCCAACAGCTCGAGGTTTTGTTCCATCCGATCGGCGATCTTAAACAAGATAGCGGCACGGTCTTGTACTGACGTATGCGCCCACTTATCTTTCGCCTTATGCGCGGCGTCGAGCGCTAAATCGATATCTTTTTTACCGGAGGAAGCGACTTCACATAGCGGCTGGCCGGTCACTGGCGTCAGGTTTTGATAATATTCGCCGTCGGCGGGCGCAACCCAGTCACCGCCAATAAAATTGTCATAGCGGGCTTTTAACTTCAGTGGGTACCCGTATTCACCTGGCTGAATACGTGTTGAAGGGGGATTGTTCGTCATGACCAACTCCTTATTGTAAAGGTACTCCACAAGGGTAGACGGTACTGGTGAATTTTTCGCCAATGGTTTCCCGCTTTACGACAGCAATCACGAATTACTTTCCTTTACGTTTCTCCGTCTGGTTTTAGCCATACTAAACAGGTGCCTGTTTAACGTACGGAGAACACTATGCAGCAATATATCGGCATTGATGTGGGAGGAACTCACGTCAAATATGGCGTGATTAACAGTGACGGCGAAGAATTAACCCATTATCAATTCGATACGCCAGAGGACGCCTCCACGTTTACCCGCAAATGGCAGGATGTGGTGGCGCGTTGCCAACAGGACTATGACATTGCGGCAATCGGGGTCAGTTTCCCCGGCCATATTAATCCCCATAACGGTCATGCGGCAAAAGCGGGCGCGCTGGCTTACCTGGATGACGTCAACCTGATGGAGTTGTTCAGCGGGCTAACCGATCTGCCGCTGGTCGTGGAGAACGACGCGAACTGCGCGGCGCTGGGCGAAATGTGGCGAGGCGCCGGGCAGCATTATGAAAACATGGTCTGTATCACCATTGGAACCGGCATTGGCGGCGGTATTATCGTCGGACGAGAACTGTATCGCGGCGCACATTTCCATGCCGGTGAATTCGGCGTCATGCCGGTCGGGAATAATGGCGAAAGTATGCATAAAATCGCGTCAACCAGCGGATTAATGGCGTCGTGCCGCCAGGCGCTGGCGCTGCCCGCCGAAGAGATGCCGCCTGCGGATGTGATCTTCGAACGAATGGCGACCGATGTTCATCTGCGTGAGGCGGTCAATGACTGGGCGCGTTATCTGTCACGCGGCGTTTACAGCGTGATCTCTATGTTTGATCCGGGCGTGGTGCTGATCGGCGGAGGAATAAGCGAACAGGAAAAGCTCTACCCGCTCCTGACGCGGCATCTTGAAACGTTTGAAATGTGGGAGGCGCTCCAGGTGCCGATTCAGCCCTGCCAACTGGGAAATCAGGCGGGCAGGCTGGGCGCCGTCTGGCTGGCGCAGCAAAAGCTCGCCCGAAGCTAACGAGTTACGCCTTATCCGGCCTGCATCGTCTACGCAGGCCCGGTAAGCGTCCGCGCCACCGGGCAAAGGCGTTACATTCCCGCGCGATAAATTTCCACAATCTCGTCGTGAGTCGCCTGAGTAAGGCGCATAGAATATGGGTGAAATTATCCTGATAACAGGTTCACGCTGGCTATTTTAAGAAGCCAGAAAAATAAAAAGCAACGCAATAATTGTATTGCTTCATTTGTTATTTAATTTAACCATTTCATTCTTTTTGCGGAAATAATAACGCATCACGTAATAAATGATCATTCCCACGACGTCGTGTAAATCCAATCCGGTCAAAATATTCAAGGATCTGAATGGCCAGTTTCCGCCCTACATTCAGCCTGTCGCGAAAATCCGCCGCACACGTTGATCCTCTCTCTTGATCCAGCTCGCGGATCATATTGGCGAAAGCGACTATCCGATCGTTACGATAGTACCGATCTTTTACGATCGCGGTAATGATGCCTTGCTGTGCCGCCTGCCGCAGCACCAGCCGCATCAATTGTTCTTCCGTTCCGGTCTCTTTCGCCAGATCGCGTACCCACCAGGGCTCATCGCCAAATAGCGGTTCGACTTTTTGCCAGACGGCCTGCTGCTCATCGCTAAATCCTGCTTTATGATCCGGCAGATGCAACCAACCGTGATGGCTATGAATCAGGCCGTCGTCGCGCATCCGCTCGATCAGCATCAGGACCAGCGCTTCATCCTCCATTGGCAGGGCCATGCGGCGTAAACGCTCGCGTCCCGGCCCCGGTTCATCGCGGTGCTGTTCGTGGTAGGTCGCCAGCGTATCAAGAATCTTACGCTGCCAGCGGGCGGCGACGGGCGCGCTTAACAGATTGTCTCCGGCCTGGATAAAACCATGTTGCTCAATAAGCTGACGCATACCGACAGGATTAAGCTGACGCGCCCAACCGAAATCCGGCAGGTTGACGGCGCCGCGTTCCAGATGAATGGCCAACGCCGCGCTATCGTCCTGTGCGGCGGCAAGCGTTGAAAGCCAGTGCAAATAATCTGGCTTACGTTTACCGCGACGCGGCGCGTTAAGCGTCACCACGCGTGCGCCGGCAAGGGTGGCGCGTGCGGAAATATCACGCAGCACCAGTCTGTCATTATCGGCCAGCCACAACGGCGTATCAAAGATCAGCTCGGCCAGTCCGCCTTCCAGCAAAGAGACGCGACCGGTCACATGGCTGGCGGCATGGTGAATATGTAGCGGCTGCCATTGGGAAAGCGGCGCATGAAGCGCCAGAGAAACGATCACCCGGGAAAAAGCCTCCCCCACCGGCGCATCCGAAAGCAGCCAGTCGCCGCGGTTAAGCTGCTCCTTCTCCGCATCGCCCGCAATATTGAGCGCAATACGTTGCCCGGCATACGCATGGTCGGTGGGCTGATTTTGCGCGTGTAGACTTCGTACGCGCATCGGCGTATTAACGCCGGTCAACCATAGCGTATCGCCCACGTTTACCTCTCCGCTCAGCGCCGTTCCGGTCACCACCAGTCCCGCCCCTTTCACCGTAAACGCACGGTCGATAGCCAGACGGAAGCGATGCTGCGCGGCGTGCGAACGTGCAGGAAGCTGCTGTAAATGAGCGCGAAGTTCTGCAATACCGCGTCCTTCATTGGCGGCGGTGACAAATAAAACGGTATCGGCGAAGCCATAGTTGTCGAGCGCCGCCAGTACCTCTTCACGTACTTCACCGATACGCGCCTCGTCCACGCGATCGGCTTTGGTCAGCGCGACGGTGAGCTGGAGATTGCCCGTCAGTTGCAGGATCTGTAAATGCTCGCGCGTTTGCGCCATGACGCCGTCATCACAGGCGACCACCAGCAAAGCGTGATCGATACCGCCTACGCCCGCCAGCATGTTAGAGAGGAATTTTTCATGCCCAGGCACATCGATAAAGCCCAGCACACGACCATCCGGCTGCGGCCAATAGGCGTAGCCCAGATCGATAGTCATCCCGCGTTTTTTCTCTTCCGGCAGACGGTCGGCATTAATGCCGGTAATCGCCTGGAGCAACGTCGTTTTACCGTGGTCTACGTGTCCGGCAGTTGCAATAATCATTTCAGCATCATCTCCATAAACCGGCTTTCGTCTTCAAGACAGCGCATATCCAGCCATAAACGGCCATCATAAATTCGGCCAATGACCGGTACAGGCAGCATGCGCCAGCGGGCCGCCAGCGCCTCCAGCCGACTACCGCGCCCGTCGTGCGGGGTAAAGGTCATGGCGGCGCTGGGAAGGCGGTCTACCGGTAATGAACCGCTGCCGATTTGCGACAGGCAGGGTTTAACCTCCAGCGCAAATTCATCGCCGTAACGTGCCGCCAGCCGCGCCTGTAACCGCTGCGCTTGTTCGCGAATCGACGCTTCACTGCGAGTTAACAGACGCAGCGTGGGTAATTTCTCCGCCAACGCTTCCGGGTGCAGATACAGACGTAACGTTGCCTCCAGCGCCGCCAGCGTCATTTTATCCGCGCGCAGAGCGCGTTTCAGCGGATGGCTTTGCAGTTGGGCAATCATCGCTTTTTTGCCGACGATGATCCCGGCCTGCGGCCCGCCCAGCAACTTATCGCCGGAGAAGCTTACCAGGCTGACGCCTGCGGCAAT
Organism: Salmonella sp. SAL03688; assembly: GCF_046551895.1. NCBI lineage: Bacteria > Pseudomonadati > Pseudomonadota > Gammaproteobacteria > Enterobacterales > Enterobacteriaceae > Salmonella > Salmonella sp. SAL03688. Next base: position 258,347 of record NZ_JBGDVI010000003.1, read on the forward strand.
GAGCTGCTGCGGCATCGGCTCTTTGGGTAAGCCATATTGACTTAAATCCACCAGCGAACCGCTGCCCAGATCCGCCACCACCGGAATATCCAGCTCTCGCCCGATTTCCGCCAGTTCCGCTTCCTCTACCGTTTTGGTAAAGCCCTCAATGCTGTAATTACTGGTATGCACCTTCATCAACAGCCCGGTATTTTCATTTACCGCCTGACGGTAATCTTTCGCGTGCGTCCGGTTGGTGGTGCCCACTTCATGCAACGTACAGCCCGCCTGGCGCATAACATCCGGAATACGAAACGCGCCGCCGATTTCGACCAGTTCGCCACGCGAAACCACTACCTCTTTGCCGCTGGCTGTCGCCGCCAGCATCAGCAATACCGCCGCCGCATTGTTATTGACGATACAGGCGTCCTCCGCCCCGGTGATACGGCATAACAGCGTCGCCAGCGCCCGGTCGCGATGCCCCCGCCCGGCGCCATCTAAATCGTATTCCAGCGTCACCGGCGCGCGCATCGCCTGCGTTACCGCCTCAATCGCTTCTTGCGCCTGCAATGCGCGGCCAAGGTTGGTGTGCAGCACCGTCCCCGTCAGGTTAATCACCGGGCGCAGCGCGCTTTGCGCCGCATTTTCCAGCCGGAGTTTCGCCTCTTGCGCCCAGTCTGCGTACCAGTCGGGAAGCGTTTGCGTATTCCGGATGACGTCGCGCGCGTCGTCAAGCATCCGCCTAAGCAGATCAACCACCTGGGTATGGCCATACCGATCGCGCAGAGAAAGAAAAGCGCTATCGTGCAATAAGCGATCGATAGCAGGAAGCTGGCTGTAGAGTGTACGCGTTTCGCTTGTCATGAAAATGCCTGGCTGTTGGTGGCCCTCTCCTGGCGGGAGAGGGATATCGACATAAGGGGGATTGTAACGTGAGTTTGCTCAGGCGGACATAACGCGCGTCAAGCCTTTGGCGCTTCGGTGCGGGCAAAGCTTTCGCGTTGAAAAAGCGTTTCGACCAGTTTAACCAGGTGGGGGCGGCTAACGCACCAGCCAGGCGCGACCCGGCGGAAGTTGAGATAGCCTACCGCACAGGCAATCGCGATAGTCGCCAGATTGACCGTATCCGTTTTTAGTGTCCCGTCGCTCAGATAACTTTCGAGCATATCCAGGCTGCGGTTGATTTTTTCCCGCTGGCGCAGCAGTTCCGTTTCCGATTGTTGCGCCGCCGGGCGCGCCTGTTCGCGTACAGAAACCAACGCTGCATCCATAATGCCGTCAGCCAACGCTTCAAGCTGGCGAACTTTAAGCGCCGCCATCGGGTCACGCGGGAGCATCGCTGGCGCGATATCCAGCAGCTCAATATATTCCGCGATGATCGGCGAATCGAACCAATACTCGCCCGCATCGGTGACCAACGCGGGTACTTTACCTAACGGGTTATAGCGCGCCACCCCGCTATCCGCGTTGTAGGGAAGTTCATTCACAAATTCGAAGGTGATGCCCTTTTCCAGTAACAGAATCGAAATTTTACGCACAAAAGGGCTGGTATAGCTGCCAATGAGTTTCATGCCGGGTCCTTTTTGCCAACAAAAAAGCGGTGCCCAATGATAGTGGGGCACCGCTTAGTATGGCTCAGGTCACTGAAAATGGCAGGTGATGACGGTCTCAATGATCCAAATAAAGGTAATGCATCCAACTGGTCATGCGCAGCAGTACTTTACGCATTACCGACACGTGGGCGAAATGGTCGGAATAGACTGCGACCTGGGCATAGATACCGTCCGGCAGCGCATCCACATCGGCATTCGGATCCAGCTCAATCGTGGCCAGCACGCCATCGGTACCCGGCACCACCGTTAAGGACTGTAATGCGCCCTGCGCCTGATAAGAACCACCCGGAACGACAGGAAGAATACTGGTCAGCTTGCCGGTGAAAATCTGACCAGGCAGCGCGTTAAACACCACTTCCGCTTCATCGCCTGGTTTAAGGCGCAACAGCGAGTTCTGGCGGAATTGCGCCACGATTTGCCGTTTTTGTTCAGGAATAAACACCATTACCGGACGCAAAGGTAATGCTGCTGCGTAAGTCCCCGGACGAATTAAAATCTGCGTGGCATAACCGTTGCTGGGGGCACGAACTACCGTCTGTTCAAGATTGTATTTAGCCTCGGCAAGCTGGGCACGTAGGGACGCAACCTGAGATTGCTCACCGTTGACCATACTGTCTAATTGGCTCTGAATCTGCGTCTGTTCTGCAACCGAGCCTTTGACCAGCGCATCCTGTGCCAGATAGTTTTGCCGAGCGTTATCGATATCGCTTTCAGAGAACGGGTTAACTTTCGCCTGACTGCCTTTCAAATAGCGTTGATAATCTTTATACAGACGGTCACGTTCAGCAGATACACGGGTGGTATTGGCGACCGCTTCCGACAACTGTGCTTTCAGGTTGTCGATGTTGTGCGTAGCGGTAACCAGATCAGCCTGCAGCCTGTCGACACGCGCCTGATACCGTACCGGATCGAGCTTAAACAGCACATCACCTTTTTTAATTAGCTGATTATTTTTATCTGTTACCTCACTAACAATTCCCGTGACTTGCGGAGTGACCGGAATTGAAATAACCGCTTTTTGCGCCGTAAAAGTATACGGGTGGTTATAGTTCATTAATAAAATCAATCCCGCAACAATGAACACCCCACCTAATGCAGCGGTAGCAAGCGTCCATTGGTTTACCGGAATACGGAATATTTTAAAGATGGCCCAGGCAAAGGCCACATAGGTCAGGACTATCAACAAATCCATGATTAAATCTCCGGAAAGGTGGAGTTATCGTTTTTTTTCTCCCCATCCAGTCTTTTTTCCAACTGGGTGATTCGCGCTGCCAGCGCGGCAATCTCAGGGTCTGACTCCTTTCCGGTCGGTGTGATGTGTGACTGCATTCCCCATCCCTTTTCAGGCTGGTAGAGCGTGGCCCAGATCCACAGGAACGGCCAAATAACATGAAGAGTGAACAGGCTCACCCATCCCGCAGTATGGATGGCATCGGCATGGGGATGGTTACGTTTTTTAGCCATGTTATAGGGAATATCGTGAATGGCGATGATTCCGTAAAACAGAACCAGAAAAACGAAGATCAGCACGCCCAACGCGAAATAATTTAGAAACATGCCTGCCTCGAATTCACGCTAATTAGAGTTTTTTATGCCGGCAGCCGTATGCACCCTGGCTGATGTTTTGAACATAACTGCAGTTTGGGGTTTTCGCCATACCACAAAATAAATATTTTTTCTGGTGAGAAATTGCTTTGTTTTGCAATAAAAAATGTCGGGGGTAGAACCTGCCGCAGATCACATCTGCTCAAATCCAGATGAAAATAATTTGCGATCCACATCACAAAAATTCAACAAACAGCAAAACCAAAAATGTGAATCAGTTCACATTTAATCCTCATTTGCAGCGAATTATTGCACTGTGATGTTTTTTTGTACCGTTATTTTGTGATTAAAATCACATTAACTAACGCCATACACCCTATATTTACGTGACGAATATCACATAAAAGACCGTCGACTGGACAGTTGAACGATTCAGTGCCAGATTGCGCAGTATCTACACTACAGGGTCCGGCTACCTCTGCCGCTACATTAACAAACCTCGGGCTTTCAGCCTGCGCGACAGCAACATAAGAAGGGGTGTTTTTATGTCATCCGATATTAAGATCAAAGTGCAAAGCTTTGGTCGATTCCTCAGCAATATGGTGATGCCTAATATCGGCGCGTTTATCGCGTGGGGTATTATCACCGCATTATTTATTCCAACAGGGTGGTTGCCTAACGAAACGCTGGCGAAACTGGTTGGTCCGATGATCACCTACCTGCTGCCGCTGCTCATCGGTTATACCGGCGGTCGTCTGGTTGGCGGCGAACGCGGCGGCGTGGTGGGCGCTATCACTACCATGGGCGTTATTGTCGGCGCGGATATGCCGATGTTCCTCGGCTCAATGATCGCCGGTCCATTAGGCGGCTACTGCATTAAGAAATTCGACAGTTGGGTAGACGGTAAGATCAAATCCGGTTTTGAGATGCTGGTGAACAACTTCTCCGCTGGCATCATCGGTATGATCCTCGCCATCCTGGCGTTCCTCGGTATTGGTCCGGCGGTTGAAGTCCTGTCCAAAATTCTGGCGGCGGGCGTTAACTTCATGGTGGCGCACGATATGCTGCCGCTGGCGTCCATTTTTGTTGAACCGGCGAAAATCCTGTTCCTTAATAACGCGATTAACCACGGCATCTTCTCACCACTGGGTATCCAGCAGTCCCATGAGATGGGTAAATCCATCTTCTTCCTGATTGAAGCTAACCCGGGTCCAGGGATGGGCGTCCTGCTGGCGTACATGTTCTTCGGTCGCGGCAGCGCTAAACAGTCTGCGGGCGGCGCGGCAATTATCCACTTCCTGGGCGGTATCCATGAGATCTACTTCCCGTACGTGCTGATGAACCCACGCCTGATTCTGGCGGTGATTCTCGGCGGTATGACCGGCGTATTCACCCTGACCATCCTGAACGGCGGTCTGGTTTCTCCGGCTTCTCCTGGCTCGATTCTGGCGGTACTGGCGATGACGCCAAAAGGCGCTTACTTCGCTAACATCGCTGCCATCGTGGCGGCAATGGCGGTCTCCTTCGTGGTTTCTGCAATTCTGCTGAAAACCAGCAAAGTGAAAGAAGAAGATGACATTGAGGCGGCCACCCGTCGTATGCATGACATGAAAGCGGAATCTAAAGGCGCCTCTCCGCTGGCGGCTGGCGACGTGACCAACGACCTGAGCCATGTGCGTAAAATCATCGTAGCTTGCGATGCCGGTATGGGTTCCAGCGCGATGGGCGCAGGGGTACTGCGTAAGAAAGTACAGGATGCGGGCCTGAGCCAGATCTCCGTCACCAACAGCGCCATTAACAATCTGCCGCCGGATGTGGATCTGGTCATTACTCACCGTGACCTTACCGAGCGCGCGATGCGTCAGGTACCGCAGGCGCAGCATATTTCGCTAACCAACTTCCTGGATAGCGGCCTGTACACCAGCCTGACCGAACGTCTGGTTGCTGCACAGCGCCACAATACTAATGAAGAGAAAGTACGCGACCATCTGAAAGACAGCTTTGAAGAGGGTGATAACAACCTGTTCAAACTGGGTGCGGAGAATATCTTCCTGGGCCGTAAAGCCGCTAACAAAGAAGAGGCGATTCGCTTTGCCGGTGAACAACTGGTGAAAGGCGGCTATGTTGAGCCGGAATACGTCGAGGCGATGCTGGACCGCGAAAAGCTGACGCCGACTTACCTCGGTGAATCCATCGCAGTACCGCACGGTACAGTGGAAGCGAAAGATCGCGTGCTGAAAACCGGCGTGGTGTTCTGCCAGTATCCGGAAGGCGTACGCTTCGGTGAAGAAGAAGACGATATTGCCCGTCTGGTCATTGGTATCGCCGCACGTAACAATGAGCACATCCAGGTCATCACCAGCCTGACCAACGCGCTGGATGATGAATCCGTGATCGAACGTCTGGCGCACACCACCAGCGTGGATGAAGTGCTGGAACTGCTGGCAGGTAAAAAAGCTTAACAGTTAAGTATCCCCAAAATAGTTCGAGCTGCAGGAAGGCGGCAACGCAGTGAATCCCCAGGAGCGTACATAAGTACGTGACTGGGGTGAGCGAGGAGAGCCAACGCATCTGCAGTTCGAAATATGAAGGCGATATCCTCTCCCTTGTGGAGAGGGTTAGGTTGAGGGGAAATCTATGCAGTCCCTCACCCCAGCCCTCTCGGGTAAAAACATTAATGAAGGTTAATACTATGAAAGCATTACATTTTGGCGCAGGTAATATCGGTCGTGGCTTTATCGGCAAACTGCTGGCTGACGCGGGGATACAACTGACGTTTGCGGATGTAAACCAGGTCGTACTCGATGCCCTGAATGCCCGTCATAGCTATCAGGTTCATGTTGTGGGTGAAAATGAGCAGGTGGATACGGTTTCCGGCGTCAACGCTGTCAGCAGCATCGGCGATGATGTTGTCGACCTGATTGCCCACGTTGATTTAATCACTACTGCCGTGGGTCCGGTTGTGCTTGAGCGTATCGCTCCGGCCATCGCTAAAGGGCTGGTAAAACGTAAGGCGCAGGGCGTGGATGCCCCGCTGAATATCATCGCTTGTGAAAACATGGTACGCGGCACAACGCAGTTGAAAGGCCATGTGATGAATGCCCTACCGGAAGACGCCAAAGCATGGGTAGAAGAACATGTTGGCTTTGTCGATTCCGCCGTTGACCGTATTGTGCCGCCATCTGCTTCTGCGACCAACGATCCGCTGGAAGTGACGGTAGAAACGTTCAGCGAGTGGATTGTCGATAAAACCCAGTTTAAAGGCGCGTTGCCAAACATTCCGGGGATGGAGTTAACGGATAACCTGATGGCATTTGTCGAACGTAAACTCTTCACGCTGAACACAGGTCATGCTATAACCGCGTACCTCGGCAAATTAGCCGGTCATCAAACCATTCGCGACGCTATTCTCGATGAGAGTATTCGCGCGGTGGTGAAAGGCGCGATGGAAGAAAGCGGCGCGGTGCTGATCAAACGCTACGGTTTTGATGCCGACAAACATGCGGCATACATTCAGAAAATCCTCGGTCGTTTTGAAAACCCGTATCTGAAAGATGACGTCGAACGCGTAGGTCGTCAGCCGCTACGCAAACTCAGCGCGGGCGACCGTCTGATCAAACCGCTGCTTGGCACCCTGGAATATGGTCTGCCGCATGTGAATCTGGTCAAAGGGATCGCGGCGGCGATGCATTTCCGTAGTGATGAAGATCCGCAGGCGCAGGAGTTGGCGGCTCTGATTACCGAAAAAGGCCCGCAGGCCGCGCTGGCGCAAATTTCCGGGCTGGATGCCAATAGCGATGTGGTGGCGGAGGCGGTTAACGCATATAACGCGACCAAATGACGCAGAATCCGGCGCAGGTTAGCCTGCGCCCAAATAACAGATTGTCAGATATGCAGGCAATAATGGAACAAACCCAGGCCTTTGAAAATCGTGTGCTTGAGCGTCTGAATGCTGGCAAAACCGTACGGAGCTTCCTGATTACCGCCGTCGAGTTATTGACCGAGGCGGTGAATATTCTGGTGCTCCAGGTGTTTCGCAAAGACGACTATGCGGTGAAATACGCTGTGGAACCGTTGCTGGACGGCGACGGGCCGCTGGGCGATCTTTCGGTACGTCTGAAACTTATCTATGGTCTGGGCGTACTCAGCCGCACCGAATATGAAGATGCGGAGCTGTTAATGGCGCTGCGCGAAGAGCTGAATCACGACGGCAATGAGTACGCCTTTACCGACGATGAAATCCTCGGGCCGTTTGGCGAACTGCACTGCGTCATGGCGCTACCGCCGCCGCCGCATTTTGATACGTCCGACGCGGCGCTATACGCCATGCAAATTCAGCGATACCAGCAGGCGGTGCGTTCGACGATGGTCCTCTCTCTGACCGAGCTGATTTCTAAAATCAGCTTAAAAAAGGCCTTTCAAAAGTAAATCCCGCCGTTAACCTCTTTCTTCTTCTTTTGGTCGGTACAGCCGTCGGTAATATTCCAGACGCTGCAAATAAATGGGCGCGCTCTCCGACGGCACTTCGGAAGGAACATAATCACGCGGCGGCGTTTTATTCAGGTATTCACGGAACGCCTGGCTGGACGCCATAAAATCGACGGCTTTATCAATAAGAAGTGGTACGTTCTCACCTATTTTTGCCATGATAGATCCTCCATGTGGGACCCGCGTCTGACTCCCGCGGTCGCTTATTTGAGTTTAGGATCAATTTAGCGTTGTCATTGAGGAAAATGTGCTTAATCGCTTTTCTTGCCGACAAAAGGGCGCTTCATCTTTTCTTTCGACAAAAAGGATTTTATTCTCAACGAGATAATTAAATAATGAGCAGTGTAATACTTGCCATAATTGATTATCTTTACGTCATGAGTTGTGAAGAATCACTCACTGCGCGCATACTATAAGGTATCTATCCCATTTCTATCAGAAGCTATCCCATGAAAGAAGTCGAAAAAAACGAAATTAAACGCCTGAGCGATCGTCTTGACGCTATTCGCCACCAGCAGGCAGGTCTCTCTCTGGTTGAATCCGCCGATAAATACGCGGAGCTGGAAAAAGAAAAAGAGACGCTGGAAGCAGAAATTATCCGTCTGCGCGAAGTACACAGCCAGAAACTGAGTAAAGAAGCGCAGAAGCTGATGAACCTGCCGTTTCGCCGCGCGATCACTAAAAAAGAGCAGGCCGATATGGGCAAACTCAAAAAAAGCGTACGCGGCCTGATCGTGGTCCACCCGATGACGGCGCTGGGCCGGGAAATGGGGCTCAAAGAGATGACAGGCTTTAATAAAACAGAATTCTAAAAGTTGACCGGGCGGCACTTTCGCTTACCCGGTTCTTCCTTTCTGACTGACTAAATTATTGGTCCTACCAATTCCCGCTGGATCCGACCACAGGTTCACATTTCATTAAATTAACTCTACAATACCGTTGCCAATAAATAACATCTGGTTAACTATTTGTTGTCATTATCCATACACAACAATATTGGCAGGACCACTTTTACACATAATGTGACCCCAACGAGATGAGCAAAGATTCATCCCATTATGCGTGTGGTTCTCAGGAGACCTGCAATGAACCTCTGGCAACAAAACTATGACCCGGCGGGTAATATCTGGCTTTCCAGCCTGATCGCATCGCTCCCAATCCTGTTCTTCTTTTTCGCCCTGATTAAACTCAAGCTGAAAGGCTATGTTGCCGCTTCGTGGACGGTGGTTATCGCGCTCGCCGTCGCGCTGCTGTTCTATAAAATGCCGGTCGATCACGCGCTGGCATCGGTCGTGTATGGCTTCTTCTACGGGCTATGGCCGATTGCCTGGATAATCATCGCCGCGGTCTTCGTCTATAAAATTTCGGTCAAGACCGGGCAGTTTGACATTATTCGCTCGTCAATTCTGTCGATTACCCCCGACCAACGTCTGCAAATGCTGATTGTCGGCTTCTGCTTCGGCGCGTTCCTTGAAGGCGCGGCGGGTTTCGGCGCGCCGGTGGCGATAACCGCCGCGCTGCTGGTGGGTCTGGGCTTTAATCCGCTGTATTCGGCAGGGCTGTGCCTGATTGTAAACACCGCGCCTGTCGCCTTTGGCGCGATGGGGATCCCGATTCTGGTTGCCGGACAGGTCACGGGCCTGGACAGCTTTGAAATCGGTCAGATGGTCGGTCGTCAGCTACCGTTCCTGACCATTATCGTGCTGTTCTGGATTATGGCGATTATGGACGGCTGGCGCGGCGTGAAAGAAACCTGGCCTGCGGTGATGGTCGCTGGCGGCTCGTTTGCTATCGCCCAGTATCTCAGCTCCAACTTTATCGGGCCGGAACTGCCGGACATCATCTCTTCACTGGTGTCTCTGGTGTGTCTGACGCTGTTCCTCAAACGCTGGCAGCCGGTACGCATCTTCCGCTTCGGCGATATGGGCGCGTCACAGGTCGATCAGACGCTGGCCCGTACCCGCTATACGACAGGGCAAATTGTTCGCGCCTGGTCGCCGTTCCTGTTCCTGACCGCCACGGTCACTCTCTGGAGCATACCGCCGTTCAAAGCGCTGTTTGCCCCCGGCGGCGCGCTGTATGACTGGGTAATTAACGTTCCGGTACCGTATCTCGATAAACTGGTCGCCCGTATGCCGCCGGTTGTACACGAAGCGACCGCTTACGCGGCGGTGTATAAATTTGACTGGTTCTCCGCCACCGGCACGGCGATCCTGTTTGCCGCGCTGTTGTCTATCGTCTGGCTGAAAATGAAACCCTCAGCCGCAATCCAGACCTTTGGCAGCACGCTGAAAGAGCTGGCGTTGCCGATTTACTCCATCGGCATGGTGCTGGCGTTCGCGTTTATCTCGAACTATTCCGGGCTTTCCTCCACGCTGGCGTTAGCGCTGGCGCACACCGGCAGCGCCTTCACGTTCTTCTCGCCGTTCCTCGGCTGGCTGGGCGTCTTCCTGACCGGCTCGGATACCTCATCTAACGCGCTGTTTGCCTCTCTACAGGCTACCGCGGCGCAGCAAATCGGCGTCTCTGATGTGCTGATGGTGGCGGCGAATACCACTGGAGGCGTAACCGGGAAGATGATCTCGCCGCAGTCTATCGCCATCGCCTGCGCGGCGGTGGGACTGGTAGGAAAAGAGTCCGATCTGTTCCGTTTTACCGTCAAACACAGCCTGATCTTCACCTGTATGGTGGGCGTGATCACTACGCTTCAGGCCTATGTTTTAACCTGGATGATTCCGTGATTGTGATGCCAAAACGCCTGTCAGACGAGATTGCCTCTCGCGTGCGGGCGCTGATTGAAGAACAAAACCTGGAAGCGGGCATGAAATTGCCCGCCGAGCGCCAGTTGGCTCTACAGCTTGGCGTATCACGCAACTCTTTACGCGAAGCGCTGGCGAAGCTGGTCAGCGAAGGCGTGCTGGTGAGCCGTCGCGGCGGCGGGACATTTGTCCGCTGGCAGCACGAAACCTGGTCTGAACAGAATATCGTGCAACCGCTGAAAATGCTGATGGCGAACGATCCGGACTACAGTTTCGACATTCTGGAAGCCCGCCACGCCATTGAAGCCAGTACGGCCTGGCACGCCGCCATGCGTGCCACCGCCGCCGACAAAGAGAAAATCAGACTCTGCTTTGATGCGACGCTCAGCGAAGACCCGGATCTCGCCTCCCAGGCCGACGTGCGCTTTCATCTGGCGATCGCGGAGGCCTCGCACAATGTGGTGCTGTTGCAAACCATGCGCGGTTTCTTCGACGTCCTGCAATCCTCCGTCAAACAGAGTCGCCAGCGTATGTATCTCGTTCCGCCCGTATTCTCAAAGCTGACGGAACAACACCAGGCAGTGATGGACGCCATTCTGGACGGTAACGCCGAGGGCGCGCGTAAAGCGATGATGGCGCACCTCAGTTTTGTCCACACCACGATTAAACGATTTGATGAAGACCAGGCCCGCCAGGCGCGTATTACCCGCCTGCCCGGCGACCATAATGAGATGACCAGGGAGAATAAATCATGATTATTTCAGCAGCCAGCGATTATCGCGCCGCAGCTCAGCGCACGTTGCCTCCTTTCCTCTTCCACTACATCGACGGCGGCGCGTATGCGGAATATACCCTGCGCCGAAATGTGGAAGACCTGTCGCAAGTCGCTCTGCGCCAGCGCGTGCTGAAAAATATGTCCGATTTAAGCCTGGAAACGACCCTGTTTAACGAAACGTTGTCGATGCCGGTGGCATTAGCGCCGGTAGGTCTGTGCGGCATGTACGCCCGTCGCGGCGAAGTACAGGCCGCCGCCGCCGCAGACGCAAAGGGCATTCCGTTCACCCTTTCCACCGTCTCCGTCTGTCCGATAGAAGAAGTTGCACCAACCATTAAGCGCCCGATGTGGTTCCAGCTTTATGTGCTGCGTGACCGGGGCTTTATGCGCAACGCGCTTGAACGTGCGAAAGCGGCGGGCTGCTCCACGCTGGTCTTTACCGTGGATATGCCAACGCCGGGCGCGCGCTACCGTGACGCCCACTCCGGGATGAGCGGCCCAAACGCGGCCATGCGCCGTTACTGGCAGGCGGTCATGCACCCTAAATGGGCGTGGGATGTCGGCCTGAACGGTCGCCCGCATGATTTAGGCAATATTTCCGCCTATCTGGGTAAACCGACCGGCCTTGAGGACTATATCGGCTGGCTGGCAAATAACTTCGATCCGTCCATTTCCTGGAAAGATCTGGAGTGGATACGCGAATTCTGGGACGGCCCAATGGTGATCAAAGGGATCCTCGATCCAGAAGATGCCCGCGATGCGGTACGTTTCGGCGCTGACGGTATCGTGGTGTCGAATCACGGCGGCCGCCAGCTCGATGGCGTGCTCTCTTCCGCCCGCGCCCTGCCCGCCATTGCCGATGCGGTGAAAGGCGATATCGCCATTCTGGCGGATAGCGGGATTCGTAACGGGCTGGATGTCGTGCGTATGATTGCGTTGGGGGCCGATACCGTACTGCTGGGTCGGGCCTATCTCTACGCGCTGGCGACGGCAGGAAAAGCGGGGGTCGCCAACCTGCTGGACCTGATCGAGAAAGAGATGAAAGTCGCCATGACCCTGACCGGCGCGAAATCCATTAGCGAAATCAGTGGCGATTCACTGGTGCAGGAACTGGGGAAAAGTTTGCCCGCCGCGCTGGCGCCAATGAGCAAAGGCGATGTCGCCTGAACGCCTGGCGCGTGAGAGCCCGGTAAATTTCTGCTATTCTGCCCCCCGCATTTAAGGGGGCATCATGCTTAACATCGTACTCTTCGAACCAGAAATCCCGCCGAATACCGGCAACATCATTCGTCTTTGCGCCAATACCGGCTTTCGTCTGCACATCATCGAACCGATGGGGTTTACCTGGGATGATAAGCGCTTACGCCGCGCAGGGCTGGACTATCACGAATTCGCCGCGGTTCAGCGCCATCACGATTATGCCGCCTTTGTCGCCGCCGAAAACCCGCAGCGCCTGTTTGCGTTGACGACAAAGGGCACGCCCGCCCATAGCGCCGTAAGCTATCAGGATGGCGATTATTTGATGTTTGGCCCGGAAACGCGCGGCCTGCCCGCCAGCATTCTCGATGCGTTGCCTAAAGAGCAGAAGATTCGCATTCCGATGATGCCGGATAGCCGTAGCATGAACCTGTCGAATGCGGTGTCGGTGGTGGTGTATGAAGCGTGGCGCCAGTTAGGATATCCCGGCGCGGTATTGCGGTCGTAATATATTCAATGCCGGATGGCGGCTAACGCCTGATCCGGCCTGGCCGATCCCGATGGCATGTTCCCGTTTATGCGGACTCTCGCTCAATCAAATGAAAGCCAATATCCACAATAGCTTCTGCGCACGGTTTCTGTTCAATACGATCGGCCAACAGCGTAGCGGCGCGCTGGCCAATGGCGCGTCTGTCAACGCTTACGGTAGTAATTGACGGTCGATTGCTGGCGGCAAAATCAAGGTCGCCAAAACCAATAACCGCTAAATCATGCGGGATGCGCAAACCACGGCTTTCCGCCTCCATCATCGCCCCCTGTGCCAGGGTATCAGAACTGCAAACAATGACATCAAACGTCCCTTCGTCAAAAAGCTGGCTTAAACCGCTGCGCCCCAGCGAAAGCGATGCCGGAAGGGGGACATCTACCTGCGGTACGGCATGAATAGCGTGGCGTTGAAGAACACTACATAACCCCTGCTTACGTTGCGCGGCTCGGCGATCGGCGGTCCACAACAAGCCGGGACGGCGATAGCCCTTACTCAGAAGATACTCCCCCGTCGCCTGCCCGACTTTTTCATGGGAAAAACCGACCAGCATATCAAGCGGCGTGGGCGTTAAGTCCCAAATTTCCACCACCGGAATAGCCGCGTTCAGGATGACCTTTTTCAGTTCTATCGTGTGATGGATCCCGGTAAGCACCACGCCATCGGGGCGGCGGGAAAGCAGTGTCGCCACCAACTCCGCTTCCGTTTGTTCGGTATATCCCGCCACGCACAGCAATATGTGATATCCGCGTCGGGCCAGTTCATCGCTCAGTGACTGGATGGTATCGACAAACATGTTGTTGTTAATTTGCGGCACGACGACAGCGATTAATTTACTCCGTCGCGACGCCAGACCACCGGCTAACGCGTTGGGTATGTAGCCTGTGACGCGAACCGCCTGCATGACTTTCTCAACCGTTTTGGGGCGAACCAGTTGTGGCGAATTCAATGCCCGGCTGACTGTCATCGGAGACAGCCCGGCGCTACGTGCTACATCTTCCAGCGTCGGCGCACGAGGTGATTTGGTTCTCTTCACGTCTGATGCCCCTGCAAAGATTGGCTGATTTATCCGCGCATTATTCATCATGCCTGCGGCTATTGCCAGCTTCGCATCAGGAAAGGCCGTAAATACAGTAGCTTATCAAGCTCAGTCATTACAAAATGATAGCGCCATCATTTTGTATTATGCATTTCCCCAGATATTTTTGGATCGTGATCCATTTTGCAATAAATCCTGCTTTTTATACGACATATGTGATCAAATGTTCAAATCAACATCAACTTTCTGGATCCTGTGTTCGCTTAATAATAAAAATGTTAGCGCAATCATTTTGTGATTATCAGGAGAAAAAAAATGGCTTTAAGCGCGAATTCCGACGCCGTAACGTATGCAAAAGCGGCGAATACCAGAACCGCGGCAGAAACCGGCGATCGTATCGAATGGGTGAAGCTATCACTGGCTTTTCTACCGCTGGCGACGCCAGTGAGTGACGCGAAGGTACTGACCGGTCGCCAGAAACCTTTGACCGAAGTGGCAATCATCATTGCCGAAATCCGCAGTCGCGACGGCTTTGAGGGCGTTGGTTTTAGCTACTCCAAACGTGCTGGCGGCCAGGGTATTTATGCTCACGCCAAAGAGATAGCCGACAATCTACTGGGCGAAGACCCCAATGATATCGACAAAATATACACCAAGCTGCTGTGGGCCGGAGCCTCGGTGGGGCGTAGCGGGATGGCGGTACAGGCTATCTCCCCTATCGATATCGCCTTATGGGATATGAAGGCTAAACGTGCCGGTCTGCCACTGGCAAAACTGTTGGGCGCGCACCGCGACTCCGTTCAGTGTTACAACACCTCAGGGGGGTTCTTGCATACACCGCTCGATCAAGTGCTAAAAAATGTGGTGATTTCCCGCGAAAATGGCATTGGCGGTATTAAGTTGAAAGTCGGACAACCCAACTGCGCTGAGGATATTCGCCGCTTAACCGCAGTACGTGAAGCGCTTGGGGATGAGTTCCCGTTAATGGTTGACGCTAACCAGCAGTGGGATCGCGAAACGGCTATCCGCATGGGGCGTAAAATGGAACAGTTCAATCTTATCTGGATTGAAGAACCATTAGATGCTTACGACATCGAAGGCCACGCCCAGCTTGCTGCCGCGCTGGATACGCCTATCGCCACCGGGGAAATGCTGACCAGTTTCCGGGAACACGAGCAGTTGATTCTGGGCAATGCCAGCGATTTCGTTCAGCCAGATGCGCCGCGTGTCGGCGGTATCTCTCCGTTCCTGAAGATTATGGATCTGGCGGCGAAACACGGGCGTAAGCTGGCGCCGCACTTTGCGATGGAAGTACACCTGCACCTTTCCGCAGCGTATCCCCTGGAGCCGTGGCTGGAACATTTCGAGTGGCTGAACCCATTATTCAACGAGCAACTTGAGCTGCGCGATGGCCGCATGTGGATTTCCGATCGTCATGGTCTGGGTTTCACGCTCAGTGAACAAGCGCGCCGCTGGACACAATTAACATGTGAATTTGGCAAACGCCCTTAACCCGACTGGCGGGAATCCGTCCCGCCTCTCTTACCTTACAGGATGCATTCTGCCCTTATCTGAGGAGTAGATAATGAACACAATAATAAAGCGCACAAAAGTGCGTCATACCATTCTTATATTTTTATTTCTTGCTACCGTATTTAATTATGCGGATCGCGCAACTCTATCCGTAGTTGCCCCAATAATGAGTAAAGAATTAGGTTTTGATCCGGAAGCGATGGGCCTGGCCTTCTCCTCATTTGGTATCGCCTATGTCATTATGCAACTACCCGGTGGTTGGCTATTAGACCGCTACGGTTCACGACTGGTTTACGGTTGCGCATTGATTGGCTGGTCGTTAGTAACCATGTTTCAGGGAACGATCTATCTGTATGGCAGCCCATTAATTGTACTGGTTATTCTACGTCTGCTGATGGGCGCGATTGAAGCGCCTGCCTTTCCGGCGAACAGTCGTTTAAGCGTACAATGGTTTCCCAATAATGAACGAGGTTTCGTTACTTCAGTTTATCAGGCTGCGCAATATATCTCGCTGGGCATTATCACCCCGCTAATGACGATCATTCTGCATAATTTAAGCTGGCATTTTGTCTTCTATTATATTGGCGCTATTGGCGTGATGCTCGGTATATTCTGGTTAATGAAAGTCAAAGATCCGATGCACCATCCAAAAGTTAATCAAGCGGAAATTGACTATATTCGTAGCGGTGGTGGCGAGCCCTCTCTGGGCTGTAAAAAGGAGCCGCAGAAAATAACGTTCGCGCAGATTAAAACCGTCTGTGTTAACCGGATGATGATCGGTGTTTACATCGGGCAATTCTGCGTCACCTCTATCACCTGGTTCTTCCTGACCTGGTTCCCGACCTACCTGTACCAGGCGAAAGGCATGTCGATTCTAAAAGTCGGTTTTGTGGCCAGTATTCCAGCCATTGCCGGTTTTATTGGCGGCCTGCTCGGCGGCGTTTTCTCCGACTGGCTGCTCAAACGCGGCTATAGCCTTACCGTCGCGCGGAAACTGCCTGTTATCTGCGGTATGTTGCTCTCTTGCGTAATTGTGATCGCCAACTACACCTCTTCAGAATTTGTGGTCATTGCGGCGATGAGTCTGGCCTTTTTTGCCAAAGGGTTTGGTAACCTGGGCTGGTGCGTACTCAGCGACACCTCGCCGAAGGAAGTTCTGGGTATTGCCGGCGGCGTATTTAACATGTGCGGCAATATGGCAAGCATCGTTACGCCGCTAGTCATCGGCGTGATTCTTGCCAATACTCAGTCGTTCGACTTTGCCATTTTATACGTTGGCTCGATGGGACTTATTGGTCTCATTTCATATCTGTTTATCGTCGGCCCGCTGGATCGCATCACGCTGACATCATCCGCAGCCTGATTGTCCACATTGCGAATTCTTCGCTCCGCTGTTCCGGGATTGCACTCCATCGGAACAGCGTTTTTTAGTTGTACCGCGCAATTCAGATGCCGTCGCCATACTCAAACGTATGGTGTATCCCGTTGAAATGCTGGTCCATATCCATCGACGGCTTATCGCTGCCCGGCTTGCCGACAATACGCGCCGGAACGCCTGCGGCGGTAGTGTGCGGCGGGACAGGCTGTAAAACGACGGAACCTGCGCCAATTTTCGCGCCGCGCCCCACCTCGATATTGCCGAGAATTTTCGCGCCCGCGCCAATCATCACGCCTTCGCGGATTTTAGGATGACGATCGCCGCTCGTTTTCCCGGTACCGCCCAGGGTGACGGATTGCAGGATCGACACATCATCCTCAATAACCGCCGTCTCCCCCACCACAATACCGGTGGCATGGTCGAGCATAATCCCGCGGCCAATTTTCGCTGCCGGGTGAATATCCACCTGAAACGAGACCGAAACCTGATTTTGCAGGAAGATAGCCAGCGCGCGGCGACCTTTATTCCACAACCAGTGGCCAATGCGGTAGGCCTGTAGCGCATGAAAGCCTTTCAGATATAACAGCGGCGTGGAGTATTTATCCACCGCCGGATCGCGAGTGCGCACGGCCTGAATATCGCAGGCTGCCGACGCGATCATTTCCGGGTCGGCGGCATAGGCTTCTTCAACTACTTCACGGATAGCGATAGCGGGCATGATGGGCGAAGCCAGTTTATTTGCCAGCATATAGCTCAGCGCACTGCCCAGATTTTCATGCTTGAGTAGCGTGGCGTGATAAAAACTGGCCAACATAGGCTCACAGTCAGCTAAAGCGCGGGCTTCAGCTTTAATATTCTTCCAGACGATTTCCAGTTCTTCACACGGCATGGCTTACTCCAGACGGGCAGAAAACGACCAACCCGTTCTGTGCGGGTTGGGTCGTTTATGCAAACAGTTCCTTACGGCTAGTGGCGACTCAGCTCTTCCTTGCGGGCGCGACCTAATAACGTTAATGCTGCCTCGCGCGCGTTTTTTCCGCAATACAATACTTGATAAATTTCCTCGGTTATTGGCATTTCAACACCAAAACGGTGCGCCAATTCACGAACTTCTTTCGTATTGCGATAGCCTTCGACCACCTGGCCAATCTTATCCTGCGCGCCTTTAACGTCCATGCCCTGGCCAAGCATCATGCCAAAACGACGGTTGCGCGACTGGTTGTCGGTACAGGTCAGCACCAGATCGCCTAAGCCCGCCATCCCCATAAAGGTGGCGGGATCGGCGCCAAGCGCTGCGCCAAGCCGCGACATTTCGGTCAGTCCACGCGTGATTAGCGCCGTGCGGGCGTTCGCGCCGAAGCCGATGCCGTCAGACATCCCCGCGCCAATCGCAATCACGTTTTTCACCGCGCCGCCAAGCTGCACGCCGATAAAATCCGCATTGATATAGACGCGAAAACTTTTTCCGCAGTGCAACAGTTGCTGGAGATCGTCGGCAAAGGTCTCATCGGTTGAGGCCAGCGAGATTGCCGTCGGCAAACCCGCCGCCAGCTCTTTAGCGAACGTCGGACCGGAAATCACCGCCAGCGGGATTTGATCGCCTAACGCCTCGCGAGCGACATCCTGCAACAGGCGCCCCGTTTCCGCTTCCAGGCCTTTGGTCGCCCATACCAGACGCGCATCCGGACGCATCAGCGGTTTAATCTGCCGCAGCACGTCGCTGAAAACATGGCTTGGCACCACCACCAGAATGTTACGACTGGCCGCCAGCGCGGTTGCTAAGTCGCTTTCCAGGTGTAACGTATCGGGAAAAGGCACATCGGGAAGGAACGCGACGTTGCAGCGATCGTGCTCCAGGGTCGCGATATGTTTTGGGTCGTGGCCCCACAGGACAACCTGGTGGCCGTTTCTCGCCAGAGTGATGGCAAGAGCGGTGCCGTACGAGCCGGCACCGATGACTGTCATTGACGCATTACTTTGGTTCATCAGGCATCCTGATGTTCTTCAGTACCTTCGCCAGCCTGCTGCTGCAAATAGTTCATGAACAGCGCATCAAAGTTGACCGGCGCAAGGTTCAGTTGCGGGAACGTACCGCGTGAAACCAGGCTGGTGATGCACTCGCGAGCATACGGGAACAGAATGTTCGGGCAGTATGCGCCCAGGCAATGCGCCATCTGAGTACCTTCAATACCGCTGATGGAGAAAATACCGGCCTGCTGAACTTCGCACAGGAACGCGGTTTCTTCCCCCAGGGAAGCCGTTACGGTAACACGCAGCACAACTTCATAAACGTCATCCGCCAGTTGGGAAGATGCCGTATCAAGATCCAGTTTAACCTCTGGCTGCCAATCTTTCTGGAAAACATGCGGTGCGTTTGGCGCTTCGAAAGAAACATCCTTGGTATAGATACGTTGGATCTGGAAAGCCATTTCAGTGTTATTTTGTTCTGACATGTGTAAAACCCTTTAGTGTTGTCCTTAAATACTTGAGTACGCCTTAACGCAACAGCGGATCCAGTCCACCACGCGCATCCAGCGCATACAAGTCGTCACAACCGCCAATGTGCTGTGCATCAATAAAAATTTGCGGAACCGTCGTTCGGCCACTACGTTTGATCATCTCTTCACGCTTCACGGCGTCGCCGTCAATCGCAATTTCCTGGAAACTCACGCCCTTGCTGTTTAACAGCGCCTTTGCACGATGGCAAAACGGACAGGTTGCTTTGGTGTAGATTTCAATATTGGCCATGACTTCGCTCCTGTTTTTTACCCGATGGATTTCATGTCGACGCAAGGGCAAGTCATTCCCCTTGCGTCATGAAAACGACGGGTAATCACTTACCGCGCACCAGAGGCAGATTCTCGCCGCTCCAGCCTGCTACGCCTTCTTTCAACACAAAGACCTTTTCAAAGCCGGCTTTTGTCAGCGCGTTAGCGGATTCCTGGCACTGCATACCAGAACCGTCGACCACGATAATCGGCTTGTCTTTGTGCTTTTCCAGTTCGCCAACATTGTTGGCTTTGATTTCGCTCGGCAGCAAATTGGTCGCGCCAGCGATATGGCCTTTACGGAAATCGTCACGTTGACGTAAATCCACAACAACGGCGTCCTCTTTGTTGATAAGGCGCGTGGCTTCGCCGCGTGTAATCACCTTAACTTTTGAAGTCAGACCTTTGAACGTGGTAAATAAAACCGCCACCAGTAACGCAATCCAGGCGATACTCAGTATGGGATGACGGCCAACAAATTGCATAATTTCTTGCATGGGGGGTAACAACTCCCGACGTAGTGATTAAAAAACCAGGAAAGGAGTATACCTGTGCAGTGGCGCAAATACAGCCAGAGCGTGCACTGGAATGCATTTTTGCGGGGCGCTACGAAAAAAAATCACGCTATTACTTGCCTTCTCACGCCAGCGCGATCCCTTTCTTTGATCTTCTGAGGCTATTTTATCGATTCAGCTGTAGTAAAATTACGCAATTATTTTGTCTATTGAGTATGAGGTTGTCGCAATGTCGGTTTCTAAAAAACCTATGGTACTGGTGATTCTGGATGGCTACGGCTACCGTGAAGAACAGCAGGATAACGCTATCTTAAACGCCAAAACCCCGGTGATGGATGCTCTGTGGGCAAAACGTCCGCATACCCTGATCGACGCATCCGGTCTGGAAGTGGGTCTGCCTGACCGCCAGATGGGCAACTCCGAAGTGGGCCACGTTAACCTGGGCGCAGGCCGCATCGTTTATCAGGACCTGACGCGTCTGGACGTTGAAATTAAAGAACGTACTTTCTTTGCTAACCCAGTCCTGACCAATGCGGTAGACCAGGCGAAAAACGCCGGTAAAGCGGTTCATATTATGGGTCTGCTGTCCGCGGGCGGCGTCCACAGCCACGAAGATCACATTATGGCGATGGTGGAGCTGGCCGCAGAGCGCGGCGCAGAAAAAATCTATCTGCACGCCTTCCTCGACGGTCGCGACACGCCGCCGCGCAGCGCTGAAGCCTCGCTGAAAAAATTCGAAGACAAATTCGCCGCGCTGGGCAAAGGCCGCGTGGCGTCTATCGTCGGTCGTTACTACGCTATGGACCGCGACAACCGTTGGGATCGCGTGGAAAAAGCGTATGATCTGATGACCCTGGCCCAGGGCGAATTCCAGGCGGATACCGCCGTGGCTGGCCTGCAGGCCGCTTACGCTCGTGATGAAAACGATGAGTTTGTCAAAGCGACCGTTATCCGCGCCGAGGGCCAGGCTGATGCGGCGATGGAAGACGGCGACACGCTGATTTTCATGAACTTCCGCGCTGACCGCGCGCGCGAAATTACCCGCGCTTTCGTTAATGCTGATTTCGACGGCTTTGCGCGTAAGAAGGTGGTTAATCTGAACTTCGTGATGCTGACCGAATACGCCGCCGATATCAAAACTGCCGTTGCCTACCCACCAGCGTCGCTGGCGAATACCTTTGGCGAATGGATGGCGAAAAACGACAAAACTCAGCTGCGTATTTCCGAAACGGAAAAATATGCGCACGTAACCTTTTTCTTTAACGGCGGCGTAGAAGAACCGTTTGCTGGTGAAGAGCGCATTCTGATCAACTCCCCGAAAGTGGCCACTTATGACCTGCAACCGGAAATGAGCTCTGCAGAATTGACTGAAAAATTGGTCGCGGCGATCGAAAGCGGTAAGTACGACACCATCATTTGTAACTATCCAAACGGCGATATGGTCGGTCATACCGGCGTGATGGAAGCCGCCATCAAAGCGGTGGAAGCGTTGGATAACTGCATTGAACAGGTAACAAAAGCGGTTGAGTCCGTTGGTGGACAACTGTTGATTACCGCGGACCACGGCAACGCGGAGCAGATGCGCGATCCGGCGACCGGTCAGGCGCATACTGCCCACACCAACCTGCCGGTGCCGCTGATTTATGTCGGCGAGAAAAACGTGAAGGCGGTCGAAGGCGGCAAACTTTCAGACATTGCGCCTACCATGCTGTCGCTGATGGGGATGGAAATCCCGCAAGAGATGACTGGTAAGCCGCTGTTCATCGTGGAATAATCCCTCCCCATGAGGGGAAAGGCGATTAACACCATTCAACAGGCCGTGAAACCAAGAACGTTTTCAGTCAGGCCTTTGTTCTACGCCAGCGTACTTAGCGCTGGCGTATTGTTGTGCGCCTTTTCCGCCCACGCGGATGACCGCGATCAACTCAAATCTATTCAGGCCGATATCGCCGCGAAAGAACGCGACGTACGCCAGCAGCAGCAACAACGCGCCAGCCTCCTGGCACAACTGAAAGCTCAGGAAGAGGCCATCTCGGCCGCAGCACGTAAGTTGCGCGAAACGCAAAGCACCCTGGATCAGTTAAACGCGCAAATTGATGAGATGAACGCCTCAATTGCCAAACTGGAGCAGCAAAAAGCCAGCCAGGAGCGTAATCTTGCCGCGCAGTTGGACGCCGCTTTCCGCCAGGGCGAACACACCGGCATTCAGCTTATTCTTAGCGGAGAAGAAAGCCAGCGTGGGCAACGCCTGCAGGCCTACTTCGGCTATCTGAACCAGGCGCGCCAGGAGACTATCGCCGAACTGAAACAGACTCGCGAACAGGTCGCCACGCAAAAAGCCGAGCTGGAAGAGAAGCAAAGCCAACAACAAACGTTGCTGTATGAGCAGCGCGCCCAACAGGCGAAGCTGGAGCAGGCGCGTAATGAACGTAAGAAAACGCTTGCCGGACTGGAGTCGTCTATTCAGCAAGGCCAGCAACAGTTAAGCGAACTACGCGCCAACGAATCACGCCTACGCAACAGTATCGCGCGGGCGGAAGCGGCGGCCAAAGCGCGAGCGGAGCGTGAAGCCCGCGAAGCGCAGGCGGTACGCGATAAGCAGCAGGAAGCCTCGCGTAAAGGCAGCACCTATAAGCCGACGGAAAGCGAGCGTTCGCTAATGTCCCGCACCGGCGGTCTGGGCGCGCCTCGCGGTCAGGCATACTGGCCGGTACGCGGCCCGATATTGCATCGCTATGGCGAACGGCTGCAGGGTGAGCTACGTTGGAAGGGGATGGTGATCGGCGCGTCGGAAGGCACCGAGGTCAAAGCCATCGCCGACGGCAGGGTGATTCTGGCGGACTGGCTGCAAGGCTATGGCCTGGTGGTGGTCGTGGAGCATGGTAAAGGTGATATGAGCCTTTACGGCTATAACCAGAGCGCGCTGGTCAGCGTAGGCGCGCAGGTGCGCGCCGGACAACCTATCGCCCTTGTGGGCAGTAGCGGCGGTCAGGGCAGACCCTCGCTTTATTTCGAAATTCGTCGCCAGGGTCAGGCCGTCAATCCACAGCCGTGGTTGGGAAGATAAGTTTTGCCTCAGTTTCGTCGCTCCATTCTCACGCTGGCCACTTTGCTGGCGTTTGCACATCCCGTTTTCGCTGGCAAGCTCGCCATCGTGATTGATGATTTTGGCTATCGCCCGCACACGGAAAACCAGGTTCTGGCGCTGCCGCCAAACATCTCCGTCGCCGTACTGCCCAACGCGCCGCACGCGCGCGAAATGGCAACTAAAGCGCACAATAGCGGGCATGAGGTGTTAATCCATCTGCCGATGGCGCCGCTAAGCAAACAGCCGCTGGAGAAGGATACGCTGCGACCAGATATGAGCAGCGATGAGATCGAGCGCATTATCCGCGAGGCGGTAAACAACGTGCCGTATGCCGTCGGGCTTAATAACCACATGGGCAGCGCAATGACTTCCAGCCTGTTCGGTATGCAAAAAGTTATGCAGGCGCTGGAACATTACAATCTCTATTTTCTCGACAGCATGACGATTGGCAATAGCCAGGCGATGCGCGCGGCATCCGGTACGGGTGTGAAAGTGATCAAGCGCAAAGTGTTCCTCGACGATACGCAAAACGAGGCGGATATCCGCCGTCAGTTTAATCGCGCTATCGAACTGGCCCGTCGCAACGGTTCCGCTATCGCGATTGGTCATCCGCATCCCGCAACGGTTCGCGTGCTGCAACAGATGGTTTATCGCCTGCCGGCGGATATCACCCTGGTACGCCCAGGCAGCCTGCTCAACGAACCGCAGGTAGATACGTCCCGACCTGGTGTAACGCCGCAGAAAATTGACGCACCGCGCAATCCCTTTCGCGGCGTGAAGATGTGCAAGCCGAAAAAACCGCTGCAACCGGTCTACGCTACGCGCTTTTTCAGCGTCATCGGCGAGAGCATTACGCAAAGTTCCGTGGTTGTCTGGTTTCAGCACCAGTGGCAAGGCTGGGGGAAAATCGCCGCGCCTAAAAACGTGAGCGCTAAGACAGATTGAGCGCCTTACGGGCCATACGACGGTGTGACAAGGTTTTGTCGCGCCATTGCCACAGCCGGAAAGACCAGAGCAGCGTCTGATAAGCCGCTTTCGCGCTGCGGACGTTAGCCATCATCCGTCTATACATGCCAGAAGTAAAAATTTCGGCAATCATACGCTGGCGGGTCAAAATATCAGGCTCTTTACGTACCGCATGACAAACGCGTAACGCTTCCCAGGTAATTTGCTGGCGAAACTCCGGGTAAATCGGAATACGACGGGCATAATCACGATTGAGCTTTTCTAATAACCGCGTAATTTTAATATAATGCCGCTGATAATTAAGATTTTTATTGCCTTGTCTTTGCAAACGGCTTACCGAATTATCATGCAGGAAATATTTATATAATGATTGTTCGGTATAACGTACGCGCGTGGCATTAAACATAACTTCCGTCGACCATAATATGTCCTGATGATGTAGTCCGGGAACGAAAGTAATATTGTTATCGGTAATTAACGCACGTCGATAAACGCCCATCCAGACAACATGCGTCCAGCGTCGCGAGGCCAACGCCATACGCAACCAATCCGGTCCGCTTAATACCCCGGTGGAACGCAGACGATCGGTCGGAATAGATTGCCAGGCGTGCCCGGTTTTTCGGACGCACCAGTCCGCGTTGCACTGCGCAACGTCCAGATCATCGTTAAGCGCCATGGTCATCAGCGTTTCATACATCTTCGGGTAGACCAGGTCATCTGCATCGACAAAGGCGACATAATCGCCGGTCGCTGCTTGCAGGCCAAGATTACGGGCGACAGATGCGCCAGCATTGGCCTGATGAAGCAGTCGAACATATGGGTAATGTTCCGCGTAATGTTTTGCTATCTCAACGGAATGATCCGTCGATCCATCATTCACAATAATAATTTCCAGCGCCGACCACGTTTGCGCAATTAACGACGCCATGCAAGCATTAAAATCCGCTCCCGCATTATATAACGGGACAATGATACTCACTTTGGTTTTACTATTTTTCATAACGATTACCAGAAAAACCTTAATTTACCCTGCCTTTATACTGCGGCTCTATTAAGAAACTATTAAGCCGCCATAATTAATTTTTACAGTAAAAAGCAAGCACAAAACTCAGATTAGAGCGTGACGTTAGCGAGTAAAATAAGAGTAAAGCGCAATTACGAATGCTTGATGTCTATGACAATTCTTTACGACTTTCCAGATTTTCCCTAACAAAAAAGGTTGGTGAATGACACCAACCTTTTACGATGAAACGTATATCAGACCCGATAAATATCATCGGGTCTCTATACATATTAATCCCAGCTCAGAATAACTTTTCCTGACTGGCCTGAACGCATGGCGTCAAAACCTTTCTGGAAATCATCAATAGAGAAACGATGGGTGATAATCGGTGACAGATCCAGACCGGACTGGATCAGCGCCGCCATTTTGTACCACGTTTCGAACATCTCACGACCATAAATACCTTTAATGAACAAGCCTTTAAAGATAACTTTTGTCCAGTCGATAGACATATCTGATGGCGGAATCCCCAGCATCGCAATACGACCGCCGTGATTCATGGTGTCCAGCATGGTACGAAACGCCGGCGGCGCGCCGGACATCTCCAGACCCACATCGAACCCTTCGGTCATTCCCAGCTCCGCCATGACGTCGTTCAGGCTCTCTTTCGCGACGTTGACCGCGCGGGTGACGCCCATTTTACGCGCCAGCTCCAGACGGTATTCATTGACGTCAGTAATCACCACATGACGCGCGCCGACATGTTTCGCCACTGCGGCGGCCATTACACCGATTGGCCCCGCCCCCGACACCAGTACATCTTCGCCGACCAGATCGAAAGACAGCGCCGTATGCACCGCATTACCAAACGGGTCGAAAATAGAGGCTAAATCATCAGAAATGTTATCCGGGATTTTAAACGCATTGAACGCCGGGATGACCAGGTATTCCGCGAAGCAGCCGGGACGGTTGACGCCCACGCCGGTGGTGTTGCGACACAGGTGAGTACGACCGCCACGGCAGTTGCGGCAATGACCGCAGGTGATATGACCTTCGCCGGAGACGCGATCGCCAATTTTAAAGCCTTTCACTTCCTGACCGATGCCGACCACTTCGCCAACATATTCATGCCCCACGACCATCGGAACCGGGATGGTTTTTTGCGACCAGTCATCCCAGTTATAGATGTGAACGTCAGTACCGCAGATGGCTGTTTTACGGATTTTAATCAGCAAATCGTTATGGCCGACTTCCGGTTCCGGAACGTCGGTCATCCAGATGCCCTCTTCCGCTTTCAGTTTGGATAACGCTTTCATCTTACATCCTCAGGCAATCACGCCCAGTTGTTTACCAATACGCGTGAACGCGTCTACCGCACGCGTAATTTGCTCAGGCGTATGCGCCGCAGACATCTGGGTACGAATACGCGCCTGACCTTTTGGTACGACCGGATAGAAGAAACCGGTAACGTAAATGCCCTCTTTTTGCAGTTCGCGGGCAAATTTCTGCGCGACAACCGCATCTCCCAGCATTACCGGGATGATGGCGTGATCCGCGCCTGCCAGCGTAAATCCCGCGGCAGACATCTGCTCACGGAACTGCCGGGCGTTCGCCCACAAGCGATCGCGCAGTTCTGCGCCCGCTTCCACCATCTCTAACACTTTAATAGAAGCCGCCACGATCGCCGGCGCCAGGGAGTTGGAAAACAGATATGGGCGGGAACGCTGACGCAACCACTCAACGACCTCTTTACGCGCCGCGGTATAGCCGCCGGATGCGCCGCCTAACGCTTTGCCCAGCGTACCGGTAATAATATCTACGCGGCCCATTACGTCGCAGTATTCATGGGAACCACGACCGTTTTCGCCGACAAAGCCTACCGCGTGAGAATCATCAACCATCACCAGCGCATCGTATTTATCGGCCAGATCACAGACGCCTTTCAGATTGGCGATGACGCCATCCATTGAGAACACGCCGTCGGTGGCGATCAGGACATGACGCGCGCCGGCCTCACGCGCCTCTTTCAGCCGCGCTTCCAGCTCTGCCATATCGTTGTTGGCATAGCGATAGCGCTTCGCTTTACACAAACGCACGCCGTCAATGATAGACGCGTGATTCAGCGCGTCGGAAATAATAACGTCTTCCGCGCCCAGCAACGTCTCAAACAAGCCGCCGTTAGCATCGAAACAGGAGGAGTACAGAATCGCATCTTCCATGCCGAGGAAGCTTGCCAGCTTTTGCTCCAGCGCTTTGTGGCTGTCCTGGGTGCCGCAGATAAAACGCACGGACGCCATACCGAAACCGTGGCTGTCCATGCCCGCTTTTGCGGCATTAATCAGCTCAGGGTGATTCGCCAGCCCGAGATAGTTATTGGCGCAAAAGTTAATAACGTGGCTTCCATCCGCCACGGTGATATCCGCCTGCTGCGCAGACGTAATAATGCGCTCTTCTTTAAACAATCCTTCCGCCCGGGCGGTTTCCAGATCGTTGGTTAACTGTTTGTAAAAATCCCCACGCATTGCGATTCTCCAGACTGGGCAAATTTCAGCACATATTACCCAAAGCGATACGTTGATACGAGATGACGCGTCATCACTTCTTTAAAATGCAGCATAAATCACGCGTATCCTCACGGGTTATCAGTGAATGGATGAATAGTGTTATGATAAGAGCATTCATGTCTGAGACAGTCTCTGACACCATAATTCAAAGGTTACAGTTATGATCATCGTTACCGGCGGCGCGGGCTTTATCGGCAGCAATATCGTTAAGGCCCTGAATGATAAAGGTATCACCGATATTCTGGTGGTGGATAACCTGAAAGACGGCACCAAGTTTGTAAACCTGGTGGATCTGAACATTGCTGACTATATGGATAAGGAAGATTTCCTGATCCAGATTATGTCCGGAGAAGAGCTCGGCGATATCGAAGCTATTTTCCATGAAGGCGCCTGCTCTTCCACCACCGAGTGGGACGGCAAGTATATGATGGATAATAACTATCAATACTCCAAAGAGCTGCTGCACTATTGTCTTGAGCGCGAAATCCCGTTCCTCTATGCCTCTTCTGCCGCCACCTATGGCGGTCGCACGTCTGATTTCATCGAATCACGCGAATACGAAAAACCGCTTAACGTTTATGGCTATTCTAAATTCCTGTTTGATGAATATGTGCGCCAGATCCTGCCAGAAGCGAACTCGCAGATTGTCGGTTTCCGCTATTTCAACGTCTATGGACCACGTGAAGGCCATAAAGGCAGCATGGCAAGCGTGGCATTTCATCTGAATACACAGTTAAACAACGGCGAAAGCCCGAAACTGTTTGAAGGCAGCGAAAACTTCAAGCGCGACTTCGTTTACGTGGGCGATGTGGCCGCCGTTAACCTGTGGTTCCTGGAAAGCGGCAAGTCCGGCATCTTTAACCTGGGCACAGGCCGTGCGGAATCTTTCCAGGCCGTCGCCGACGCGACGCTGGCATACCATAAAAAAGGCAGCATTGAATACATTCCGTTCCCGGATAAGCTGAAAGGTCGCTATCAGGCGTTTACGCAGGCGGATTTAACCAATCTGCGCAACGCGGGCTACGACAAACCCTTTAAGACCGTCGCCGAAGGCGTCACGGAGTATATGGTCTGGCTGAACCGCGACGCGTAAGTATGAAAATTTTGGTCATTGGCCCGTCCTGGGTGGGCGACATGATGATGTCGCAAAGTCTCTATCGCACGCTTAAAGCGCGCTATCCCCAGGCGATAATCGACGTGATGGCGCCAGCCTGGTGTCGTCCGTTGTTATCGCGTATGCCGGAAGTTAACGAGGCGATACCCATGCCGCTGGGCCACGGCGCGCTGGAAATCGGCGAGCGCCGTAGATTGGGCCATAGCCTGCGTGAGAAGCGCTACGATCGCGCCTGGGTGCTGCCAAATTCGTTTAAATCGGCGCTGGTTCCTTTCTTTGCCAATATCCCGCACCGTACCGGCTGGCGCGGCGAAATGCGCTATGGCCTGCTGAACGATGCGCGCGTCCTTGATAAAGACGCCTGGCCGCTGATGGTGGAGCGCTACGTGGCGCTGGCCTATGACAAGGGCGTGATGCGCACGGCGAAAGATCTGCCGCAGCCGCTACTCTGGCCACAGCTCCAGGTTAGCGAGGGTGAAAAGTCGCTGATGTGCAGCGACTTTTCACTATCTTCTGAACGTCCTCTGATCGGCTTTTGCCCCGGCGCGGAATTTGGCCCGGCAAAACGTTGGCCGCACTATCACTACGCCGAACTGGCAAAGCAGCTCATTAACGAAGGGTATCAGGTCGTACTGTTTGGCTCGGCAAAAGACCATGAAGCCGGAAATGAGATCCTGGCGGCGCTGAATAGCGAGCAGCAGGCATGGTGTCGCAACCTGGCGGGGGAAACCCAGCTGGAACAGGCCGTCATTCTGATAGCCGCCTGTAAAGCCATCGTCACCAACGATTCCGGACTGATGCACGTCGCGGCGGCGCTCGACCGCCCGCTGGTCGCCTTGTATGGCCCAAGTAGCCCGGATTTCACGCCACCGCTGTCTCATAAGGCCCGGGTGATTCGTCTCATTACGGGTTATCACAAAGTGCGTAAAGGCGATACGGCGCAAGGCTATCACCAGAGCCTGATCGATATCACGCCGCAGCGGGTTCTGGAAGAGCTTCATTCGCTGTTGTCGGAAGAGGGCGTTTAATGCGGGTTTTGATCGTTAAAACATCATCGATGGGCGACGTATTACATACCCTGCCTGCGCTTACCGACGCGCAACAGGCGATTCCGGGGATTCAATTTGATTGGGTTGTCGAAGAAGGGTTTGCGCAAATTCCATCCTGGCACAGTGCTGTCGATCGCGTGATTCCCGTCGCTATTCGCCGTTGGCGCAAGGCCTGGTTTTCCGCGCCCATTAAAGCGGAACGCACAGCCTTTCATCGGGCGGTATGCGCATACCAATACGACGCTGTGATTGATGCGCAGGGGCTGGTAAAAAGCGCGGCGCTGGTGACGCGTCTGGCGCATGGGATAAAGCATGGTATGGACTGGAGTACCGCCCGCGAACCGCTGGCCAGCCTGTTCTATAACCGTAAACACCATATCGCAAAGCAACAACATGCGGTTGAACGGACGCGCGAGCTGTTCGCCAAAAGCCTGGGATACGATAAACCACAGTCGCAGGGCGATTATGCCATCGCAAAACATTTTCTGCATTGCCAGCAGGCGGTTAGCGATCCGTATGCGGTGTTTTTACATGCCACGACCCGCGATGATAAACACTGGCCGGAAGCAAACTGGCGCGAGCTTATCGGCCTGGTGGGCAACACCGGATTACGGATAAAACTTCCCTGGGGCGCGCCTCATGAGGAGGCCCGTGCTAAACGACTGGCCGAAGGCTTTGACTATGTGGATGTGTTACCGCGCATGAGCCTGGAGGAGGTCGCCAGAGTGCTGGCTGGCGCAAAATTTGTCGTATCGGTTGATACCGGCCTGAGCCATCTCACCGCCGCGCTCGACAGACCGAATATTACGCTATATGGCCCAACGGACCCTGGGTTAATTGGAGGTTATGGGAAGAACCAAATGGCATGCTGCTCACCAGAACAGAACCTGGCGAATTTAGATGCCACAAGCGTATTTGGAAAGATTCATTAAAGAGACTCTGTCTCATCCCAAACCTATTGTGGAGAAAAGATGCTAACCACATCATTAACGTTAAATAAAGAGAAATGGAAACCGATCTGGAATAAAGCGCTGGTTTTTCTTTTTGTTGCTACGTATTTTCTGGATGGTATTACGCGTTATAAACATTTGATAATCATACTTATGATTATCACCGCGATTTATCAGGTCTCACGCTCACCGAAAAGTTTCCCCCCTCTTTTCAAAAATAGCGTATTTTATAGCGTAGCAGTATTATCATTAATCCTTGTTTATTCCATACTCATATCGCCAGATATGAAAGGAAGTTTCAAGGAATTTGAAAATACGGTACTGGAGGGTTTCTTATTATATACTTTATTAATTCCCGTACTATTAAAAGATGAAACAAAAGAAACGGTTTCGAAAATAGTACTTTTCTCCTTTTTAACAAGTTTAGGGCTTCGCTGCCTTGCAGAGAGTATTCTGTATATCGAGGACTATAATAAAGGGATTATGCCATTCATAAGCTATGCGCATCGACATATGTCCGACTCCATGGTTTTCTTATTTCCAGCATTATTGAATATTTGGCTGTTTAGAAAAAATGCAATTAAGTTGGTTTTTTTGGTGCTTAGCGCTATCTACCTTTTCTTTATCCTGGGAACCCTATCGCGAGGGGCATGGTTGGCGGTGCTTATAGTAGGTGTTCTGTGGGCAATACTGAACCGCCAATGGAAGTTAATAGGAGTTGGTGCCATTTTATTAGCCATTATCGGCGCTTTGGTTATCACTCAACATAATAACAAACCAGACCCAGAACATTTACTGTATAAATTACAGCAGACAGATAGCTCATATCGTTATACTAACGGAACCCAGGGCACCG
This sequence comes from Salmonella sp. SAL03688, assembly GCF_046551895.1. Lineage (NCBI taxonomy): Bacteria > Pseudomonadati > Pseudomonadota > Gammaproteobacteria > Enterobacterales > Enterobacteriaceae > Salmonella > Salmonella sp. SAL03688. Next base: position 290,070 of record NZ_JBGDVI010000003.1, read on the forward strand.
CGTGGATACTGATTCAGGAAAACCCGATCAAGGGCTACGGCTATGGTAATGATGTGTATGATGGTGTTTATAATAAACGCGTTATCGATTATCCAACGTGGACCTTTAAAGAATCTATCGGTCCGCATAATACCATTCTGTACATCTGGTTTAGTGCAGGCATATTGGGTCTGGCGAGCCTGGCCTATTTATATGGCGCTATCATCAGGGAAACAGCCAGCTCTACCTTCAGGAAAGTAGAGATAAGCCCCTATAATGCTCATCTCTTGCTATTTTTATCTTTCGTCGGTTTTTATATCGTTCGTGGCAATTTTGAACAGGTCGATATTGCTCAAATTGGTATCATTACCGGTTTTCTGCTGGCGCTAAGAAATAGATAAAAAAACGCGCTGATACTTATTACGGTATCAGCGCGTTTTCCATCGTCCGGACTCAATCACTTATCAAACCAGCTTTTCATTTGTTCCTCGAAACGCTGCGCTACATTTTCCCAACTGTATTTTGAAAACACCAGGGATTTTGCTTTTTCGGCAATCTGGTGGCGTTCCTTATCAGCAAGCGCACGGTTAATATCATTAATTATACTGTCGCTCGACATAGGTTCTGCGAGGTGATAGCCCGTTATGCCATCTAACACAAATTCGCTAATCCCCCCTTTTTTGCTGGCAAGAACCGCTTTTCCTGCTGCCATCGCTTCTACAGCTACCATGCAAAATGCTTCTTCAACCTGAGATGGCACAATAACCAGATCGGCTATATGATAGAAGTTATGCATCTGGTCGGGAGATTGCCCCCCAGCCATAATACAATCCGTTCCAATCTCTTTTGCGGCGTCCAGTACTTTCTTTTGATACTCAGCTTTTTCACCCTTGCGGCTTGCATAAGGGTCGCCAACAACGACAAGTTTAATATTACTTTTTAAGGTACGTAATTTTTTGAACGCCTGCAAAAGCAACAGGATGCCTTTATCAGGCGAAATTCTCCCGGCATATAAGAGAACGGTGGCATCTTCCGCAATATTTAATTGCTGACGGAGGTTATTTTGTGGGTTTCTTTTATAAGTCTCAGCACAAAAACCATTAGGCACAATACTAACAGCAGCGGCGGGCAATCTTTCTTCATAAAACGCTTTAAGAAACTGACTGGGCACGATAATTTTTGCATCGTTATCAGGAAGTTCTGGTTCAAATGCGTTATGCATGTGCATAACCAGTTTTGCATTCGGATTGCGCTCTCTGATCTGCCGATACAGTTTCATACTATTATGAATAACAATGACGCTATCTTCCTGGGTAGTCACTTTATCTCTAATATTAAGGACGCGCTGGGAATAGGGTAGTGGGTCGAGACGAGTCCATTTCTGAAAAAGACGCTTATAAACTTTACTAAACCCAATGTAATGAATATCACAGTTATCGTTTATTTTATTATATTCAGGATAGCCAGCATTTTTTATACAAGCAATAGCACTCGGTATTGATAGTCGTTTTGCAACCTGGTAAATCCAGGTTTCTACCGCAGCCGCGCCACGAGGAGGAATTGAAAATATAGGAGTAACAGTAAATATGATTTTTTTAATCATAATAGCTATAATCCAGAATAGTTAACTTTATAGAAAAAGAAATGTTATAGAAAAAGAAATGCGTGCCAAAGCAACGCAAAATAATGATTTATCTAGTGTCTAGACAATTTTATCGTAATATATTTCATCCTCAAGTTCCGAGGCTGTAATATATGGAATAATATCGTAATGAATTGCAGTATCATCTGATAAATTAAAGATATTTAAATCACTCACATTTTTTCTCATAAAAGTAAAAAATGGCAGTATTTTAAACAGGTCTTTACTAAGCTCAGATGGCATAGGGCTGGTAGATTCGTCATAGAAACGCGGGCAACTGCCTGTTAAGTCAAGCCCAGAACATATAATACGGCTATACTTGAGGGAATAGGCAACCTGAATAGCGGTATAAGCAATAGTATGGCAAGAGCAATAGCCGATGCTGATATCCTTGCAAAATCCAGCCAGTCGTCCTCTTTTCGAAAGAGGAACTGAAATAAGTAATGCTTTATGAACCCGCTTGAGGATATTAAATTTAATTTTCTTTAAAAAGCCCCCTTTTTCTCGGCGATAAAAGGAGCGAATAATTAAACAGTTTTCTTCAATATATTTTTGATCATCTACTGAAGCCTGTTCGTACACATCAAGATTGACGATAGTAAACTGACTGTTACGGCTAAAGTTATAAAAATCTTCGCGCCGGCGATGAAGGAAGCGAACATCCGTCAGAAGGTACAAAAATGGCTTGACGTTATTGTTTAGCAAATATTGAATAGAACCATTGACTGCAATGACATCTTTCATTCGTAACAAGGACAGCGGCGTCTTTCTGGACGTAGGACCAGAAAGAAAAATAATACAATCTTCAGCCGTTCTTTTCGCAATAAGTTGCAGAACATCGGCGTGAGTTATGAAATTAACGCTGCCCATAAAAAACTCGTATGTTTATCATGCAACCTATAAATAAATGTTATATTCAATAACTAATATTACATCTCAAATCCTCTCAAGTATGTCATAACGCTGCAGCAAATAAAAGTCAGTCAGCCCCTTAAATTAAACCAAACGTGCTACATTGGTCAGCGCTTTTCCTTACCCTTAATACGACGAAGGAAATTTCGAAGTTTTTTCTTATAAATCAATAAGTAAAATCCGATATCTCTCACATTATTTTTGATACCATAATGTCTTTCTAAATCAATACGATCCTTTGCTTTTCGTTGCCTGGAAGGTCTTTTTCCGGACAAATCGATAATTCTGATCTCATTGCCTTGCAGGATAAAGTTACCTTTATGGGGATCGCCCGAAACCATACCATGCTGATGCAGGGAATATATCGACTGTTTGATTTTCCCTCTCACCTCGTCAGAAATTTCTGGCATATCCACAAGTTCAATACCTTCAATATACTCAATTATCATCACGTATGTTTTTACATAGCGTAATGTTTTAATTTCCGCCAGCAGGTAAAAATCATTAAGCGCCGCAAACCCTTCACGCCGCACACGATCTGTCTGATGAAAAAGCTTTTCGTAGTAATCTCCTTTTACTAACGATTTGAAAAATCGTTCAGTATTTTTTACTTTTGGACTAAATACTTTGAGAATATATTTTCCGTAGTCTGTATTAATCAATACAACTTTTGTATCTTCTATATTACGGAAGACTTTAATAATCTGATGATTATAAGATAGAAAATCTTTGAATATCTCAATGTATTTTTCACCGTCTTTTTTGACAAAGACGGTATAGTTTTTAACCTTTTTTTCAATAATCATAATGGAGATTTAGGGAAGGAAATTATTTGTGGAAAATTTTACGATAAAGATATGCGCTTCCAGCCAGAAGGCCTTTAAAGTAATGACCTTGCACGAGAAGATGTTTATATCGCTTCTTAAATTCAACTATGGTACGCGCATCTTTTGCGGGAAAATCTTTCCAGGGCGAATTCAGTCGTGCATTTTTATAATAGATAACTGAAGGATAATTTGCCCAGGCATGCCATGGTTTTGTAGCGCCCGTATAATGAATTAAAATAGTATTATCATTAATTATATTGCTATATTTTTTATGTGACTTATCTTTCAACTCACTTTTGATAGTATAAATAGTATTATACGGTCGCGGTAGAAAAATGACTTTATCCTGTAGGAGAATATTCAAAACATCCTGATCGGGATATTTAAAAGAGTCAGCCTCTTTACCTGCCAAAAGTAAAAATGCCTTTTTGGTTAAGGCATTCTCTTTCCATAATTTCAGGTTAACAAAAACCACGCCGGAGTTAAAATAACCACCTTGTAAATTAAAAGCGCTTAATCTCTCATTTACCTTATTCTGGATGGAATCAACATCTTTTACGACCGCAGCGATCTTCTCTGTCAGATCAAGCTGTAAAAGATCTTGCAAAGATCCTTTGCATACAATATCGGCATCCAAATAAAGTAAGGTGTTTACCTTCTTGCTGAGGTAATCGAAAGCAAATAAACGAAAATACATTGCTCTCGACCATACTTTAGTTTGAGGCAATACCTCAAGGCTTTCTACTTTAATAAGATAAAGAGAAATTTTTATGTGATGCTGTACGGCTAAACGCTCTATATATTTTACAAAACACGGGGAGTATGAATCACAAATAATGTGAAAAGCGAGCGGGATATTATTGTTTAATACAACTGAAGCGATTGATACCCCCACACCATCAAGATAGTTTTCATCAACGCCATAAGAAATGTTTAATACGTTATCATCATTATTATTACTTTCATCAAAAACTTTATATTCAGCTATTTCTATCTCAGGAAATGAATCCATTACATCACCTATAGGTTTTATTCAAGAAGTTTACGTTTAAAGTAGGCTATATAATAATTTATACCCGAAGTATAATGCTTCTGATTAAACATATGCTTTGCCGCATAACGTAACTGATGGCTAGTGACTGGATTTAAAAGTGCACAATGAGACCATGGTGAGTTGCTCTTAGCCTGTAAAAAATATTGTGACACAGGGTAAGCCCCCCAACTATGCCAGGGCTTCGTTGGCCCGATATAATGAACAAATACAGTCTCAGCATCGACTGGATTAATAACTGAATCTTTTAATTCATAGTTAAGGCTAAATTGTGTATTAAATTTTTTATCAACAAAACGCGCTTTATTCACTAACAATATATTTAATACATCCTGATCAAGGTGCGTTATGCGCTGTACTACCTCCGGATCTTTTAGCATTTCAATCGCTTTCTTAGAGATATTTTCTGCGGTCCAAAGAGGTATGTTAATTAAAATAAAACCAGCATTAAAATAGCCAGAAACCAGCCCAGGCGTTGCCAGGCTAACCGAGCGCTTAGTCCACCATTCCAACTCGCCTTCAGCAACGACAGCAGCAATCTCATTTTCAGCGAAATTAAGATCAATAAGTTCCTGAATACTCCCCTTACATGCAATATCTGCATCCAGATAAAGTACTCTATCTGTTTTATCTGAAAAATAATCGGCGATAATGAATCTAAAGTATGTTGCATAGGTCCAGTTTTTGGTACTGGGTAGCGATTTTAAGCGCTCACAGTCGATTAGGTAAACAACAATCTGCGTAGCGTACTGTTTTGCTAATGCCTCAAATCGCTGCTGGTCTTCAGAGTCAAAGAAATCGGTAAAAACATGGAAAGCTAACGTCTTCTCTGGGTTAGCGAGGAGAACCGATGCAATAGAGACACCACAGCCAAAAAGAAAGTTTTTATCAATCCCATAAGCTATATTAAATTTATCAGCATCACTATGTTGTGCATAGTTATAATCTAAAGTCTGTTGAATGACTTCTTCTTCAAAATATTTTCTGCTCATAGTGATCACTTTTGTAATTTCGAGAATATTGCATTATTAAAATTTTTAAAATATAGCACATCGTAAAATCTCTCAATCGTGCCGGGAATAATATCATGCTGATATTTTACTTCACCAGAAATAACGCGATTAAGGTGTCCTACAAAATCATCTATAGCCCCCGGGGTGTAAAGCTCACCATTCAAGCCGGGTTTAATCATATCGCGCGGACCAGACATACAATCAGAACTAATACACGGAATTCCATATGACATTGCTTCCAGCAGGGTCATAGGAAATCCCTCAAATGCAGAGGTAAGTAGTAACGCGGTGACATTTTTTATTTTTTGCTGTACGACTTGCCACGGCTCGCTTTGCCAACCATACCAGATCACACGCTGCTCAATACCAAGCTCCCGACTATAGGCCTGGCACTTTTCAAAATCTGAGCCATCACCAATAATATGTAGCTGCCATTCCCCTGTCGTACGAGCTAAGCCATCAAATAGATCTTTAACTCTTTTCTGCCCTTCAAATTTAAGACGCCCTACATAGAGAAATACAGCGGGTTTATCGCGCTCAGGCGGCGGCACAATGATTGTTTTAATAGAGACAGGATTATAAACGACGCTAATATCTTGCGCTGAGATACCCCGTGCCATCATCTGTTCTTTAATACCACTACTGATGGCCAGATGATAATCCGCGTACGTTATACATTCTGCATGTTTTTTATGGTCGAGCGAAAAATGCGGCCACGAGAAAATAGTAAAATGTTTACCACTTTTCTTTCGTGCTTTATTGGCATAAAGACATGAGATGACATCAATACATATCACAATATCCGGTGACGTTTCTTTCAGCCACTGACTAAAATTATAAACATGCTTAGCTCGACGAAGAAAACTTAATTTTATATTTGAGAATGATTGCGCATATTTAATCTCTTTTAGCCATGCTTTATCCATTTTGTCATTACGACAAAAGAAAAACATTTCACAGTTGATCTTCGGAGAGCTATTTTCAAACGTATGGATAACGTTGCTAATAACGGTTTCCATCCCTCCAAAACCAGATACCGCTTCGCCTATAAATGCTATTTTCAATGAAGTCACCATTTGCTGACACTCATGTTATTCGGCTTCCTTCACTTTTAAAATTCTGTAAGAACAAACCCAATCAACACTATATTTATACTGAGACCTGATTAAAATCGAACCCCAGTCCATGATTAAAGCTATCTTTTAGAAAAGGGCTGGTTATTTTATAGTTTTTGATAGTTGAGATATTATTTAGGTTATACTGAACTGTGCTATTAAACCCATATATCTCTAATGATATCCCTTGCTCCAGATATTCTAAAATAATGTCCTCGGCTATCATTTCAGAGTTAACATTCAATACACCATTAAACTGATGAGAGTCATATCGAGGGTGAGGAATATATATATCGACCGCTTCTTTTTTAATAAACCGCTGAAGATGCTGAAGAAAAACACACTCATCTTCTTTATTTTTTAACGCATCAGTATATACAGTTCCCAATAATACTTTTTTAAAGCCATTATTCGTATCAGGAAGACCGTTATGGTGTACCAATATAATTCCTTCGGTCTTTTCAATTATGTTGGTTCTATTAGGAAATAGAGTATAATGTTTTGCGTCTAACTTTAATATTTCATCTTTATGATATTTACGCCCCATCAGCTTTCGTATTAACTTCGATGTGGCGTTTATATTCTTATTTTCATACATTATACTTTTCTGATTGATATTATTTGTACCATCATCAAAGGTTTTTATTTCAGAAAAAGTGATACAAGATAAAATATGGTGTATAAGCGGGACATGAAAATTCGCGAAGAAAACGGTATGATATTCTCTGGCATACTTTTCCATGATTTTTTTAGCATACCGTGTTCTTTGAATCGTTTTAAATGTCGAAAATTTTGCTACCTGCGGGACGATCTCTGAGTGCCGACATAACGGCTGAATTTTTTTTAAATAGTACTGATTTTTTACGTTATCTACATCGCCAATAAATAAAACATCAACTTTTTTCAACCGCTCTTTTTCTATAATTGACCGTGCAATCAATAATTGCAAATTAGTCATGCATATGAATAGAAACATATAGCCTCTAAGCTATTTAAAAATATGATTTTTATATTAAAGATTTTTTCTTATTGTTCTTTCTTTAATTCGAGCGGCTTTAACATCTGCCTGATGAATCAACCCCGATTCTTTTTGCAAAATCTCTCGCAGGGGGAGAGAGAAATACTCACGCATAAACCGGAATATATCTCGCTGAGTCAGGCCAATATTCATTGAAGAAAAATAAAGCCCAATTAAATCTTTGTCACGCCAGCGAAGGGGAACGCGCTGGCGTATCTGCGCGCGATGCAGGTCGATTACGGAGATTTTTAAATCCTCTTCGCGACCAGTGAAAGGTAAATGCAGAAGAAAGTGGCAAATATAACAGTCGCGATGGTTAATTCCCCCGGCGTGCATTTTACGTACCATAGTCGCAACACGCTTAATGATCATCCACTTCACCTGCGCGTCCGGTGGATTAACAGCCCAGTCAGCACAGTAGTCTTCAAGGCTAATGGTAGGCGTTAAATCTTCGGTGATAATAAATGATGTTCTGGTTAGCGGGTTTACGCCTTTTTCACCAAAACCAACGCCGTGCATCGTATCAACGCCCAGCTCATGTAGACGATGAATGGCGTGCCATTCTCTGTCAGCGCCCAGAACAGGCATACGTAACGAAATCAGGTTCTTCACAATTTCTTTCAGCGAAGTGCCTTTATGCCACTTCAGGAAGTAGCTTTTACCGTCCAGCTCAAACCGCAATGTTCGACGCGTCTCCAGCTCTCTGAACACTTCGCCCTGTAACGTTTTTACTTCCTCAAAAGCATCTTTACCGCGCCATAGTGTGGTTAACGGCGCTTTCAGCTCAACCATCTAAATCACCTGTAATAATATCCGCGGCCTTCTCCGGTAAGCTGTATAAATCCTGGGTATCAGCATAATACCGCGCATTTTCAGCCCAGGCGTTGCGTAAGGAAGGCTGTGTCAGCGCTTTGAGTAAAACCTCATTTAGCGCATCCTGGCGGAATGGTTCAGTCATCGCTTCGCCACAGTTTGCATCCACAATATAATGTGCATAACCGCACACCGCGGTTGTCAGCACCGGCAAACCAGCAGTAATGGCTTCCAGCAAAACAATACCAGCAGCTTCCTGATAGGCTGGGTGCAGTAAAAGGTCGGCTGCCGCCATTAACTCCGCGATATCATTACGTCCAGAGAAAAAATGTACATTCGTGCCGACGCCGCTTCTTTCAGCCAGTGCTGCAAACTTCTTCGGCTTATCCTGCCCGACAACATAGAGCACCGTATTTTGCCGTAAAGATTCGGGTAGCGATGCCAGCGCTTCAATAGAGCGATCCACACCTTTACGGGTAAAGTCAGACCCTACTTGCAACAGTAATTTTTGCTGTTCTGAGATACCATTTTTCTGACGATAAATTTGACGACTGTTCGGGATCTGTTGGCTATATTTTCTGTCCGGGTAAATCCCCGGAGGAAGAATCTGGAAACGCTCCGCTTCAGTCTGATAATGTTTTTGGAAGTCAGCAATCTGCTTATTCGTCAGCATTAATAGTTGTGTCTGCTTGCCGTGTTCAAACGTGGCGCGTTCAAAAGCAGCATAATGCCGATAGCGTGATGTCAGGCGATAGAAAAATCCTTTTTCCTGGGCGACTTTTTCGGCGTAACACACGTCTGCGGCGTAATACACATCAAGGCCCGGCATCTTATTGAATCCAACCACCCGATCGACAGGGTGGTCGCGCAAATGGTGTTGCACCCAGGCATAATATTCTGCGTTACGACCGTGGTTCGTCCGGGATTTAACCGGCACGCGGATTAATTCAAAGTTATCCGGGCATTCCCCTTCCCATGACTGAGTATAAACACGAACCTGATGACCTCGCGCCGCCACGGTTTGAGCAATACGCATAAAATCACGCTGCAGACCGCCAAAAGGAAAATATTTATATAAGCAAAAGGCAACTCTCATAGCAGGCTGTCCAAATCTATGGGGCGTGCCTCATGCGGCAGCATTTTTTCCGTCGCGGCGATAACATCTTCAGCCGGAATCACGGAAAGGTATTTTTTATTACGATCAAGCTCATGCCGTTCAGGCATCGGCTGATAATTTCCTGCCCAAAACTGAATGATGTCGTCGGTCCAGGGACGCCAGAATACATGATCCGTCGCGCCAAAAAGACAAATGACCGGCGTTTTGACTGCTGCGGCAATATGACCGGGGGCCGAATCAACGCCGATAAAGAGATCCGCATGGTCAATCAATGCGCCCAATTCAGGAAAGCGAGTTTTACCCGCCAGACCAGTAACCGGTTTTGTCTCACAGCCGCGTGCAATAGCATCCACGCAGGCCATCTCGTCTGCGGCCGGGCCTGACGTCAGTACAACTTGATAACCGCGGCGCTGCACGGCATCAATAACCTGCGAGAATTTATCATTATCCCAGCACTTAAATAGCTGCCGTGCCGTAGGCTGAATAACAACATATTGTCGGGTCACACCAAGTTGTTTGAGCTGTTGTCGCATGTTTTCCCAATGTTCCGGGCGATAGCTCATGGTGGTTTCCGTGACATACTGTTTTAGCGCTAACGGCTTTAGCGCGGATAATGTGCGCTCAACAGCATGTTCTCCCGCATAAGGTACTAAATGTGTAAAGCTTTTTTTCCATAAAGCAGACTGACGATTACCGAAATCTTGCGAGATTTTTATTTTTGCGTTTAAAAAACGCACAATAAGCGCCACGCTCCACTGATCGGTGAGATTGACGACCAGATCATACGAGTTAGCACGCAATTTTTTGATTAACGATAGCGCGTTTTTGATCTTCTCTTTTGTTCCTGCGCCTTTGTTACTGATGCCGTAGAGTGCATTAATCTCCGGATTTTCCGACAATATCGGTATGGTGTTCTGGTAAAGAAGCACATCGATTTTTGCATCGGGATAATTCTGCTTCAGCGTGCTGATGACAGGAGTGGTAAGTAACATGTCTCCATGAAAACGCATTTTTATAATCAGAATTCTTCGAAATGGCTTTTCCACAAGCGACTCTTTGGTTGAAATTGTCCGGATAAATAAGCAGAAAAAAGCACGCTACCGCCCCAGGCTTCACAGCAACCCGATGGCTAATACCGCACTCATTTTAGATGCGCTAGTGTAACACTTCTTTCGCAGCAATCCGATACGAATAATTTTTATACACAATCATTTTTTTAATTATAAATTCAAAGAGATAATAATTTATCCCCCTCTTGTGAATGGTCATTCCCATTGTCTGGGGCGACAAGGGCGGCAAATTTCAATGGATTGCGTAAAAATGCAAAAATAATGGGGTTCAGCGCCTGGAATCCTCCCTTCTGAGCCAATTTGGCGCAAAAATGGGAAAAGTAATGGTAAAGCCCAGGCTAAATACATAGAATCCCCAGCACATCCATAAGTCAGCTATTTACTATGCTCGAATTGCTTTACACCGCTCTTCTCTACCTTATTCAGCCTCTGATCTGGATACGGCTTTGGGTGCGTGGACGTAAAGCGCCGGCCTATCGTAAGCGCTGGGGTGAACGCTACGGATTCTACCGCCGTCCGTTGAAACCGGGCGGAATCATGCTGCATTCCGTCTCGGTGGGCGAAACTCTGGCGGCCATCCCATTGGTCCGCGCTCTACGTCATCGCTATCCCGATCTGCCTATTACCGTAACGACTATGACGCCGACCGGCTCGGAGCGCGTCCAGTCCGCCTTTGGCAACGATGTTCAGCACGTTTACTTGCCTTATGATTTGCCCGATGCGCTCAATCGTTTCCTCAATAAGATTGATCCTAAGCTGGTATTGATCATGGAGACTGAGCTCTGGCCAAATCTGATTGCTGCGCTGCACAAACGTCATATTCCGCTGGTTATCGCTAATGCGCGGCTTTCCGCCCGCTCCGCCGCGGGTTATGCGAAGCTTGGCAAGTTTGTCCGTACGCTCCTGCGCCGTATCACCCTGATTGCCGCGCAAAACGAAGAAGATGGCGAACGCTTTGTGGCATTGGGCGCGAAGAACAATCAGGTCACGGTCACCGGCAGTCTGAAATTTGATATTTCAGTTACGCCGCAGTTGGCGGCTAAAGCCGTTACGCTACGCCGCCAGTGGGCGCCGCACCGTCCGGTCTGGATTGCCACCAGCACCCACGATGGCGAAGAGAGTATCGTTATCGCCGCTCACCAGGCGTTATTACATCAATTCCCGAATTTATTACTGATTCTGGTGCCCCGCCATCCGGAGCGTTTCCCGGATGCTATCAATCTTGTGCGTCAGGCAGGGTTAAGCTACATCACTCGCTCTTCGGGCGAAGTGCCGTCCGCCAGCACCCAGGTCGTGGTAGGCGATACCATGGGCGAATTAATGTTGCTCTATGGCATTGCCGATCTCGCCTTTGTTGGTGGTTCGCTGGTTGAACGCGGCGGTCATAACCCGCTGGAGGCTGCCGCTCATGCGATTCCGGTACTGATGGGTCCGCATACCTTTAACTTTAAAGATATTTGCGCCCGTCTGGATCAGGCGAGCGGACTTATCACGATTACCGATGCGGCTACGCTGGCAAAAGAAGTTTCCTCTTTACTGACCGACGCTGATTATCGTAATTTCTACGGACGTCACGCAGTTGAAGTGCTGTATCAAAATCAGGGCGCGCTCCAGCGTCTGCTGCAACTGCTGGAACCTTATCTGCCACCGAAAACGCATTGAGGACTGTCATGCAAAAACGGGCGATTTATCCAGGTACGTTTGATCCGATTACTAACGGTCATCTCGATATTGTGACGCGCGCAACGCAGATGTTCGACCATGTCATTCTGGCTATCGCCGCCAGCCCCGGCAAGAAACCCATGTTCACCCTGGACGAACGTGTGGCGCTGGCGCAAAAAGCGACCGCACACCTGGGTAACGTAGAGGTGGTGGGCTTTAGCGACCTGATGGCCAATTTCGCCCGCGACAGACAGGCGAATATCCTGATTCGTGGTCTGCGCGCGGTGGCGGATTTTGAATATGAAATGCAGTTGGCGCATATGAATCGCCATCTGATGCCGCAACTGGAAAGCGTTTTCCTGATGCCGTCCAAAGAGTGGTCGTTTATTTCATCGTCGCTGGTCAAAGAAGTGGCACGCCATCAGGGCGATGTGACCCACTTTCTGCCGGACAATGTGCATCAGGCGCTAATGGATAAGTTGAAATAAGTTTCCTTCCTTGCCGGGCCTGGCGTTTTACTTCTGACAGTGACGGCAATAGAACGTCGCACGCTGTGCGTGTTTCGTTGCGACTATCGGCGTACCGCATACCCGACACGGCTCGCCTTTGCGCCCGTACACCTGCAACTCCTGCGCAAAATAGCCCGGTTTCCCATCGCTTTGCAGAAAATCCTTCAGCGTTGTCCCGCCTTGTTCAATAGAGCGCAGCAAAACGGCTTTAATCACCCGTGCCAGCAGGTCGCACTCCTCTGTCGAGAGTGACGACGCCAGGCGGTCAGGGTGAATACCAGCGGCAAACAGCGACTCGCTGGCGTAGATATTCCCCACGCCGACCACCAGCTTGTTATCCATCAGCCAGGGTTTAATCGCCGTCTTCTTCTTCGCGCATTTCTGCTGCAAATATTCGCCATTAAACTCATCGCTTAGCGGCTCCGGTCCCAGATGCGCCAGTACGTTATGCCCTTCCAGCTCTTTGGTCCATAACCAGGCGCCAAAGCGGCGAGGATCGGTATAACGTAGAATTTTGCCATTGCTCATCACCAAATCGACATGGTCGTGCTTTTCCGCCGGCAGCGCTTCCGACAGTATCCGCAAGCTTCCCGACATCCCCAGGTGAATAATTATCCAGCCGTCAGGCAGCTCCAGCAGTAAATATTTAGCACGACGCTGAACGCTAAGGACGGGTGTATCGCTCAGACGATAAATTTCATCTGAAACCGGCCAGCGCAGACGGCCGTTACGGATATGGGCGTGCAGGATAGTAGCGCCAACTAAATGGGGTTCAATACCCCGGCGGCTGGTTTCAACTTCGGGTAATTCAGGCATAACGTCTCCGGCTGTGTGGCAGGTCTCATTAATATGGGGACGGCCAGAAAACAAAAAACCCCGCCGAAGCGAGGTTTTTGTTACATCAAAGCGAGAATTATTTGATTTTCGCTTCTTTGTAGATCACGTGCTGACGGACAACTGGATCGAATTTTTTCAGTTCCAGTTTTTCCGGTTTAGTACGTTTGTTCTTCGTAGTGGTATAGAAGTGACCAGTACCAGCAGAAGAAACCAGCTTGATTTTCTCACGAATACCTTTAGCCATGATTTATTTCCTCTTAGTACTTAGTACTTTTCGCCACGGGCACGCAGTTCAGACAGAACTGTTTCGATGCCTTTTTTATCGATGATACGCATACCTTTAGCAGATACACGCAGGGTGACAAAACGCTTCTCGCTCTCAACCCAGAAACGGTGAGAGTGCAGGTTAGGCAGGAAACGGCGTTTAGTCGCGTTCAGTGCGTGGGAACGGTTGTTACCGGTCACCGGACGCTTGCCAGTAACTTGGCAGACTCGGGACATGTCTATTCTCCAAAAATCAAATTAGCTCGAGCTTCGTATGGGGTATCGGCGCCTCGTCAGGCTTTACAGCCTGGTCATCGCGCAGTTCTATTGAACTCTCGATTGCCAGGCCCAAATGCCAAACCCGAGATTCTCAAAGGTGGCGTAGTATACGCTGACCCGGCGATATGCTCAAGTCCCGAACAGACAAAGATCCCGATGGATCGCGCAAAGAATCTTAAATCCAGCCGCGTTCGGCAAAAGAAACGTACTCTCCGCGCCCAATTATCAGGTGATCGAGCACCCGGATATCCATAAACTGGCAACACTTTATCACGCGCTCAGTGATAAGTTTATCTGCTTTACTTGGCTCTGCGCAGCCTGAAGGGTGGTTATGCGCCAGAATGACCGCTGAAGCATTGAGTTTAATCGCTTCCCGAACAATCTCACGCGGATGCACCTCTACGTGGTTAAGCGTGCCGGAAAACAGGCGGCTGTGCTGAAGCACCCGGTGCTGGGCATCGAGGAAGATCACCAGAAAGATCTCACGCTCTTCGCCCGTCAGTTGGCTTTGCAGAAATTCCCGCGTCATTTCCGGACTCAGCAACGCACTTTCCTCATTCATGCGCACGCTGTAATAGCGCCTTGCCAGCTCAGCAATGCCTTTCAACTGCGCGAATTTCGCCAGGCCGATGCCGTTTACGCCACGAAACTGCGCAAAGTCCGCCGACAGCAGGCCATACAGCGACCCAAAGTGCTGCAATATCTCTTTTGCCAACGTCATAACATCTTTTCCCGGCGTGCCGGTACGTAAAAAAAGCGCCAGCAACTCCACGTCGCTGAGGGAAGCAATGCCGGATCTGAGCATTTTTTCACGCGGTAATAATTCGTCCAACGTATCCATACGCGCACCTCCTTTTTTAAGGAAGCGGCATAGTGGCACAGCCTTTGGGAGAGATCGACGCCCCGATTTTGTTCTTGCGTAGCGCCTCGCAAAGTGGAGCGCAGGCAAAGACACGACGCCGTAGAGATTGTGATAAAATAGCCGCCTTTCAAAGTCACCCAACAGGAAAGACATGATGAGCCTGGCCGGTAAAAAAATTGTTCTCGGCGTTAGCGGCGGTATCGCTGCGTATAAAACGCCGGAGCTGGTGCGCCGTTTACGTGAGCGCGGCGCTGACGTGCGCGTGGCAATGACCGAGGCGGCAAAAGCCTTTATTACCCCCCTGAGCTTACAGGCAGTGTCGGGCTATCCCGTATCCGACAGTCTGCTTGACCCTGCCGCTGAAGCCGCGATGGGGCATATCGAGTTGGGGAAATGGGCCGACCTGGTGATTCTTGCCCCCGCGACCGCCGACCTGATCGCCCGTGTAGCATCGGGTATGGCTAATGATTTAGTCTCCACCATTTGCCTGGCGACGCCAGCCCCGGTGGCCGTGCTTCCGGCCATGAACCAACAGATGTACCGCGCTGCCGCCACGCAACATAATCTGGAGGTGCTCGCCTCTCGCGGCCTGTTCATTTGGGGGCCGGATAGCGGCAGTCAGGCGTGCGGCGACGTAGGCCCAGGCCGAATGCTGGACCCATTAGTTATCGTTGATAAGGCCGCCGCGCATTTCGCCGCCGTCAACGATCTGCGACATCTTAATATCATGATTACGGCAGGCCCGACGCGCGAACCGCTCGACCCGGTGCGTTATATTTCCAACCACAGCTCAGGTAAAATGGGCTTCGCTATTGCGGCGGCCGCCGCGCGTCGCGGCGCAAATGTCACGCTGGTCTCCGGTCCCGTTTCGTTACCGACGCCGCCTTTTGTAAAACGGGTTGATGTCATAACCGCGCTGGACATGGAAGCCGCTGTTCAGGCCGCCGTTCAACAGCAGCACATTTTCATTAGCTGCGCCGCCGTGGCTGACTATCGCGCAGAGACTATCGCCAGTGAAAAAATCAAAAAACAGGCGGCGCAAGGTGATGAATTACTAATAAAAATGGTCAAAAACCCGGACATTGTCGCCGGGGTGGCCGCACTCAGTGACAATCGACCCTACGTTGTTGGGTTTGCCGCGGAAACGAATAATGTGGAAGAATACGCCCGGCAAAAACGTATCCGTAAAAACCTTGACCTGATTTGTGCAAATGATGTTTCACTTTCAAATCAAGGATTTAATAGCGATAAAAACGCTTTACACCTTTTCTGGCAGGATGGAGATAAAGTCTTACCGCTTGAGCGAAAAGAACTCCTGGGCCAATTATTACTCGACGAGATCGTGACCCGTTATGATGAAAAAAATCGACGTTAAGATTCTGGACCCGCGTGTTGGTCAGCAGTTTCCGCTGCCGACTTATGCTACTTCTGGTTCTGCCGGGCTTGACCTGCGCGCCTGTCTCGACGACGCCGTAGAACTGGCGCCTGGCGCAACGACGTTGGTGCCTACCGGATTGGCCATTCATATCGCCGATCCATCACTGGCGGCAGTCATGTTGCCGCGTTCTGGCCTGGGCCATAAACATGGTATCGTGCTGGGCAACCTGGTCGGGCTGATTGATTCCGATTATCAGGGGCAACTGATGGTTTCGATCTGGAACCGTGGTCAGGACAGTTTTACCATTGAACCGGGCGAACGTATCGCGCAAATGGTGTTTGTTCCGGTCGTTCAGGCCGAATTTAATCTGGTGGAAGCATTTGACGCCACCGAACGTGGCGAGGGCGGCTTCGGTCATTCTGGCCGTAAGTAAATTTTACGCATCCCCATAACGTCATAATACTGCCGCAAGCGCTGAGTTTGCGGTTATAGCGTGGGTGCTCGCCTGGCAAGTGCTTATTTTCAGGGGTATTTTGTAACATGGCAGAAAAACAAACTGCGAAAAGGAATCGTCGCGAAGAAATACTTCAGTCACTGGCGCTGATGCTTGAATCCAGCGATGGAAGCCAACGCATCACGACGGCAAAACTGGCGGCTTCGGTCGGCGTTTCCGAAGCGGCGCTATACCGCCATTTTCCCAGCAAGACCCGCATGTTCGATAGCCTGATTGAGTTTATCGAAGATAGTCTGATTACCCGTATCAATCTGATTTTAAAAGATGAAAAAAACACCAGCACGCGTTTGCGCCTGATTGTGTTGCTGATTCTGGGTTTTGGCGAACGCAACCCTGGCCTGACGCGCATTCTTACCGGGCACGCGCTGATGTTTGAACAGGATCGCCTGCAGGGGCGCATTAATCAGCTTTTTGAACGCATCGAAGCGCAGCTCCGCCAAGTGCTACGAGAAAAAAGAATGCGTGAAGGCGAAGGCTACACGACGGATGAAAATCTGCTGGCAAGCCAGCTGTTAGCCTTCTGTGAAGGTATGCTTTCACGGTTCGTGCGTAGCGAATTTAAATACCGCCCAACGGACGATTTCGACGCCCGCTGGCCGCTCATTGCCGCTCAGCTACAGTAACGCTGACTGGATAGTGGATCACGCCTTATCCAGGCGACAGAAACATAGGCCCGGTAAAGCACCACCGGGCAATTCGCTTACACGCCAAATTCTTCCCGGTATGCTCGCACAGCCGCCAGATGCTCAGCCATATCAGGTTTTTCTTCCAGATAGGCAATCAGGTCTTTCAGCGTAATGATGGAGATAACCTTACAGCCATAGTCGCGCTCCACTTCCTGAATCGCGGAAATCTCGCCGCGGCCACGTTCCTGACGATCCAGCGAAATCAGTACGCCAGCCAGTGTAGCCCCGTGCGCCTGAATAATCTCCATCGACTCGCGAATCGCCGTACCTGCGGTAATCACGTCATCCACCAGCATCACGCGGCCCTGTAGCGCGCTGCCCACCAGACTCCCGCCTTCGCCATGATCTTTTGCCTCTTTGCGGTTAAAGCAGTACGGCAGGTCTTTATCGTGATGTTCCGCCAGCGCAACCGCCGTCGTCGTCGCGATCGGAATACCTTTGTACGCGGGGCCAAACAGCAGATCAAATTCAATACCGGAATCCACCAGCGCTTCGGCATAAAAACGGCCTAACAACGCCAGGTCGCGCCCGGTATTAAACAGCCCGGCGTTGAAGAAATAGGGGCTTTTGCGCCCGGATTTCAGCGTAAACTCGCCAAACTTTAGTACCTGCTTGTTAAGCGCAAACTCAATAAACTGGCGCTGATACGGTTTCATGGATTCGCTCCTTTTCTTACTTTCATCATTTACGAAATTTACGGACAAAAAAAAGGCGACTTTTCAGTCGCCTTAAAATCAATTTTCTAACGCCGCCTTCTGCGTCGCCACAATGGATTCAATTCCCCCTCGGGCCAGCGCCAACAAAGTGAGAAGTTCTTCATGGCTGAACGGCTCGCCTTCCGCGGTACCCTGTACTTCAATAATGCGGCCGTCTTCAGTCATCACGACGTTCATGTCGGTTTCTGCGGCGGAATCTTCAACATATTCCAGATCGCAGATCGCTTCGCCGTTAACGATGCCTACGGAAACCGCCGCCACCATGCCTTTCATCGGATTGGTTTTCAGCTTACCGTTGGCAACCAATTTATTCAGCGCATCCGCCAACGCCACGCAGGCGCCGGTAATAGACGCTGTACGCGTACCGCCATCGGCCTGGATTACATCGCAGTCCAGCGTAATGGTAAATTCGCCGAGCGTTTTCAGATCGACCGCCGCACGCAGCGCACGCGCGATCAAACGCTGAATTTCCATAGTACGACCGCCCTGCTTACCCTTTGCCGCTTCGCGCGCGTTACGGGTATGGGTAGCGCGAGGCAACATGCCATACTCTGCGGTGATCCACCCCTGGCCTTGTCCTTTCAGAAAACGTGGAACGCCCTCTTCAATGGAGGCGGTGCACAACACTTTGGTATCTCCAAATTCGACCAGTACCGAGCCTTCAGCGTGTTTTGTATAGTTACGGGTCAGGGTTACGGGACGCACCTGATTAGCGCTACGGCCTGCTGGACGCATATTGAGATCTCCGGCTTAAAACGAATGTGGCTGCGCATTATACGGACTTCCGATGGTTATTCCTATCCTGACAAGGCCTGGATAGCTATAATCCCCTCATCTCTCCTTTAAAAACGGGAACATCTATGATCCGCAGTATGACCGCCTACGCCCGGCGTGAAATCAAGGGTGAATGGGGTAGCGCGACCTGGGAAATGCGCTCGGTAAACCAGCGTTATCTGGAAACTTACTTTCGTCTGCCGGAACAGTTCCGTAGTCTTGAACCCGTCGTGCGCGAACGCATTCGTACACGCCTGACGCGCGGCAAAGTCGAATGTATGCTGCGTTTTGAACCCGATGCCAGCGCGCAAGGCGAGCTTATTCTGAATGAAAAGCTCGCGAAACAATTAGTTAGCGCCGCAAACTGGGTCAAAATGCAGAGCGACGAAGGGGAAATCAATCCGGTTGATATTTTGCGCTGGCCAGGTGTCATGGCGGCGCAAGAGCAGGATCTGGACGCGATTGCCGCAGAAATTTTAGCCGCACTGGACGGTACGCTGGATGACTTTATCGTCGCGCGCGAAACGGAAGGCCAGGCGCTGAAAGCGCTGATTGAACAACGTCTGGAAGGCGTCAGCTCCGAAGTAGCGAAAGTCCGCGCGCATATGCCGGAAATCCTGCAATGGCAGCGTGAACGCCTGGTCGCGAAGCTGGAAGATGCTCAGGTTCAGTTGGAAAACAACCGTCTGGAGCAAGAGCTGGTGATGATGGCGCAACGCATTGATGTGGCGGAAGAGCTGGATCGTCTGGAAGCGCACGTCAAAGAGACTTACAACATTCTGAAGAAAAAAGAGGCGGTAGGTCGCCGTCTGGACTTCATGATGCAAGAATTTAACCGTGAGTCGAACACCCTGGCCTCCAAATCCATCAACGCTGATGTAACTAACTCCGCTATTGAATTAAAAGTGTTGATCGAGCAAATGCGCGAGCAAATCCAGAATATTGAATAATTCTGGCGCTCAATATGTCACAGAGCCCGCCTTATGCGGGCTCTCGCGTTTATCGGTAGTACGTTTTTAATTTCCGGCGAATAGCGTCGATAAGGCGTCGCTTCCACTCTACCGTTGAAGCCCGATACTGCATAAAAATAGCTCCTTCCGCCTGCTCCCCGGCAAGCGGCAGGACAAAAAGACCGCGCTTATCGGATAAATTTTCATACCAGGGGCGCGGTACAATCGCCATTAGCGGCGCCGACTGGACAGCAGGCGCAAGTTGACTGTAATCATGACAAACAAACGTCAGCGGACGTTCAAACCCGGCACGAGCCTGCTGCCTGTCCAGTTCGTTGTTCTCTTTTGTCCACGGCAAACAGTAAATGTGTTGATAATGCTGTAGATCAGCAAAATTCAACGCTGTGGCATTCTCCAGACGTGAACGCAATGGCGCGCCATAAACCGCGATCAAACGCGTCGTCCCCACCCGCTCGTAATGCAGAGCGCTGACCTGCTTTTGATGGTCGCCAATTGCCAGCACCAAATCAACCGAGCTATCCAACAGTTCATCACGCCAGGGTCGGCGGGCAAAAGGAAGGCACTCGATCACCGCCTGATGAAGATGACCTTTCTCTGCGAGAACGGGCGTAAGCAGCGCGTTCAATGCGGGAGGAAGTACCACCCGAAAACAACGGGAGCCGTTCTCTTTATCGCCAAACAGCTCCTCATTAAGCGAAACAAACACAGGCGCCAATTTGTCACGCAGCGCCTGCGCATAAGGCGTAGCAATCTGGCGGTTCCCTTCCCGTCGAAACAACGGATCGTTTAGCGCATCGCGCAATCTCATTAGCGCATGACTTACCGCAGAAGGCGACAAAGCCAGCTTTTGCGCCGTTTTCCCCGTAGAGCTCGTCTCCAGCAGCACATACAGTACTTTTAACAGGTTCATATCCATTTGCAGCAAGTTCATTAAACGTCTCTCTTATTGAACCTGGCTAAATTACTGCCAGGTATACTGCGGGCGCTTCAATCAGGAGAACATTATGAATCGCTATGCATTATTCTTTGTATGTATATTTTCAACATCAGCACTTCCTGCCATGGCGGCATTAGATCCTTCACAACCGTTATCACCCGCGCCTCCGTTATCACTGTTTAAAGCGTGGGCTAAGCCTATAAAGCCGTTTCAAATCACAGAAGGCGTGTGGTATGTCGGCACGGAAAATCTCTCTTCTATTCTGCTGACCACTCCGGCAGGGCATATTCTTATTGATGCGGGGTTGGATGAAAGCGCACCGCAAATTAAAGCGAATATTGAAGCGGCAGGATTCCGCCTCACAGACGTGCGCTATCTGTTGAATAGCCATGCGCGGCTGGATCAAGCGGGGGGCATGGCACGTTTGAAAGCGTGGAGCGGCGCACAATTGGTCGCCAGCCAACCCAACGCCGATCAGATGGCGAGGGGTGGACGAGAGGATTTTGCGCTTGGCGATGCGCTCCCCTTTCCGCCCGTCACCACCGATAAAATTATCCACAACCAGGAAAGCATCAGCCTCGGAGGGATAACCGTGACAGCGCTATTCACGCCTGGACATCTACCCGGCTCAACCTCCTGGCGCGTAACGCTCCGCAACGGCAAGACGCTAATTTACGCAGATAGTCTCGCCACACCTGACTATCTGCTGATTAACAACAAAAATTACCCTGACCTGGTTACTGATATTCAGAGCAGCTTTAAGACACTGGCCGCCCAGCGTGTTGATATCTTTATTGCCAACAAAGGTGACCGCTTCGGGCTACTGGAGAAACGACAGCAACTTCGCAACGGCGATACACACGCATTCTTTGATTCCAATGGGTTGCAACAGTATGTGGAACGCTCGCGTCAGCGCTTCATCACACAACTTACCGCACAGCAGCCATAATGAAATGACTCACCGGCGGCGCGTCCAGGGCGCCGTTATTTTAATTTATCTAAGTCAAAACAGAAAAACCCCGCATACAATAAACCACAAAAATGATGTTCAATTTATTGATATTTATAATAAATAATTATTAATTATAAATTTAAAATCATTACTAAAATTTATTAATCGTGTAATGCCTTAGAAAATCTCAATCGTGATACAGCGCACAAATCGTTAATCTTCGCCCCCAGTAAATTAGGGGGAAATCATGCTGTTGCACGTTCTTTATTTAATTGGCATCACTGCCGAGGCCATGACGGGCGCACTCGCTGCGGGTCGTCGTCGCATGGATACATTCGGCGTAATTATTATTGCTACCGCCACCGCCATTGGTGGAGGCTCGGTTCGCGACATTCTGCTCGGTCACTATCCGCTGGGTTGGGTGAAGCATCCCGAATATGTCATTATTGTGGCGACTGCCGCTGTATTGACCACCATTGTTGCCCCCGTCATGCCCTATTTACGCAAGCTTTTCCTGGTACTTGACGCGCTGGGGTTGGTGGTTTTCTCTATTATTGGCGCTCAGATAGCCCTTGATATGGGCGAAGGGCCAATTATCGCCGTGGTGGCTGCCGTCACTACCGGCGTCTTTGGCGGCGTGCTCCGCGATATGTTCTGCAAACGCATTCCACTGGTGTTTCAAAAAGAGCTATATGCCGGCATTTCGTTCGCCTCGGCGGTGCTCTATATTGCGCTGCAACATTACGTCATGAATCCGGATGTCGTCGTTATCTCTACGCTACTGTTTGGCTTTACAGCAAGGTTATTAGCGCTACGTCTTAAACTTGGCCTGCCGGTATTTTATTACCGCCATGAAGGGCACTAAGACCCAAATCCGGGAATATGCTGAGCAGCCAGCCATCTGCTCAGCGCTTTGATCTGCAGATTATTCCGCCAGTCGATGACTCTCCCGGCACGACGCTCGCCCGTCGCTGGCAACTGCCGCCAGTGTTGCTCTGTTCGCATTAATAACTGCTCCCATGAACGATCGCCGCTGGCCTGTAATGCGGCCTGCGTTAAGGGGATATCCATCGCCATGATCCAGCGGGTAAACGGCTGCCGGCGCGCCAGGTTAAATTGCCGCCATATCTGCTCGCTTTTTCCTTTAGCAAAGCCTGGCGTGTTGGCTATTTGCGCTGACGTCAGGGCAAGCCAGGAGAAGATATGCTCAAAGCGATGCGTCTGATGCAAGGCCCGCCAGCTGGCTTCACCCATTCCGTCCAGACCCAACGCCGACCGTGACCCCAGCCATACCAGCCTGGAGATAAACTGTTCCTGACACGTTGCCGACGCGTAAAAGCAGGTCAGCGAGTTGAAATGGCTATCAGGCGGTACAGGTTTACTCCGCTCACGACTCCGCCAGACGACCTCATCAAGCCGGGGAATGCCTTGCCCCGCCAGACTCACCAGGATCTGATCGCCCGGCGCGATATCCCACGCTTCCCAACGTTTCACAGAACCGATATTGACCCGCTGAACCCGCTTATCATCCAATATAACGGGGACAAGCGACGCTACTACGGTAATTTTGCCGCTTTTCCCCACCGAGAACTGAATAGCGCTCACTTGCGCGACCTGCGCTACTGGCGGATATTTCCATGCTGCCAGCCAGTCGCCCTGCCCGGGTCGCCAGTATTGTGCCGCGGGCTCTTTAGCCATGCGTATCACTACGCCATCCGTCACAAAGGGCAACGCTGACGTCAGCCATGACTGGCGCGCCCGCTCGACCTCGCTGGCATCTTTTACCGCCAGGGAATATTTCTTCGTCAGACTGAATCCAGCCTTAGCAAGTTGGCTTAATCTTTCGGGCATATTTGCCGGACCGTCCGGCCACGCCCAAATAAAAATACCCAACGAATTTAGCGCGGAGGCGTTATCCTGGCGCATTAACATTCCTGCGACTTTCGAGCGCGCATTCATCCCGCCCATCCGTTGCTGGATATGCCCCTCGCGCTGTAGAAAGATTTCGCCCTGCAACACCGCGTTAGCTAGCGCGCCTTGTGTTGTCTGCGGTATAGAGGGGATCAGGCGAATTTTTGGCGTCCAGTCCTCGCCTTGTAGTCCGTTACCCCGGCTGATAGCCCTGGCCAGTTTACCGTTTTGATAAACCAGCGTTACCGCTACGCCATCCACTTTTGGTTGTATCCAAAGCTCGCTGCGCCCGCGCATCCACTGTTCTACCGCCTGCCGGTCCGCGAGTTTGCGTACGCCCGTATGCGCAACAGGATGCATTGTTGTACCGTTTAACGGCGGTGAAACCGGAGTAGATGAAACATCCTGACCAACACAGCGTTGCCACTGAACCAGCCTTGCGCTGAGTTGGTCGTACACACTATCGTCAACCGCGCTAACACCTTGTTTCCAGTAGATGTCATTCCAGTCAGCGAGCTGTTGCTGTAAACGGGCGATTTCTTCAGCGGCCCTTGCTGGCGGCCAGGCCGGGCAAAGCGCCCCACTCTGCGAATGCCACAATAAAATTCCCCACGCCATACTTTTCCATAATCTCATCACGACCTCCTGCGCACATTGCCCGGCAGGTATAGCGCTTTAGTGAATAAAAACTGACAGGTAAAAATGCATCATCCGAGCCGCTTTCCAGATTTTTTGGTGGGTTGCTGCAACGACGCGATAAAAGCGGAAAAAGGGACGCAAAATGCAATAATCTGGCGCAAAAAGTGTGACAAAGACTACGTCGCATAACGGCGATGTGTATAATAAGCCCGTATCAAGGCTCTATTTCGATAATCACAGACGTAAGATACTCATGGCTCAAGGTACGCTTTATATTGTTTCTGCCCCCAGTGGCGCGGGTAAATCCAGCCTGATTCAGGCTTTATTAAAAACCCAACCGTTGTATGACACTCAGGTTTCCGTTTCACATACCACGCGCGCGCCGCGTCCGGGTGAAGTGCACGGTGAGCACTATTTCTTTGTAAATCATGATGAGTTTAAAACCATGATTGGCAGGGAGGCGTTTCTGGAGCACGCGGAAGTGTTTGGCAATTACTACGGCACTTCGCGCGAAACCATTGAGCAAGTGCTGGCAACCGGCGTTGATGTTTTTCTGGATATCGACTGGCAGGGCGCCCAGCAAATTCGCGAAAAGATGCCGCAAGCACGCAGCATTTTTATTTTGCCGCCATCAAAGATCGAATTGGATCGCCGTTTACGCGGCCGCGGGCAAGATAGCGAAGAAGTCATTGCCAAACGAATGGCGCAAGCGGTTGCAGAAATGAGCCATTACGCCGAATATGATTATCTTATTGTGAATGACGACTTTGATACCGCGTTAAGCGACTTGAAAACCATCATTCGCGCTGAACGTCTGCGTATGAGCCGCCAAAAGCAGCGTCATGACGCTTTAATCAGCAAATTGTTGGCAGACTGAACCCACTTTCAGTATCATGCCCAGTCATTTCTTCACCTGTGGAGCATTTTAAGTATGGCACGCGTAACTGTTCAGGACGCTGTAGAGAAAATTGGTAACCGTTTTGACCTGGTACTGGTCGCCGCGCGTCGCGCTCGTCAGATGCAGGTAGGCGGAAAGGATCCGCTGGTACCGGAAGAAAACGATAAAACTACCGTTATCGCGCTGCGCGAAATCGAAGAAGGTCTGATTAACAACCAGATCCTTGACGTCCGCGAGCGCCAGGAACAGCAAGAGCAGGAAGCCGCTGAATTACAAGCCGTTACCGCTATTGCTGAAGGTCGTCGTTAATCACAAAGCGGGTCGCCCTTGTATCTGTTTGAAAGCCTGAATCAACTGATTCAAACCTACCTGCCGGAAGACCAGATTAAGCGTCTTCGGCAGGCGTATCTCGTTGCACGTGACGCTCACGAGGGCCAGACACGTTCAAGCGGTGAACCCTATATCACGCACCCGGTAGCGGTGGCCTGTATTCTGGCCGAGATGAAACTCGACTACGAAACGTTGATGGCCGCTCTGCTGCATGACGTGATTGAAGATACCCCCGCCACCTATCAGGACATGGAACAGCTTTTCGGTAAAAGCGTTGCCGAGCTGGTAGAGGGGGTGTCGAAACTTGATAAGCTCAAGTTCCGCGATAAGAAAGAGGCGCAGGCCGAAAACTTTCGCAAAATGATTATGGCGATGGTGCAGGATATCCGCGTCATTCTTATTAAGCTTGCTGACCGTACCCATAACATGCGCACGCTGGGCTCGTTACGCCCGGATAAACGTCGTCGTATTGCCCGTGAAACGCTGGAAATCTACAGTCCTCTGGCGCACCGTTTAGGTATTCATCACATCAAAACCGAGCTGGAAGAGCTGGGTTTTGAAGCGCTGTATCCCAATCGTTACCGCGTCATCAAAGAAGTGGTAAAAGCGGCGCGCGGCAACCGTAAGGAGATGATCCAAAAAATCCTCTCTGAAATCGAAGGACGTTTGCAAGAGGCGGGAATTCCGTGTCGCGTTAGCGGTCGCGAAAAACATCTTTACTCGATCTACTGCAAAATGGTGCTCAAAGAGCAGCGTTTTCACTCGATCATGGACATTTACGCTTTCCGCGTCATCGTTCATGACTCCGATACCTGCTATCGCGTACTCGGCCAGATGCACAGTCTCTATAAGCCGCGTCCGGGACGGGTGAAAGACTATATTGCCATTCCCAAAGCGAACGGCTATCAGTCTTTGCACACCTCAATGATCGGCCCGCACGGCGTTCCTGTTGAAGTCCAGATCCGTACCGAAGACATGGATCAGATGGCGGAAATGGGGGTCGCGGCGCACTGGGCGTATAAAGAACACGGTGAGACCAGCACCACGGCGCAGATCCGCGCCCAGCGCTGGATGCAGAGCCTGCTGGAGCTACAACAGAGCGCCGGTAGTTCGTTTGAATTTATCGAAAGCGTAAAATCCGATCTCTTCCCGGATGAGATTTACGTTTTCACCCCGGAAGGACGCATTGTCGAACTGCCCGCTGGCGCTACGCCGGTGGATTTTGCCTATGCAGTGCATACCGACATCGGCCACGCCTGCGTCGGCGCGCGTGTTGACCGGCAGCCTTATCCACTGTCGCAGCCGCTTAGCAGCGGTCAGACCGTCGAAATTATTACCGCGCCGGGCGCGCGTCCCAACGCCGCCTGGCTGAACTTTGTCGTCAGCTCTAAAGCGCGCGCTAAAATTCGTCAGTTGCTGAAAAACCTCAAACGTGATGACTCCGTAAGCCTGGGCCGTCGTCTGCTTAACCATGCCTTAGGCGGTAGTCGTAAGCTGGCGGAAATTCCGCAGGAAAATATTCAGCGCGAATTGGATCGTATGAAGCTGGCAACGCTTGACGATCTGCTGGCGGAAATCGGTCTCGGCAACGCGATGAGCGTAGTGGTCGCGAAAAATCTGCAGCAAGGCGAAGCCGTGGTGCCGACCGTTGCGCAATCGAATCACGGCCACCTGCCGATTAAAGGCGCGGATGGTGTGCTTATCACCTTTGCGAAGTGTTGTCGTCCGATCCCAGGCGACCCGATCATCGCTCACGTCAGCCCAGGTAAAGGACTGGTGATCCACCATGAATCCTGCCGTAATATCCGTGGATACCAGAAAGAGCCAGAGAAATTTATGGCGGTCGAATGGGACAAAGAGACGGAGCAGGAATTCATTACCGAAATCAAGGTGGAAATGTTTAACCATCAGGGCGCGCTGGCTAACCTGACGGCGGCGATTAATACCACCACCTCCAATATTCAAAGCCTGAATACTGAAGAGAAAGATGGTCGCGTCTATAGTACCTTTATTCGCCTTACCGCACGCGATCGCGTACATCTGGCGAATATCATGCGCAAAATCCGCGTGATGCCAGACGTCATTAAAGTCACCCGTAACCGAAACTAGCACTATGAATCCAAAACGTTATGCGCGTATATGCGAAATGCTCGCCAGGCGTCAGCCTGATCTCACGGTCTGCATGGAGCAAGTCCACAAACCTCATAACGTTTCTGCAATCATTCGTACCGCAGATGCCGTTGGTGTCCATGAAGTCCATGCCATCTGGCCTGGTAGCCGGATGCGCACCATGGCTTCCGCAGCGGCGGGCAGCAACAGTTGGGTACAGGTGAAAACTCACCGTACCATTGGCGATGCGGTAGCCCATTTGAAAGGACGGGGAATGCAGATTCTGGCAACCCATCTTTCTGATAAGGCCGTAGACTTTCGCGAGATTGATTACACGCGCCCGACCTGTATTCTGATGGGTCAGGAGAAAACCGGTATTACTCAGGAAGCATTAGACCTGGCGGATCGGGATATCATCATTCCGATGATCGGCATGGTACAGTCGCTGAATGTTTCCGTCGCCTCCGCGCTCATTCTTTATGAAGCCCAGCGCCAGCGACAGAACGCGGGCATGTATCTGCGTGAAAATAGCATGTTGCCGGAAGATGAACAGCAGCGCCTGCTGTTTGAGGGTGGTTATCCGGTGCTGGCGAAAGTCGCTAAACGTAAAGGTCTGCCTTATCCTCGCGTCAATCAGCAGGGCGAAATCGACGCCGATGCTGACTGGTGGGCGACGATGCAGGCGGCAGGGTAATCACCATGTCAGGCCGCTTGTTAGACGCTGTTCCGCTCAATTCCCTGACAGGCGTCGGCGCAGCGCAAAGCAGTAAACTGGCGAAAATTGGCCTGCATACCGTGCAGGACCTCCTGCTCCACCTCCCTCTGCGTTACGAAGACCGTACCCATCTCTACCCCATTGGCGAACTGCTGCCTGGCATCTACGCCACCGTTGAAGGTGAAGTGCTGAACTGCAATATCACTTTCGGCGGTCGTCGGATGATGACCTGCCAGATTAGCGACGGTTCCGGCATTCTTACCATGCGCTTTTTCAATTTTAACGCGGCGATGAAAAACAGCCTGGCGACGGGACGACGTGTGCTGGCCTACGGGGAAGCGAAGCGCGGCAAGTATGGCGCAGAGATGATCCATCCGGAATATCGCCTGCAGGGCGATCTCAGCACGCCGGAACTTCAGGAAACGCTCACCCCCGTCTATCCGACCACCGAGGGCGTGAAGCAAGCGACACTGCGCAAGCTTACCGATCAGGCGCTGGAGTTGCTCGACACCTGCGCCATTGCCGAACTACTGCCGCCGGAACTGGCGCAGGGTATGATGAGCCTGCCGGAGGCGCTACGTACCTTGCATCGCCCGCCGCCGACACTCCAGCTCGCCGATTTAGAAACCGGCAAACACCCGGCGCAGCGGCGGCTTATTCTTGAAGAGCTACTGGCGCATAACCTCAGTATGCTGGCGCTTCGCGCAGGCGCGCAGCGCTACCACGCTCAGCCGCTAAGTACCAACAACATATTGAAAGACAAGCTGCTGGCGTCGTTGCCGTTTAAACCCACCAGCGCGCAGGCGCGGGTGGTGGCAGAGATCGAACGTGATATGGCGCTGGATGTGCCGATGATGCGTCTGGTTCAGGGCGACGTCGGTTCAGGGAAAACGCTGGTTGCCGCCCTGGCGGCGCTACGCGCCATCGCTCATGGTAAGCAGGTGGCGCTGATGGCGCCGACCGAATTGCTGGCTGAACAGCACGCAAATAATTTCCGCAACTGGTTCGAACCGTTGGGCGTTGAAGTGGGTTGGCTGGCAGGTAAGCAAAAAGGTAAAGCGCGTCAGGCGCAGCAAGAGGCTATTGCCAGCGGTCAGGTGCAGATGATTGTCGGCACCCACGCTATCTTTCAGGAACAGGTGCAGTTTAACGGGCTGGCGCTGGTCATTATCGATGAGCAGCACCGCTTTGGCGTCCACCAGCGGCTGGCATTGTGGGAAAAAGGCCAACAACAGGGCTTTCATCCGCATCAGTTGATTATGACCGCAACGCCCATTCCGCGCACCCTGGCGATGACTGCCTACGCCGATCTCGATACCTCGGTGATTGACGAGCTACCGCCGGGCCGTACCCCTGTCACTACCGTTGCGATTCCGGATACCCGTCGCCATGAAATCATTGATCGTGTGCGCAACGCCTGCACAACCGAAGGCCGTCAGGCCTACTGGGTCTGTACGCTGATTGAAGAGTCCGACCTGCTGGAAGCGCAGGCGGCGGAAGCCACCTGGGAGGAGCTCAAGCTGGCGTTACCGGAGTTGAATATCGGCCTGGTACACGGCCGCATGAAGCCCGCCGAAAAACAGGCGGTGATGCAGGCCTTTAAGCAGGGTGAACTGCATCTGCTGGTCGCCACTACGGTGATTGAGGTGGGGGTCGATGTTCCTAACGCCAGCCTGATGATTATTGAAAACCCGGAGCGACTGGGCCTGGCGCAATTACACCAGCTCAGAGGACGCGTTGGCCGTGGCGCGGTCGCATCGCACTGCGTGCTGCTCTATAAATCGCCGTTGTCGAAAACGGCGCAGAAGCGTTTACAGGTATTGCGCGACAGCAACGACGGCTTTGTGATTGCACAAAAAGATTTAGAGATTCGCGGCCCGGGGGAATTACTGGGCACGCGCCAGACGGGTAATGCCGAATTTAAAGTAGCTGATTTGCTGCGCGATCAAGCCATGATCCCCGAAGTTCAGCGTATTGCCCGTCATATTCACGAACGTTATCCGCAGCAGGCACAAGCGCTGATTGAGCGCTGGATGCCGGAAACCGAACGTTATTCCAACGCCTAATCCTATTCGCCGCGCGACAGAGCCGACAGAAGATCCTCAATCTGGATAGCGATAACGTCCTGGGCTGCCAGGGCATCGCGCGAGATACGCGTTGCCATCGCACTCTCCGGCTCGTCCCGCAGCATTGCCGCCGCCTTCTGCACCCCGTCGAGGATCATCTCCGACGTTAACTGCCGGGTTAAAAACGCCAGATTATTTTCCAACCACGGTTCTTCCGTCGCACCTAATGGCGGTTGCCACTGCCACGAGCCTTCTGGCCAAAGCGGGTTAACCTCTACCGGATAAATTAAATGCGCGGCGTACTGCAACGCGCATACCGCTTTACCCGGCGTATCCAGTGACCACCACTGATTCCAGAGCGAACGGATAAACGGCGCAACGCCGCCGAGAACATTGAAGGTATCCAGCCAGGTCAGCGGAGAATTGAAACCGCGCTCGTGATTGATTCGCGCCAGCATGGTCTCCAGCAAAAAATGCCGTACCTGCTGGCGCTGAGCGGCATCCATCATTTCCCGCCAGAGATAAGGCCGCCGTAACGCGCGCAGGAAAGACTCCTCGAAGTGATCGCCATAGCCATGGGTTAACAGCGTTTCGCGCCAACAGGCAAGGCATAGAGGAAACAGATAACGAAACAATTCCGGCTGCATCGGCTCGTGGTAAACCAGATTCAGCACATAATAAACGCTCAGATGCCAATCGGTAATCTGCCGCCAGTCCGTCGCCGCCAGCGCCTGCAACTCAGCATCGGCATAGTCAAACTCCGCTTCCCATACGTTAAGAACCGGCGGCTCATCGCCAAAAATATGACGACAGCGTTCACGCAGGGTTTCAGGTTGACGGCAACGTTTTTTCATCTTTATCCGGCAAACATTGGCAGCATCAGGTACAGCTTGATCACCAACGCATTGACGATATCGATAAAGAACGCGCCGACCATCGGCACCACCAGGAACGCCATATGCGAGGGGCCAAAACGGTCGGTAATCGCCTGCATATTAGCAATGGCGGTCGGCGTTGCGCCAAGGCCAAAACCACAGTGACCCGCCGCCAGCACCGCCGCATCGTAGTTTTTCCCCATCATGCGCCAGGTGACGAAGATCGCGTACAGCGCCATGAAGATGGTCTGTACCACCAGAATCGCCAGCATCGGCAGCGCCAGCGACGCCAGTTCCCACAGCTTCAGGCTCATCAGCGCCATTGCCAGGAACAGTGACAAACTCACGTTCCCCAGTACCGAAACAGCACGCTCAAATACGCGATAAAAACCCACCAGCGCCAGGCCATTGCTGAGGATCACCCCAACAAATAGCACACAAACGAAGACCGGCAGTTCAAGCACCGTTCCCGCCAGTAGCTGCGCTACGATTTTGCCCACGGTCAGACAGATAGCAATCAGGGCGATAGTTTCGATTAGCACCAGAGAGGTGATCATACGGCCCACATCCGGCTTTTCAAAGGCTGTCGGCACGGCCTGATCGTCAGGCATTCCATCCGGCGTGGTGGAGTGTTTCACCAGATAACGCGCTACCGGGCCGCCAATCAACCCGCCCAGCACCAGGCCAAAGGTTGCACATGCCATCGCAACTTCGGTGGCATTGGCAAAACCATAACGTTCGACAAACAGTTTACTCCACGCCGCGCCGGTACCGTGTCCGCCGGACAGCGTAATTGACCCGGCAATCAGCCCCATTAACGGGTCCAGCCCCAACAGACTCGCCATGCCGATACCGATGGCATTCTGCATCAGCAGTAATCCGACCACGACTACCAGGAAGACGCCAACAACGCGTCCCCCCTTGCGCAGGCTGGCAAGGTTAGCGTTAAGGCCGATCGTCGCGAAAAACGCCAGCATCAACGGATCGCGCAGGGTCATATCAAAGTTGACCTCCCAACCGACGCTTTTTTTCAGCACAAGCAGAGCAACCGCGACCAGTAACCCCCCCGCCACCGGTTCCGGAATCGTATATTTCTTCAGTAAGGAGACAGACTGGACCAGCTTGCGACCCAGTAGCAGCACCAGCGTGGCGGCGACAAGGGTCGATAAGGTATCGAGTTCAAACATTTAAAGCTCCTGTAGTGCGCTGTGACATGTGCGCACAAATCATTTCCTGAGTCAGTTTTTTAGCTCTTTGCGAGTCTTCGGCATGGATTTTAAGCAGAAAAAGGCAAAAAGTTATATAAAAAGGTGCATTTATCTTTTTTAAATATTAAGAATATTCGCTAGCAATCGTTTGCTTTTACCATCTGGTCAGATAAAATCACCGCTTTTCCACCACGAGAATGTCCCTGATGTCCGTTAACGCCATCGAGCCGGCAGATGCGCAACCGGTTGCGCAGACGCAAAACAGCGAATTAATTTACCGTCTTGAAGATCGACCGCCGCTCCCTCAAACCCTTTTTGCCGCTTGTCAGCATCTGCTGGCTATGTTTGTCGCGGTAATCACGCCAGCGCTGTTAATCTGCCAGGCGTTGGGTTTACCGGCGCAGGATACGCAGCACATTATCAGCATGTCGCTGTTCGCCTCCGGCGTAGCCTCTATTATTCAAATCAAAGCGTGGGGGCCGGTAGGATCGGGGCTGTTATCCATCCAGGGAACCAGTTTTAACTTTGTCGCCCCGCTGATTATGGGCGGTACCGCGCTGAAAACCGGCGGCGCGGATGTCCCGACGATGATGGCGGCGCTGTTCGGCACGCTGATGCTGGCAAGCTGCACCGAGATGGTGCTTTCTCGCATTCTACATCTGGCGCGCCGGATTATCACGCCGTTAGTCTCCGGCGTCGTGGTGATGATTATTGGCCTGTCGCTGATTCAGGTGGGGCTAACCTCCATCGGCGGCGGCTATGCCGCCATGAGCGACAACACCTTTGGCGCACCGAAAAACCTGCTGCTGGCCGGCGTCGTCCTGGCCATTATTATCCTGCTGAATCGGCAGCGTAATCCCTACCTGCGCGTGGCTTCTTTGGTTATTGCCATGGCGGCTGGCTATCTTTTGGCCTGGTTTATGGGCATGTTGCCTGAGAATAACGCGCCGGTCTCACAGGACATCCTGATGGTGCCGACCCCGCTGTATTATGGTCTGGGCATTGACTGGAACCTGTTACTGCCGTTGATGCTGGTCTTTATGATTACGTCGCTGGAGACCATCGGCGACATCACCGCCACCTCTGATGTCTCCGAGCAGCCGGTATCCGGCCCCTTGTACATGAAACGGCTAAAGGGCGGCGTACTGGCTAACGGCCTGAACTCATTTGTTTCAGCGGTATTTAATACGTTCCCGAATTCCTGTTTCGGTCAGAACAACGGCGTAATTCAGTTGACTGGCGTCGCCAGTCGCTATGTGGGATTTGTCGTCGCGCTGATGCTGATTGTACTCGGCCTGTTCCCGGCGGTAAGCGGTTTTGTGCAGCATATCCCGGAACCGGTGCTCGGCGGCGCCACGTTGGTGATGTTCGGCACCATTGCCGCCTCCGGGGTGCGTATTGTCTCGCGTGAGCCGCTGAACCGCCGCGCGATTCTGATTATCGCCCTGTCGCTGGCCGTGGGTCTTGGCGTCTCGCAACAGCCGCAGATCCTGCAGTTCGCGCCGGAATGGGTGAAAAATCTGCTCTCATCCGGAATTGCCGCTGGCGGCATCACGGCTATCGTGCTGAACCTGATTCTCCCGCCGGAAAAACCGTAAAAACCCTGCGGCGGCGACACGATTCGCCGCTGCTGTAACGCTCTTTCACCATTCCTGTCTTGAGGATTGCACGCAAATCGTGCATAAATCCCCTATGTGCATTTCACGGGATGGAAGACCATGAAATTGATTGGGAGGTTGCTTCTCTACGTGCTGATCGCCTGTTTAGTGGTGATTTTCGGCTTTTATTTTCTGCTGCAAACGCGCTGGGGCGCAGATCATGTCAGCAACTGGATATCAGAGAACAGCGGTTATCACCTTACATTCGACGTGATGGATCATCGTTTTTCCGCCCCATCCCATCTTTTACTGGAGAATGTGACCTTTGGTCGTGATGGTCAGCCTGCTACCCTGGTCGCGAAAACCGTAGATATCGGTCTGAGCATTCGCCAGTTAACCGCGCCGCTGCATGTCGACACGATTCTGTTACAGGACGGCACGCTGAATATTTCAGTGCAAACCGCCCCTTTCCCGTTTGAGGCCGACCGCCTGCAACTTCGCAATATGGCGCTCAATAGTCCCGGCAGCGAATGGCGGTTGAGCGCCCAGCGCGTTAACGGCGGCGTTATGCCCTGGCGCCCCGAAGCCGGTCGGGTATTGGGCAATAAAGCCCAGATCCAACTGAGCGCTGGTTCGCTGACGTTAAACGACGTTCCCGCCACTAATGTGCTTATTGAAGGCAGTATCGACCATAATCAGGTGATGTTAAACACCGTCGGCGCCGATATGGCGCGCGGAGCGTTAACCGGCGTCGCCCGGCGTAACGCTGACGGTAGTTGGGTCGTTGAAAATCTGCGGCTGAATGATATTCGGTTACAAAGCGATAAATCCCTGAGCGAGTTTTTCGCGCCGCTTACTACGGTTCCATCTTTGCAGATTGGTCGTCTTGAAGTGACGG
This sequence comes from Salmonella sp. SAL03688, assembly GCF_046551895.1. NCBI lineage: Bacteria > Pseudomonadati > Pseudomonadota > Gammaproteobacteria > Enterobacterales > Enterobacteriaceae > Salmonella > Salmonella sp. SAL03688. Next base: position 325,215 of record NZ_JBGDVI010000003.1, read on the forward strand.
ACTCCAGCCTGCAAGGACCAGACTGGGCAGTCACCGATCTTGACCTGAGTTTGCGCAATCTGACTCTGCGCAAAGAAGACTGGCAAAGTCAGGAAGGTAAATTATCGATGAACGCCAGCGAGTTTATTTACGGCTCGCTGCACTTGCTCGATCCAATCCTGAACGCCGAATTTTCACCACAGGGCGTTGCGCTACGCCAGTTCACTACCCGCTGGGAAGGCGGTATGGTCAGAACTTCCGGCGCCTGGTTACGCGAAGGCAAAGCGCTTATTCTGGACGATACCGCTATCGCCGGGCTGGAGTATACGCTGCCGGAAAACTGGAAGCAGTTATGGATGAAGCCGCTGCCCGACTGGTTGAACAGCCTGACGCTGAAAAAATTCAGCGCCAGCCGCAATCTGGTGATTGATATCGACCCGGCCTTCCCGTGGCAAATCACCGCTCTGGACGGCTACGGCGCAAACCTGGAGCTGGTACAACATCATCAATGGGGCGTCTGGAGCGGCAATGCGACCCTCAACGCCGCAGCGGCAACCTTTAACCGTGTGGACGTGCGCCGCCCGTCGCTGTCGTTGACGGCTAATGCCAGCACGGTCAACATCAGCGATCTGAGCGCGTTTACTGGAAAAGGGATACTGGAAGCCACTGCCAGCGTATCGCAACTGCCGCAGCGTCAGACGCAAATCAGCCTGAACGGACGCGGCGTACCAATGGATGTGCTACAGCAGTGGGGCTGGCCGGCATTACCGATTGCTGGCGATGGCAATATTCAGCTCACGGCCAGCGGCAATATTCAGGCCGATGCGCCGTTGAAACCGACGGTAAACGGGCAATTACACGCGGTCAACGCACAAAAGCAGCAGATAACGCAGACGATGCAAGCGGGCGTGGTGTCCGGCGGGGAAGTTACGTCAACGGAGCCAGCGCTGTAATTGAGGGCTTGCCCGGTGGCGGTGGCGCTTACCGGGCTTACGGTTCTTGCTCATTTGTAGGCCGGATGGCGCAGCTCACGGCGCCATCCGGCGATTCAGATTTAAAGCGTAATTACCACTTCATTTCCCTGCGGGGTGACCACTACGCCCAGTTCACTTCCCGCATATGAACCGCATTTGGTACCGCTAATCTGCGTAATATTACGCAGACACAGCGTCCAGTTGCGCGCCTCGCCTTCGCCGCTCACCGTAATGGTATTGCCTGTGCGTTTCGCCTGCAGCGTAAAGATTGTCGAACCATCCGTAGCAGGGACTTCGCAGACCGCTTCGCAGCCGTCATCCAGATGGAATAACTGGAAGGCCGTACCCTCATGCCAGGCGTAATCGGGCTTCTGGCTATTGTTGCCCAGCGCCAGTAGTGTATTGTCACGCACGTACACTGGCAGACTCAGGAAGTCATGTTGCTGTTTATGCCAGCGGCTGCCCTGCACTTCATCGTTGCGCCACAGGTGCGTCCAGCGGCCTTCTGGCAGATAGAACTCCACGTCGCCCGCTTCACTAAATACCGGCGCTACCATGACCGCATCTCCCAGCATGTACTGGCGATCAAGATAATCACACGCCGGATCGTCCGGGAACTCCAGCATCATCGCCCGCATCATTGGCGTACCGGCTTCGTTGGCACGCGCCGCTTCCCGATACAGATATGGCATCATCCGGCACTTCTGTTCGGTGAAGAAGCGCACCACGTCACAGGACTCGTCGTCATAGGCCCACGGAACCCGGTAGGATTTGCTACCGTGCAGGCGGCTGTGGCTGGAGAGCAAGCCGAATGCGCACCAACGCTTGTAGACATGCGCCGGCGCGGTATTCTCGAATCCGCCAATATCATGACTCCAGAAGCCAAACCCTGACAGGCCGATGGACAGCCCGCCGCGCAGGCTTTCCGCCATCGATTCGTAGTTGGCGTAGCAGTCGCCGCCCCAGTGCACCGGGAACTGTTGCGCGCCCACCGAGGCGGAACGGGCGAACAGCACCGCCTCTTCAACGCCGACGGTCTCTTTCAGCACGTTCCACACCAGTTCGTTGTAGATGTAGGCATAATGGTTGTGCATTTTCTGTGGTTCTGAACCATCAAACCACTGCACATCCGTTGGAATGCGTTCGCCGAAGTCAGTTTTGAAGCAGTCCACTCCCATCTCCACCAGGCCCTTCAGCTTGTCGGCATACCATTCGCAGGCTTGCGGGTTGGTGAAGTCGTAAATCGCCAGTCCCGGCTGCCATTTATCCCACTGCCACAAGGAGCCGTCCGGGCGTTTTAGCAAATATCCTTTCTCTTTCAGCTCCTGGAAGACCGGGGATTTCTGGCCGATGTAGGGGTTAATCCACACGCAGACTTTCAGCCCTTTCGCTTTCAGGCGGCGAATCATCCCTTTCGGATCGGGGAAAGTCACCGGGTCCCATTCAAAATCGCACCACTGAAAAGCTTTCATCCAGAAACAGTCGAAGTGGAAGACGTGCAGCGGCAGATTGCGCTCGGCCATACCGTCGATAAAACTGTTAACGGTCGCTTCGTCGTAGTTGGTGGTGAATGAGGTGGTCAGCCACAGGCCAAACGACCAGGCGGGCGGCAGCGCCGGACGACCCGTAAATTGGGTATAGCGGTTCAGCACGTCTTTCGGGGGCGGGCCGTCGATGACGAAGTATTCCAGATACTCGCTCTCGACGCTGAACTGAACTTTGGAGACTTTCTCGGAGCCAATTTCAAACGACACGCACTGCGGATGATTCACCAGCACACCGTAGCCACGGTTGGTGATATAGAACGGGATATTCTTGTACGATTGCTCGGTGCTGGTGCCGCCGTCGCGGTTCCAGGTCTCCACCGTCTGACCGTTACGCACCAGCGCGGTAAAGCGCTCGCCAAGCCCGTAGACGGTTTCGCCCACGCCGAGATCCAGACGCTCGAACATGTAGTTGCGCCCGCTATTGGTGTCCTGCACATAGCCGTTATTTTTCAACTGACTACCGGTGATACGTACACCGTTACGCAGAAAATCCAGTGACCAGATCTCGCCTTTGGTGACGCGCACGCTCAGGCTGCCGCTCTTGAGTTCGGCAAATTCGGCGTTGTTCCGCATCTCCACGTTGATATCTTGCAAGACATTGAGCGGATAATGTGGGCCGTTATCCAAAGCGCCCTGGAAGTGTTCCATCCGTACACCTATCACTCCTTCCTGCGGCGAGAAAAAGCGTAGGTTAAACAACGGGGTATCCAGTTGCCAGGTTCGTTCGCGGACATCGCGCGGCGCGGCATAGATCACCATCTCATTCCCGTGCTGTTCAACGTCGAACACCTGAACCGGGTGAATCAAATTAAGGCCAGGCTGGATCAGCCAGTTTCCGTCGCTAATTTTCATAGTCTGTTCCTTTAGTTTTGCAATTCTTTATGGGTAAATTCTTGTTCGTTGCGGTGTGCGCCCTGCGCCAGTTGTTCCAGAATGGTTTTCAGGAACGGGCTTTTCAGGGTGTAGTAGCGTTTAGCGATCGCGGCGCTCAGCAGATAACAGATGGCCGGAACGATAGTGAACAGAGCGATGATGATGCTGATCGTGGCGCTGTTTTGCGTTTTCGCCGCCGCGTCGTAACCGCCGCCTGCCAGCATCCAGCCAATCAGCGCCCCGCCGAGGGCAAGACCCAGTTTCAGCACGAACAACGTGCCGGCAAAACTGATCCCCGTCAGGCGTTTGCCGTTACACCATTCGCCGTAGTCGACGGTGTCAGACATCATCACCCACTGGATAGGCGTGACTAACTGGTGCAATACGCCAATCACAAAGATAAAGACGAACATAGCGATCGTGGCGTGCATCGGTACGAAGAACATCGCCACGCTGATTACTGCGAGTAAAGCATTGGTCCACCAGAAAACGCTCACTTTGCATTTCCAGTCGGTCAACGGTTTTGCCAGCGCCGAGCCAATCAGGTTGCCGACGCAATAGGTGGTGAGGAAGGCGACAAACACGCCCGGTTTGCCCAATATCCAGGTGACGTAATACATCATCGCCCCGCCGCGCACGCATACCGCCAGAATATTCAGGATGGTGAGCAGGCCGACTATGCGCCACTGGTCGTTGTGCCAGATATCACGCAGGTCTTCACGCATGGAGGTATGGGTGGCAGGCGCTTCAACGCGCTCTTTGGTGGTAAAGAAGCAGAACGCCAGCATCAGGAACGCCACCACCGAGAGCGCCGCGATACCCCCCTGGAAGCCCAGCGCCTTATTCTCGCCGCCAATCAGTTTCACCAGAGGCATCATCAGTACGGTAGAAAGCATTCCGCCCGCCGTTGCCAGCACAAAGCGCCAGGATTGCAGGGAGATACGCTGCGTTGGGTCATTGGTTATTTATTACACCCCCCAACGCGCAGTAAGGGATGTTGACCACAGTGTACAGAAGGGTGAGCAACGTGTAGGTGATGGCGGCATAAATCATTTTGCCGTTCAGACTGAGATCCGGCGTGCTATAAGCCAGCACACAAACGATACCAAACGGCAACGCGCCAAACAGCACCCAGGGTCGGAATTTGCCCCAGCGAGAGCGGGTACGGTCGGCCAGCAGGCCCATGCAAGGATCGGAGATGGCATCAAGCGCACGCGCCAGTAAAAACATGGTGCCGACAAAACCAGCGGGAATGCCGAAAATATCGGTATAGAAGAACATCATATATAACATGACGTTATCAAAGATGATATGGCTCGCGGCATCGCCCATACCATAGCCAATCTTCTCCTTAACGGAGAGAATCTCACTTTTCATTACGCATCCTTAACGCTCACAACGCTCACTGATACCGGTTACAGTTTTTGTAAACCTTCCCTGCGAGCGTGAATATTCCGTTATTTGGTTATCAAATTACGATTCTTGTTTTCTGTGATCAGGGTAGCGCCAAAAAGTGTGATGAAATGTAACTAATGGATTTTATGGGGGTTTATATGAAACCGATCATGGCAGAAGGAAAGGGAAGTTAAAAAAGCACGGGAGGGGATGTGGAAACGTCAGGAAGTAGCTATAATGCGCGCGCCTCCATGTAGCAATCAAGGCGCGGAAGATCGTCGTCTCCGGTGAGGCGGCTGGACTTCAAATCCAGTTGGGGCCGCCAGCGGTCCCGGGCAGGTTCGACTCCTGTGATCTTCCGCCAACATCCTTCTCTCATGCCCACCATTCGTCCTCTATTTCGGGACAAAGTATTTGCTTATTATTAAGACTAGTTCTTGCATATAATACGAAAGGAAAGGTGGATAGAGAAAGTGGAATATTATTTTATTAATCACCATTTACCGATTGCTAAAACCGAACGTCCATTTATTGTGGGATATCGTCTGCAAAGAAGGGATAAAAGTACGCCAGGACTAACGCGGGCGGGACTTAACTAATCACCAAACGAACTTGTGGGTCATACTTACAGGCTCATCCTTTCTCAAAAGAGATACGCTTACCAGGCCAAAAGGGAGTGTTAGAAATTCTGTGTCATTCCAGTAATATACAATCAAAAAGGAATGACACATGTCCCAGCCCTTCGATTTCGATAAAGCGCTTAAGGCACTC